>QHVS01000112.1:8589-32814 GCA_003223635.1 Acidobacteriota bacterium | reverse complement strand
ATGTCCCGTTCGCGCTTGCGAAAGTACGGTTCGCCGTGCTGGGCGAACATGTCCTTGATGGTCATCTTCTCCGCGGACTCGACCAGCTCGTCGAGGTCGAAGAACGGCGCGTCGACACGCGCCGCCAACTCCCGGCCTATTGTGGTCTTGCCGGCGCCCATGAAGCCGATGACGTAGATTTTCATTCGTAATCCGTGGCCCGCGGTTCGTTGTTCGCAGCCACCAGTTTAGCGAACCGCGAACCGCCGACCACGAATCACCATTCAAACTCCTCCATGAAGCGTGTGGAGAAATCCCCGGAGATGAAGCGCTCGTCGTCAAGAATCCTCCGGTGAAGTGGGATTGAGGTCTTCACTCCTTCCACGATGAAAAGCTCGAGCGCGCGCCGACCGCGGGCGATCGCTTCCTGCCGGGTCGTTCCGTGCACGATCAGCTTGGCGATCAGCGAGTCGTAATGAGGAGGTATGACGTAGTCGCGATACGCGGCAGTGTCGACCCGCACGCCGGGACCGCCCGGGACATTGAATTCACGAATTCTCCCCGGATGCGGAGCGAAGGTCACCGGATCCTCAGCGTTGATGCGAAATTCGATGGCGTGCCCGCGCAGCCGGAAATCGCCGTTCGGCACCACTAGTGGCAGGCCCGACGCCACCCGGATCTGCTCCTTCACCAGATCGATTCCGGTCACTTCTTCGGTCACCGGATGCTCGACCTGAATGCGGGTGTTCATTTCCATGAAATAGAACTGTCCATCCTGAAAGAGGAACTCGATCGTTCCGGCGTTGACGTAGTTCACTGCCTGACACAGCCGAATAGCCGCCTCTCCCATGGCCTTCCGCAGATCGTGGGTGAGGGCCGGTGAGGGAGACTCCTCGATCAGCTTCTGATGCCGCCTCTGAATCGAGCAATCGCGCTCGCCGAGGGAGACGATGCGGCCTTGCGTGTCGCCAAAGACCTGAATCTCGATGTGGCGCGGATGCTCGAGGTACTTCTCGATGTACACATCGGCCGAGCCAAAGGCGCGCTCCGCCTCGCTTCGAGCGGTATCGAACGCCCCTTTCATGTCGGTTTCGCTGGTGCAGATGCGCATGCCGCGGCCTCCCCCACCCGCCGATGCCTTGAGAATCACCGGATAGCCGATCGACTTCGCAACCTCGACAGCCTCTTCGTAGGTCCGCACCGGACCATCGCTTCCGGGCAGGATGGGAACGCCGATGCTCTTCGCCGTCTCGCGCGCTTTCGACTTGTCGCCCATCGTGCGGATGGCGGAGGGAGTCGGTCCGATGAACGTCAGTCCACATTCGTTGGCGATCTCCGCGAAGTGCTCATTTTCCGCGAGGAAACCATAGCCCGGATGGATGGCATCCGCTCCGGTGATCTCAGCGGCAGCGATGATCGAGGAGATGTTCAGATAGCTCTGCCGAGAGAGAGCCGGTCCGATGCAGACGTCTTCGTCCGCATAGCGCACGTGCAGCGCATCGCGGTCGGCCTCGGAATGGACGGCCACCGTCTTGAGCCCCATTTCTTTGCACGCCAGGATGATTCGGAGGGCGATCTCGCCTCGGTTGGCGATGAGGACTTTGGAGATCATGGAGCCGGCGAGCGCATTACGGTTTCACCGCAAAGAGTTTCTCACCGTACTCGACAGGCTGCCCGTTCTGAGGGTAGACCCGGACCACGACGCCGTCGACGTCGGACTCGATCTCGTTCATCAGCTTCATCGCTTCAACGATGCAGAGCACCTTTCCCTTGGCGATGTGGTCGCCCACGTTGACGAAGACCTCCGACTCGGGGTTCGGGGAGCGATAAAAAGTTCCCACGATCGGCGAGGTAATTACGTGCAGTCCTGCTTCGCTATCCGCCTCCGCAGCCTGTAGCGCGGACGCCGGCGCCGCACCGGCAGCAATCGCAGCGATTGGCGCGGCCGGAAGAGCGTTCGGCTTCACATCGGAGATGTATGCAGGAATGACTTGCGGAGTGTTGCCCTTGCCTTCGATGCGGACACGAACGCCGGCCTGCTCCACTTCGACCGCCGCGATTCCGCGGTCGGCGACTTTGTCGATCAGCTGCAGAATCTCTTTGAACGTCAAATGCATGCCTCAGTCGAACTCATCGCGCAGCGAGTGCCGGGCCCGGGCAAGCTCAAAGCGCGCGCGGCCGTAGTTTCCGTCAGGCCGCATCACAAGCAGGAGGTAGTAGTCGCCGGTCACGGCTGAGAGGAACGCGATGTACTTCTCGGTCACGAGCGAGAACTGAAGCACGTCGCCGGTGCTCAGATCTGTGTTCGCCGCGCGGATCGTCTTGATGAAGCCGCCGAATTCCGCGCCCATCGTCTCCAGCGGAACCGAATCCCGGTTGATCGTCTCGATGGGTATTCCGTCCAACCCGATCAAAGTGACGGCCAGGGTACCGTCCACTCGATCGCGGATGGCCTCGAGCACGGATCTAAACACGTCCTTCCTCGCGCTTCACCTTGGCCAGCCACTGCTCGAGTCGTGTCACTTTCGGATTCTCCCGCTTTGCAGCCGGCTCCGAAGGCGAGGGACGGGAGAGCGACGAGAGCTTGTCGCGCACTTCGCGATTGTCGGGGTCGCGCTGAAGGATCTTTTCATAGATCTGCCGAGCCTGATCGGGAAGCCCCTGCTGCACGTACAGATCGGCCATGGTGAGCGTGGCGGTGAGATCCCCCGCCGTTTCCACGGGTGCGAAAACGTTCGACGCGGCTTCTTCGTCCGGCAACGGAGTGGGAACCCCGGCGCTCTGCGGAACGGTATTGACATGCACGCCAGGTGGACGCTCCACGTCGAGCGTCGCCGTGGTGTACGCCGGAGCGGGGTCTTCGAACGGACTGGCGTCGTGGGCGGCGCGCATCGGCTCCGCGTCACCAGCCTCGAGTTCTCTTCGTTTCTCCTCAACGATCGATCGGTCGGCTTCGACAATGGCCCGGCTCTCGTCGATCTTGAATGGAGTCTCTTCCGTCGCCAGGCGCTCGAACGTCGGCGGCTCACTCAACTCCACCGATGAGACCTTCACGGGATTCAGCTCCCGCTCCAGTTTCTCGATCACTGAGGCCAGATCTTCGTCCGCAGGCAGCAGAGCGCGAACGAGCTTGTACTTCTTGATCGCTTCCACTTTGTCGCCGAGGTCGTAGTACGACTGAGCCAGCAAGCGGGCGGCAACGACATTCCCCGGATCGATCTGCAGAGCCTTCGACAGCGCCTCGGAGGCTTCGCGATGCTTGTCCTGCTCCCTCAGGATCCGGCCGAGGCCGACCCATGCGGAGAGGTAGGCGGCGTGATACGTCAGTCCGCTCCGCAGAACCTGTTCCGCTTCCTCGAAGCGGCCGATCTTTCGGAGCTCTTCGGCCAAGGGGTAGAAAAGCCGGCTCTTCGGGTCGGTCTTCACCCGAAAGCGCAACTCTTCGATTTTTGGACTGCTCGCCGGCTGAGCCATTTACGTAAGAGGTTGAATTCTGCTCAACAAACTCGAGCAGCGCAACCCGTCGCCCAAAGAAACAAACCGCCCCCGAAGGGGCGGTCTGTCAGAAACTCACCGAGATTCGCCTCACTGGGAGGTACCAATCAATGTCAGCGTCCGGTTGCCGACGTTGGTTATCAATGTCACTTGACACTGATCCGGTACAGGTGTCGGCGTGGTGGGCGCGTTGTAACTGGCGATGATGGGGAACGTATCGCACTGGGCCAGCGTCGCCGGAGTGGCGCCGGTGACCACGTTGAATCGCGTGCAGCCCGTGCCGCCCGCTGGAGTCTGCGTGACGGCTGTGATCGTCAGCGGCCCGCTGCCAGTATTCACGGCATTCACTGTCTGCGAGCTCGGCGTCACGACGACGGTAGCTGGTGTGGGCGGCGGGCCGGCGGTCGCCGGCGTAATGACGCCCGCGAACGGCGCGAACGCTGGCGGGACTAATGTGAGAACTGCGACGCCGGCCGGCGACACGATGAGAGCCTTGGCCGCTGTGTCGGTGCAACCGGTCGTAGCACTCGTATAGGTGACATCGAACGCTGTCGGCTGCGGCGCGGTTGCGCCGGAGACGCCAGGACAGGCAACTGTGTCGAGCTTCAGGTTTGGTGGAACCTGCACCACGAAGGTCGTCGTGCCGTCCGGATTGACCGTCTGACTAATGATCGTCGCCTGCACGCCGCCAATGATGATGCGTGCCACGCCTTGTGCGTTCAGCACGACTATGGTCGTGGATCCACCGATCGTTGTCGGCGTCACCGAAACGATGACCGGCTTTGCGATCCGGTACGTGAAGCCCACCCCGACACTGGTCGCCGAATCGCCGTTGTCGATGTTGGTGACCACCACTGGCCCGACGACATCCGCGCAGCCGGTGACTGTCAGAGGACTCGAAAGCACGATCAACTGCGACCCGGACACGCGAATCACCTGTGCCACGATATTGGCCAGTGAGACAGTCAACGGGTCGTCGAAGCCGATCCCATCGATGGTCACTCGCGTCCCCCCGACCGACGGACCCTCGTTGGGGCCGATGGCCGTGATCTGCATCTTCGGAACGTAGCGGAACGCGCCCGCCAGGGACGCATCCTTGCCCGACGAGATATTCAGGACCCTGATCGTAACCGGGCCGGTGACAGTTCCCGAACCGTCAGGCGCGGTGTCGCTGCCTTTCGGACTCATGGCCACAATCTGATTGAAGTTGACGGTAAGCACCTGCGCCTCGGCTGCGCCGAAGAACACCTGTAGCGGCGTCTGGAACGCGTCGCCGAAGATCGTTACGCGCGTCCCTCCGCCGACAGGCCCGGAGGTCGGCTGCACGGCGCGGAGCGACGGCGTGAGCACCGCGAGCTGATACGTGAACGCGTTTGCCGAGGTGACCGACTGTTCCGTCGGCGCGCCGGCGCCCGTGATCACAGTGATCGAGACCGGCAATGTCTGCCCGGTCGTGATGTCGAAAGCCGGATCGATGACCACGATCTCCGTGGCGCTGACGGAGACCACGAATGCTTCCTTCGCCGGCACACCAGCGCCCGGGTCGAACAGCACCCGGACCGGCTCACGGAAGTTGGTGCCCTTGATCGTGACTCGTTGCCCGCCGCTGGGCAGACCTGTGGCCGGGGAGACGCTGGTAATGGTTGGATTGTTTGCCGGTGGGGTCCCACCGCCTCCGCTCGGAGAGAACGTCACGGTGATCGATTTCTGGGTATTGCCGACTGTCGCCAGCACCGTCGCGGTGCCTGCCGCGGCTGATGTGAGTGTGGCGGTGGCCACGCCGGCGGTGGTGGTCTTCACCGTGCGATTGGAGCCGGTGTCGGTAAACGTCCCGAGGTTGGTGCTGAACTCCACTGCCGTGCCGTTGGGCACGGGCTGATTGTTGTCCGTGACCGTGGCCGTGATGATCGAAGTGGAATTGACCACTGGTGTGGCGTTGGAAGCGGTGAGGGTGATCGACGCACCAGTCGGCGGCGTGACACCGCCGCTCGGAGTTCCGCCGCCCGTCGTTGGCGGTGGCGCTGTGGGCGACTCCGATTTGCAACCGGCAAAGAACACCAGCAGCAGCGCCAGAAGGGCGAACATCAGTTTTCGCTGTCTCAAGTCCATCATTTCAGCCCCCAAACTTCTCTTCCCACCCTCATCCAGCGCGTCAGGAGCATCCACTGCACTGCACGCAGAAATCCACCGTCATTCGTGTGCTGCCGCTCACTGCCTCGCCGGCCAAAGTCTGGCCGAACACTTCGAGAATCAGATCCATTGTTACGATCGAGCGGCCCGTTTCCGGGTCGCGTCCACCGTTCTGCGGAAGCAGAGCGGCGAAGGGTGCCTGGTTCAAGGCCGTCGCGTCGAACGCCAGGAAGGTGCCCAAATTCTGAGCGCCGCCATTGACGGTGATCAGAGAAGAAATGGACCGCACGAAAGGCGCCGGAACCAGATGACCGCCGTCGGTTCGCACGTACGATACGCGGTAGCGATCGATGCGGACGTCGTCGAAGCGGATATCCGTTGGCAGATTCACACTGGGCGGCGGAAGAAGGCGGGCCTCGATGCTCACAGTGGCCAGATTCACGTCGCAGCCGACTCCGCCCGCCAAGTCGAGCTTGTGCAGAAGCTGGGTGTTGGTCACCACCAACCGCACCGGGGCGTTCTGCTTATTGATCTCGCTGCACGTGAGCATGGACACGCCGAGAAGCGCCAGCGAGACCATCCGAATGACCGTTTGCCTGCTCCACATACCGCTCCTCCAACCCTTCGCTTCCGCCTGACTATTCATCTTAGGAAGTCCTCACGATCCGCGGCGTGATGAAGATCAACAGCTCGTCGTGTCGATTGTTGATGTTGTGTGATTTGAACAGGTTACCGAGCACTGGAATCAGATGCAGGAAGGGCAACCGGCTCTGGGCGTTGTTGTCGGTGGTCTGGTAGATGCCGCCGATCACCGACGTTCCGCCATCGCGGACCATCAGGCGGGTACGCGCCTGGCGGGTCTGAATCGGTGTGCCTGCCGCTCCCTCGATGACCAGACCGGTGGCTGGCTCATTCTTCTGAACCGCGATATCCATGATGACCGTGCCCGCTTCGGTGATCTGTGGAGTGACCGAAAGCTGCAGCGTGGCATCGACGTAGCTGATCGTGGTGGTGAAGTTCACGCGGGTCTGGAACGGAATCTGGAGACCGCTCTGGATCTGCGCTGCGGTGTTGTCCTGGGTCTGGACTCGCGGCGCGGAGACCACGCGCACCAGACCTTCGCTCTCCGCGGCGTTGAGCGCCACATCGAGGGTGAAGGTGCCGAGGACGTTCGCCAGGTGGAAGGTCAGGACGGGATTGCCCGGGCCGAATTCGAACGGACCGCCAGCGAAGTCGACGCGATTCGGAAACACCAGTCCGGTGCCGGTTCCCAGCGAGGGATCAAGCGCCCCGCGGAAGCCCCAGACGAAGCCGTACTGCTGCAGGAAGGTCTTCGTGATCTCGACGATGCGCGCCTCGATGACTACCTGACGGGTCGGCACGTCGACCGACTCGATCAGATTGCGCATCGTGTTCAGGTACGCCGGAATCTCGCTGATGATGAGCTGATTGGTCCGCGTATCGGTGATGATGCGTGCTCGCGGCGAGGCGATGTCCTTCAGCAACCCCTGCACGTCACCCGCTCGGGCGTAGGAGAGCTTGAAGCTGACCGTGGTCAGCGGGACGTTGAGCCGCTCTTCTTCCTGCAACCGGCGATTGGCCGCCGCTTCCTCCGACAGGCGCGCCAGCGTACCGACGCGCATGACGTTCCCTTCCAGAACATATGAGAGGTTGTTCTGGCGCAGGATGATGTCCAGCGCCTGGTCCCACGGAACGTCGACGAAGTCGACCGTGACCGAACCGGTCACTCCCGGGTCCACGGCGATATTCAGACCGGTCAGCTCGGCAAACGTGCGGATCACGTCCTTGAGGTCGGCGTCTTTGAGATTGAGCGAGATCGGCTCGCCCGTGTAAACCCGTTCGCCACCGCTCAGTGTCCGGCCGGCGGTAGAGAGCGCGCCCCCCACGATCGGATTGGTTCGCGGTTGCGGCTCGCTGAATACATTTTCATTCGGCGCCATGGTCGTCGGCACCGGCGCGGGAGCCGTGGACGTTCCTGCTCTCGGCGTTGTCCGCGGCCGCGGCGTTGGAGGCGGCGGCGCCTGTGCGTCTTGAGCGTGAATAACCGCAGTCGTCTCCGGCGGCATCTTCCACGTGGACTCTTCGGCAATCGTCGGCACCTGCGACGGAATGTCGCCGCTCTTCGCCGGTTTCGCGACTTCGGCGGTCTTGATGGGAGCCACTTTCGTCGGAACGGGAACGGAAGGCGCGGGAGGTGCGGCCATTCTGGCCACGGCGTCTCCGAACGCGATGCGCAGATGATCGCCGGTGGCGAGGACTTTGTAGTCCGCCTTCCCGTCGAGGTCGAGGACCACTCGGGTGACATCCGGCTTGAACTGAGCGACGCGAATCCTCTTTACGACCGGGTCATTGACTTCGATTGTCTTCCTGGCCACGCGGTCCCGAATTCCATTCAGATCGATGACCAGTCGTGACGGCTTCTCCAGCTTGAACGCCTTGTAATTAATGTAGCCGTCCGTATCGAGCTGCACTTCCAGCGCGGACGGCGTTCCTGACGTTTCAACTTTCTTGAGAGTTCTGGCCTTCGGCAGCGGCATCGATTCCACGGCGATGGCCGGTTCGCCGGCCGCCTTCATCGTCTCCGCCGGCATGTCATTGTGCATGGCCGGCATGACGGCTACGGTTTGCGGCGCTTCCGCCGGTTTCGGCTCTTCCTTCTTCTCGGCCACCATGGGCAACGCGATCGTCACGGCGTTGCCATTTGCGGCGGCCTGCAGCGACGCCGGTTGCGCCAGACGCACGGTCACGCGCGTGAGGCGGCTGCCCATTTCAGTGACCTCGTTCGCGTTGATGGCGATGATGGTCGCCGGAAGATTCGTCGGGATCACCAGTGAAGTTGCCTTGGTCGTGCCGGTCAGATCGATCACGAACTGATCGGGAGTAGGGCTGAGTGATGTGAACGCCGGTGTGCCGCTGGTACGGAGCACGATCTGCGGTGAGGAAGACGAGTCGACCTCGATGGCTGTGAGTGTCATTCCGGAGGCGCTTGGCGCCGGCTGGGGCGCTGGCTTGTTCGCGTTCCGGTGTCTCCACAGCGACGCAGACGCGGCATGCACGCTCATCACGAGCACGCTTGCGATCAGCACGATTCGCTTGGCTTTTCTCATGCTTCCCACCTTCACCATCTCACAGCCCTCCACGCACCTGGCCTGCACCCAGCACGCTATTTCCTCGCAGCCTCGGGGGAAAGTTCTTTGACCACTTCGCGGAAACGCTCGATTCGAGTCGGGTCGTTAACCTCCTGCCGAAACACGACAGATGAGGGAGTGATCCGTATGACTTCACCGTCCAGAACCTTGTCTCCTATGCGGATGAGATAGCCCTTGTTGTCCGGACCGTTGACCATGGCCACCAGGCCCTGCTGCTTCGTCCGAACCACGCCCTGCAACTTGATCTCGTCAATGAGGAATCCCGGAGGTCCGGGCGGACGCTGTCCCGGCTGGATCTTCGGCGCGGGACCGATGAGCGACTGGAACGGGTCGCGGCGGCCCTGCGGATCGTAGCGATACGACTCGGGAGAGCTCGGCTCCTCCAGAATTTCCTGGAGGCTCTGCTGCACGCCCTGCTCGGAGCCGGTGGCTGGCGCGGTCGCAGTTGGCGCGGCCGCCGTCGCCGGCTTGCTCCCTCCTGGCCGCCCGCCCGGCGCTTGAGCCAGGAGCGTAGCAATCGCCATCACGACGATGCCCAGCGATAGCGCGAGTCTGGTAGCTTTCATCGCTTTCCGCTCCCCACCCTAAGTGCCGCCACCGGCTTTTCCGCCGGCCGCGGGCTTGGCTCCTGGCGCCCCCGGCTTTGCCTGTCCAGGCGGCGTCGGCGGCGGTTCGACATACACGAACGTCTTGGCCACGAAGTCGGAGGTGATGGTCCTATCCGTCTGCACCGACAGCGCGCCAATGTTGATCTGCTCCACATTCATGATGCGCGAGAAGTTGCTCAGTCGATTAAAAAGAATCGCCAGGTTGTGATACCGGCCGTCGACCGACACGGAGATCGGCCATTCGGCGTATGGATCGCCTCCCTGCGCCGGAGCGAGCTTCGGGAACGTCAGCTTGTGCAGCACGAAGTCCCCTTGATCGACCAGCGACTTGATCTTCTTGATGATCTCCTCGGTATTGCGCGTGGATGGAAGGATGCGCCGCAGCTTCTCCAGCTCGAGCTCCAGGCGGTGAACTTCCTCTCGGAACTGAGGGAGCTTGCGCTGCGCCGAACGTCCCTGCTCGATCTTGGTGTCGAGCTCCTTGATCTTCGCTTCCGCCACGCGGATCTGCTCGTCGATGTCGGCGATGAGCAAGTAATGCATGCCCCATACGATGGCCACGGCGATGACGACGCCGACGATCAGGCCGAAGTACCAGGGCTTTCCTTCCAGCAACGCAGCCATCGTCCCCTCCCTACTTCCGCGTGCCGCTGGTCGACGTTGCCGTCGTGGCGGTCCCGCTCGTACCGGTGGTTGACGTCGCGCCAGTCGCCCCAGCCTCCGTCTTCGGGGCGTAGCTGAACCGAAAGTTCATGTCAAACGAGTACACCAGCGGAACCACGCTGGTCTGAGCGAGACTGCTCAGATCCGGCTCTTCGAAGAGCGGATCGTTCTTGATGTTCTCCACAAAATTGGCGATTGCATTCGGGTTGAGGCCGCGTCCGTTGATGGTGATGGCCCCGCCGCTCATGGTCAGCTTGTCCAGCCAGACCAGATCGGGAAGGTCCTGGCTGATGCGATCCATGATCTTCACCGGCCCCTTCTGATTCTGCTTGAGCTGGTTGATCAGATCGATGCGCCGCTGCAGGCTGTCCTTGCGCCGCTGATACTCTTCGACCTCTTTGATGATCGCTTCCAGCCGCTGGGCCTCCACCTGCTTGGTGGCGACGAGATCCTGGCGCTCGCTGAGCTTGTGTTTTTCGGTGAGCCACCAGCCGCCGGCAATGAGGACACCCAGAACCAGTCCGCCGATGATGAGAAGGTTGTTGAGGTTGGTTTCGCCGCCCGCCGCCACCTGCGCGGCGGCCACCATCCCCGGCGCCGCACCGGCGCCGCGAACGGCCCGCCCTTCCCGCACCAAATTGATCTTAATCAAGCATCCCCCAACTTCCGCATGGCGAGGCCCACGGCGATCGCCATGCTCGGCCCCATCTCAGCCAACTGCTCGGGGTTGAATTCCTTCTCGTCGATGTCGACCTTCTTGAAGGGATCCATGATGACGACGGGGATACCGAACTTGTCGCGCAGTGTGGCGTCGAGGTTCAGCACGCCCGAGCCGCCGCCGGCCAGGACGATCTCGTCCACACGATCGGCGCCCGATGTGGCGGTGAAGAAGTCGAGCGTCTTGCGCAGCTCGCCCGCGAAATCCTCGGACACGGAGTTGAGGATGGGGATCACTTGCTGAACCGTGTGATCGCCCACAGTTTTACCTTTCTTCAGATCTTCGGCCTGCTCGAAGGAGAGGCTCATCTCCCGCTGGATGGCGTCGGTGTACTGATTGCCTCCAAACGTGATGTCGCGCCAGAACTGCGACGTCGAGCCGTTCATGACGTTCACGTTGGTCACCGAGGCGCCGACGTTGACCAGAGCCAGGGTCTTGCCCTCGTCCACCGAGTAGTTCATCTCGTAGCAGTTCTGCAGAGCGAAGGCATCGACATCCACCAGCACCGGCACCTTGCCCGTCTGGCTGATCACCGATGTGTAGTCGTTGATCTTCTCCTTCTTCACGGCCACGAGGATGACGTCGATGTTGTCGCCGGTGCCCGGAGTGCTGAGCGGAACGTAATCGAGGTTCACGTCGTTGATGTCGAACGGAATGTATTGTTCCGCCTCCCACTGGATCGATTCGGCCAGCTCTTCCGGCGACATGGCCGGCAGGGAGATTTTCTTGATGATGACGGAATGTCCGGAAAGCGAAGTGGCGTAATTGGAATTCTTGACGCCTTTTTCGCTGTTCAGCCGCGAGATCGTTTCCACGACCAGCGACGAGTCCATGATGGAACCGTCAACGATCGCCTCCGGCGAAAGGTGCTCCAGACCCAGCTTGACGAGTTGGTAGCCGCCCTTCTTCTCCTTCAGCTCGACGAGTTTGACTGCTGAGGAGCCGATATCAAGGCCGACGACATTTTTGCTCTTTGAGAAGAACACCGCTCACCCCATCCATCTCACTCACTTCTCGCTGGCTTCGGATTGAAAGGTCGATCGAAATTACAACGTTTTATAAGTCGTGTCAACTCTAGAGGATTTAGATGAATGAATCGATTACGGGCCATTGGCACGCTTTTGCGCGGCGCCGGTTGCGAGGAGTCGAAGCGGTCGTTACAATCCCACCCCACGGCGTTATTTGAGGAGTCAACGAATGGCCAAGATTTGTGAAGTCTGCGGAAAAACGCCCGTATTCGGAAACCGGATCAGCCACGCCCACAACGTCAGCAGCCGGCGATGGCTGCCAAACCTGCAGCGCGTTCGGGTGAAGATCGGCAAAACGGTGCGCCGAATCAACGTCTGCACGCGGTGCATCCGAAGCGGCAAGGTAAAGAAGGCCGCGCGGTAATCTGGAGTGCGGCGGCCATGCCGCCGCTCTGATGTCAGAACGAGAGCGGCGCCAATGGCGCCGCACTCCAGATCACGCGGTGGCGTGACGAACGTTGAACTTTCGTTCCACGTTGATCACACCGTCGACGTCGGCGATCGATCGCGTCACCTTCTCCAGGTGCTTGAGGTCGGCGATTTCCAGAACCAGCTCCGCGGTCGCCTTCCCGTCTTCCGTGCGGCTGTCCATCTGACGGATGTTCGTCTTGAGATTGGCGATCGTCGACACGACGCGGGCCAGGATGCCCTGCCGATCCTCCATCAGAATCTCCAGCTCTACCTGGAACTGCGCCTGCCGTTGATCGGCCCACTCCACGGCGATTTCCCGATCGGGGTTGAACATCAGATTCTTCACGTTGGGACAATTTGCGCTGTGTACGGCCACGCCCTTGCCGCGCGTGACATACCCGATGATTCGCTCGCCGGGCAGCGGATTGCAGCACTTGGCCAGATAGGTCATCAGGTCGTCATAACCTTTGACCTTGATGGCCGTCGCGCCGGTGAAGGGGAAAATCCTTCGCACGGCGCGCTGCAGCACGCCTTCGTCGGAGGGAGTCTCCTTCTGTTCCTCGCTGATGAAGCGCTCCACGATGGAGCGCGGCGAAACTTTTCCGTATCCCACGTCAGCGTAGAGATCGTCCATCCGCGCTAATCCATATTCGGACAGGACGCCATCCAGGGCGTTCTCGGCGATCAGCTTCCGCCACTGCACGCGATACTTCTTCGCTTCCTTCTCGATCAGCTTTCGGCCCAACTCCGTGGAACGGTTTTTCTGCTCCGTGTTCAGCCAGTGCCGGATCTTGTGCCGCGCGCGCGAGGTGACCACCATGTTCACCCACTCGCGCGAAGGCGTCTGATTCGGCGCGGTGAGGATTTCCAGGATGTCGCCGTTCTTCAGCGGCGTGCGGAGGGGAACGAGCTTGCCATTCACCCGCGCGCCAACGCAGTGATGGCCGACGTCCGTGTGGATGCGGTAGGCAAAATCAAGCGGCATAGCGCCGCGCGGAAAGGCGAACACGTCGCCCTTCGGCGTGAACGTGTAGACCTCGTCGGGATAGAGATCGATCTTCAGCGAATGCATGAAGATTCGCGGATCCTTGATCTCGTTCTGCCATTCCACGAGCTGCCGTAGCCAGAGGAAGTTCTTGTCGTCTGAGGTCGCTCCGATCCGCCCTTCCTTATATTTCCAGTGCGCCGCGATTCCCTGCTCGGCGATCAGGTCCATGTCCCGGGTCCGGATCTGCACCTCGAACGGTTGGCCTTTCTCCGCGACGACCACGGTGTGCAGCGACTGGTAGAAGTTCGGCTTGGGCATGGCGATGTAGTCCTTGATCCGTCCGGGAACAGGACGCCACATCTGATGAATGATGCCGAGCGCCGCGTAACAGTCCTTCACCGACGCGGTGATGATGCGGAACCCCACGTAATCGTAGAGCTGGCCAATGTCGATCTCCTGCCGCCGGAGCTTCGTCCAGATGGAGAACATCGACTTCACGCGACCATTCACTTCGCCGGAGATCTCGTTCTCCTTCAGTTTCGCGCCAAGCGTCTCCTTGATGCGGCCCACCAGCTCACCGGACACCGCCAGCTTCTCGTTGACCGACTTCTGGAGTTCCTCGAATTCACTGGAATGTAGGTAGCGGAACGACAGATCCTCGAGCTCATTCTTCAGGCGGCCCATGCCCAGGCGGTTGGCAATCGGCGCGTAGATCTCCATGGTTTCCTTGGCGATGGAGACGCGCTTTTCGTCAGGGAGGTACTGAAGCGTGCGCATGTTGTGCAGGCGATCGGCGAGCTTGACCAGCACCACGCGCAGATCGCTGACCATGGCCAGCAGCATCTTGCGGAACGTCTCCGCCTGCTGCTCTTCTTTGGAGACGTACGCGTAGCGCGAGATCTTGGTGACGCCGTCGACCAGCTCGGCGACATCGTCGCCGAATGTCTCCTGTAGTTTTTCTTTGGTGGTCAGCGTGTCTTCCAACACATCGTGAAGGAGGCCCACGGCGATGGATGTTTCATCGAGCCGCAGGTCCGCCAGGATGTGAGCCACATTCAGAGGATGGACGAGGTAGGGTTCGCCGGAGTCGCGCACCTGCCCGCGATGGGCCAGGGCAGAGAAAATATAGGCCTTCTGCAACAACTCCTCATCGAAGTCCGGACGATAGCTCTCGACCTTGTCGAGGATGTCTTCGAAGCGGATCATGATGCCGTCAACAACAGAATGTTCATCGTAACAGTTTCCGTAAGCGGCGAGCAGCGAGCGGCTTGCGGCCAGCGGACCCTCCCGCCCGCTCGCCGCCCGCCGCTCGCCGCTCGCCGGGCTGGGCGCGGGAATTGCTCCAGGCGCATCTGTAAGAAAAAGGAGGTATTCACGTGAAGCGTTCAGTCTTAATCGCCCTCGCCCTCATGATTGCCTTGGTGGCAATTCCCTCGTTCGCCGGCCCGGTCCCATCGAAGACCGCAGCGAATCAAAGCCTCGAGTCGCGCGCGGCTGATCTGGCGCTGGTGCGCGATGTCGCCGCCAACGAGCAGGTGGCTCAGGTGCTGGCGGCTCATGGATTCACCCAGGAGCAGGTGAATCAGCGGCTGGCTCAGCTTTCGCCGCAGGATCTGCATCAACTGGCGCAGAACCTCGACCAGCTGCAGGCCGCCGGACTGACCAAGCAAGAGTGGATCTATATCGGCATCGGCGCCCTCGCCGCTCTGATCCTGATCGTCGCATTGAGCTAGTGATTACCAGAAGAAAAGGAGGTATTCACGTGAAGCGTTCCGTTTTGATCGCCCTCGCCCTCATGATTGCCTTTGTGGCAATTCCCTCGTTCGCCGGTCCGGTCCCATCGAAGACCGCGGCGAATCAGAGCCTCGACTCGCGCGCGGCTGATCTGGCGCTGGTGCGCGATGTCGCCGCCAACGAGCAGGTGGCTCAGGTGCTCGCGGCCCGCGGATTCACGCAGGAGCAGGTGAATCAGCGGCTGGCTCAGCTCTCGCCGCAGGATCTGCATCAACTGGCGCAGAACCTCGACCAGCTGCAGGCGGCCGGTCTGACCCAGCAACAGTGGATCTGGATCGGGATCGGCGCACTCGCCGTTCTGATCCTGGTCGTCGCGTTGAAATAGTGATTCGAAGCTTCAGACAACACCGGAGGGCGAGCACTCTCACGGGGAGGCTCGCCCTTGTTTTTCTCGCCCTACCCCTCGCGTCGTGCGTGACGTGGACGCCGCGCTCGGCGCACACCAGTCCCGCGGCGACGGTCATTCCCAACATGCCGATGCAGAAATGGGGCATCGAATCCTGCGGCGCCGGTTCGCTGTCCACCGTGCTGCAGCACTACGGCGACCCGACAACGATGCAGCAATGGGACGTTGCGTTGCCCAAGACGCGCGGCGGGGTCATGACAGTCGACATGTTGCTGGCAGCAAGGCGGAAGGGCTTCGACGCCCAACTGGTCACCGGCACGCCGGCGCTCATCGAGGCGGAGCTGCGCAGCCAACGGCCGGTGATTCTGATGCTGCAGGTCGTCTTCGCTCCCGGCCAGGCGTACGACTTCTTTCACTACATCGTCGTTGACGGCTTCGATCCCGAGGGCGAGTTGATCCGAACTCAGTTCGGCGATGGAAAGGCGCGCTGGCTGCCGTTCAAGCGTCTGGAGAAGGCATGGAACGGCGGCGGGCACGCTGCTTTGCTCGTCCATGACGACGAGCCAGCGGCGCTTCGCGCGGCAGTGACGCTGGAAGAGGAGGCGAAGTATGCCGAAGCAGCCGACCGCTATCGCGCGATTCTGCAGCGTCATTCCGATTCCGCCGTGGCCTGGACAAACCTGGGGAACGCGGAGATGAAGCTCGGGCAGCATGCTGCAGCGGAAGAAGCCTTTCGCAAGGCGCTGACGACGGATCCGACCTCGCGCGACGCGCTGAACAATCTCGCCTGGCTGCTCTATCAGGACCACCGTCTGGACGAGGCGGAGTCGCTGGCGCGGAAGGCGGTGGCGCAGCGTGGCCCCGACAGCTACCTGATCCTCGACACGCTCGCGCGTGTACTCGCAGCGAAGGGAGCATGCGACGAAGCGATGCGCACGTTCCAGGCCGCGATCGACGCGGTGCCTGTGTCGCGTGACGGCGCACGCGCGGACATCGAGAGCGGGCGCGCCGAAGCGAAGCGACACTGCTCGTGATGTAGATTCGCAGCGTGTTCTCGCGCCGAACGAACTGGAAGCCAGCAGCGAACCGCCTGGCGATCGCCCGGCAGAAGCGCGGCCGCGACATTCTCGATCTCACGCAGTCGAACCCCACCGCCGCGGGGATCGAATATCCACTCGAGGAACTGGCGGCAGCAATGTCACGCGCCGCCCGCGCTACATACGATCCTCAGCCGCTGGGACTTCTCTCCGCGCGTCACGCACTGGCCGCGGAGCTGCAGTGCGGCGCGGACGATCTCGCTCTCACTGCGTCGACGAGCGAAGCGTATGCGTTTCTCTTCAAGCTGCTCTGCAATTCGCAGGATGAGGTGTTGATCGGCACGCCGTCGTATCCGCTGCTGGAGCATCTCGCCGCGCTGGAGCTCATCACTCTTCGCACGTTTCCGCTCGAGTTTCACGCGCGATGGGAGATCGACGTTGCCGCGCTGCGGCAGGCCGTCACAAACCGCGTCCGGGCCGTCGTGCTGGTCAATCCGAACAATCCCGCCGGCTCCTGGGTCAGCGCACGCGAGCAGGACGACGTGGCGCGGCTGGGCATTCCGATCATCTCCGACGAGGTCTTCCTCGACTATCCGGTCGAGGGCAGTGGCACGACGCTGGCCCGCCAGGACGTCCTCAGCTTCACCCTGGGCGGCCTGTCGAAATCTGCCGGACTCCCTCACTACAAGCTGGCCTGGATTCGGGTGAGCGGCCCGGAGCACGCTCGTCGCGATGCGATCGGCGCCCTGGAGCTGATCGCGGACAGTTATCTCTCCGTCGCCACGCCGGTGCAGGCGGCCCTTCCGGATCTGCTTCGCATCGCGCCGCGCATCCGCTCCGCGATCTCGGCGCGCATTCGCTCCAACCTGGACGCGCTGCGAACGGCGATCCGCGATGCGCCAGGCGCGCGTGTTCTACCCGTGGAGGGTGGGTGGTCGGCGGTGCTGCAGATACCGAGCGTGGGGTCCGATGAAGATCTTGCCGTACGTCTCGTGGAAGAACACGGTGTCGTGGTGCACCCCGGCTACTTCTTCGATCTTCCCGGCGATCGATATCTCGTCCTGTCGTTGTTGACGCCCGAAGGAACGTTCGCCGAAGGAGTGCGCAGGATCGTGGGTATGATCCCGGCGTGAAAGAGCATTGGCTGCTCGACCCGAAGATCATCTTTCTCAACCACGGCTCGTTCGGCGCAACGCCGCGCGTTGTTCTGGCCAGGCAGGGCGAGCTGCGAGCTCGGATGGAAAAGGAGCCAGTTCGCTTTCTCGTCCGCGAGCTCGAGCCGCTGCTCGACTCCACGCGCGCCGAGCTAGCCAGCTTCATTGGAGCCTCGCCTGCCGACCTGGCCTTCGTTCCGAACGCGACCACCGGCGTGAACGCCGTGCTCCGTTCGCTGGAGCTTCATTCCGGCGACGAGCTGCTGGTGACGACGCACGAGTACAACGCCTGCCGCAACACGCTCGATTATGTGGCCGCGCGCGCGGACGCTGCCGTCGTCGTGGTCGGCGTGCCGTTTCCCATCTCGTCGCCGGATGTGGTCATGGAACGCGTCGTTGACGCGGTCACGGACCGCACACGTCTATTGCTGATCGATCACATCACCAGCCAGACGGCGCTCGTTCTTCCGATCGAACGGATCGTGCGCGAGCTGGCTGCGCGCGGCGTCGACACGCTGGTCGACGGTGCGCATGCTCCGGGCATGCTGCCGCTCGACATCCGCTCGATAGGCGCCGCGTACTATGCCGGCAACCTGCACAAGTGGGTGTGCGCGCCGAAAGGAGCGGCGTTTCTTGTCGTGCGCGAGGACCGCAAAGCGACGGTCCATCCGGCCGTCATCAGCCATGGCGCGAATTCGACGCGAACGGATCGCAGTCGCTTTCACCTCGAGTTTGACTGGATCGGAACGATTGATCCGACTCCCTGGCTCTGCGTCTCCGCTGCGCTGCGGTTCCTGCCGTCGCTCGTCGCGGGCGGCTGGCCGGAGGTGATGCGCCGCAATCATGAGCTGGCACTTCGGGGCCGGGACATCTTGTGCAGCGCGCTGTCCCTCGCGAAGCCGGCACCCGACATCATGCTCGGATCGATGGCCGCCGTGCCACTGTCCGACGGAACTTCGGAGACCGCTTCGGCGCTTTTCGGCGACCCTTTGCAGGACGTCCTCTTCGAGCGGCACTCCATCGAGGTGCCCGTGGTCCCCTGGCCCAATCCGCCCAAACGCGTGCTGCGCGTGTCGGCTCAGCTCTACAACCGACCGGAAGAATACGACGCACTGGCCACGGCACTCCGAGAGCTCCTGTAAGGCGCATTTCATGCAGCGCAAAGCAGTCATGAAAAAGAGTGTCTACCTCGTCTTCGCAACTCTCTCGCTACTGGCGCTGTTCGCATTCGCTTGCAAGCGGCAGGAGGGTGAGGCCACCGATACTTCCTACAGCAGCAGCACGACGAGCGCGTCAGCGAGCGACACTGCCGGCACGATGTCCACCACGGCATCGGCCAGCACTCTCAGTGCTTCCGACAGGGAGTTCGCGATGAAAGCGGCCGAAGGTGGTATGGCCGAAGTCACCCTCGGCCAAACCGCGGCCCAAAAAGCGACGAACCCCGACGTGAAGAATTTCGGCAATCGCATGGTCAATGATCACGGCAAAGCCGGCGATGAATTGAAGCAGCTCGCCACCAATAAAGGTCTGGCTTTGCCCACCGATCTCAACGCGGAGGACAAGAAGATTGCCGACGAGCTGTCGAGCAGGAGCGGAAAGGATTTCGAAAAGGCCTATATCAAGGATATGGTCGAAGACCACGAGAAGGACGTGAAGGAGTTCGAGAAAGCCTCCAAAGAGGCGCAAGACCCCGACCTCAAGAGCTGGGCCTCGAAGACTCTGCCCGTCATTCAGGATCACCTGAAGATGGCCAAGCAGATCGCGGCCAAGCTGAAGTAGCGAGTGGCGCCGGCAACTTGCCGGCGCGAGCTGGGAGCCGGCGTTACTTCCCTTTGAGTTTCGCCACGATGAAATCGCGATTCATCCGGGCGATGAAATCGAGGGAGATCTCCTTCGGGCAGACAGCCTCGCATTCTCCATACATCGTGCAGCTGCCGAAGTGCTCTTCCATGATTTCGACCATCCTCAGAACGCGGTCATAACGCTCCGGCTGGCCCTGAGGAAGAAGTCCGAGGTGAGAGACCTTGGCCGCGGTGAAAAGCTGGGCCGCACCGTTCGGGCATTGGGCCACACACGCACCGCATTGAATGCACTCCGCGGCGTCCATGGCCCGCTCCTGGGTCGCTTTCGGGATCGGGATGGTGTTCGCTTCCGGCGCGCTACCCGTATTCACGGTGATGAATCCGCCGGCCTGAATGATGCGATCGAGCGCGCTGCGATCGACGATGAGGTCCTTGATGACCGGAAATGCGCGCGCCCTCCACGGCTCGACCCGGATCACGTCGCCGTCTTCGAAATGGCGCATGTGCAGTTGACAGGTAGCCGTTCCGCCCATCGGTCCGTGAGCGATTCCATTGATCATCATTCCGCACGCTCCGCAGATGCCCTCGCGGCAATCGTGCTCGAAGTGAATCGGCTCCTCCCCTTTCTCGATCAATTGCTCGTTGACGATGTCGAGCATTTCGAGGAAGGAGGCATCCGGACTGATGTCGCGCGCCTCGTACTGCACAAAGCCGCCTTCGCCGTCCCCGGTGCGCTGTCGCCAGACATGCAGCGTCAGATTCACTTGTACGACCTCGTCGCCAATTTCACCTCTTCATAGGACAGCGGTTCCTTGTGCAGGCGCGGCTCGTTGCGATCGCCGGTGAATTCCCACGCCGCGACGTAGAGGAACTTGTCGTCGTTGCGGAGGGCCTCGCCATCGGGGGTCTGGTATTCGACCCGGAAATGGCCGCCGCACGATTCTTCGCGATGGAGGGCATCGATGCACATCAGCTCCGCCAGCTCGAAGAAATCTGCGACACGACCGGCCTTCTCCAGCGACTGATTCAGTTCCTCTCCGCTGCCGAGGACGCGCACTTCGTGCCAGTAGCGATCGCGAAGAGCGCGCACGTCGCGGATCGCGCTCTTCAGTCCCTCAGCGCTGCGGGCCATTCCGCAGCGTTCCCACATGATGGCTCCCAGCTCGCGATGGAATGAATCAACGCTGCGCGTTCCATTCACCTGCAGAAGGCGCTTCGTACGATCGGCGACATCGGCCAGCGTCTTCTTGAACTCCGCGCGATCGGGCGACCCCTTCTTGCTCATCTGACCGGAGAGGTAGTCGCCGATGGTGACCGGGAGGACGAAGTATCCGTCGGCCAGACCTTGCATCAGCGCGCTGGCCCCCAGGCGGTTTGCACCATGATCGGAGAAATTCGCTTCGCCGATCACATACAGGCCCGGAACAGTGGACATGAGGTTGTAATCAACCCATGAGCCGCCCATCGTGTAATGCGGCGCCGGGTAGATTCGCATCGGCGCTCGATACGGATCCTCGGCTGTAATGTCCTGATACATCTCGAAAAGATTCCCGTATCGCTCTTCAATGGTCTTGCGTCCGAGGCGCTGGATGGCTTCGGCGAAATCGAGATAGACGCCGCGCCCGCCAGGACCGACGCCGCGCGCTTCATCGCACACTTCCTTCGCCGCCCGCGAGGCGATGTCGCGCGGAGCGAGATTGCCGAAGCTCGGGTACTTCCGCTCCAGATAGTAATCGCGCTCGCCCGGCGGGATTTCCTGCGGCGGCCGTTTGTCGCCCTTCTTCCGGGGAACCCAGATGCGGCCGTCGTTGCGCAGCGACTCCGACATCAAGGTCAGCTTCGACTGATAGTCGCCCGCCTGGGGGATGCAGGTCGGGTGAATCTGCGTGAAGCAGGGATTGGCGAAGTACGCTCCACGCCGGTACGCGCGCCAGATCGCGGTCCAGTTGGACGCCTTCGCGTTCGTGGATTCGTAGAGAGATAGAAAACATTCGCATAACCGCCGCTGCCGATCACCACGGCATCTGCGGGGTGCGGCTCGATCGCCCCCGTAACCATGTTGCGAGTGATGATGCCTCTGGCCTGGCCGTCGACCACGACCAGGTCGAGCATCTCGAAGCGAGGGAACATCGTGACGCGGCCGCGATCGATCTGGCGTTCCAGGGCCTGAAACGCGCCGAGGAGGAGCTGCTGCCCGGTCTGACCGCGAGCATAAAAGGTGCGAGCCACCTGCACGCCGCCAAACGAGCGATTCTCCAGCAACCCTCCATACTCGCGGGCCAGGGGAACACCCTGGGCCACGGCCTGATCGATGATGTTCACCGACAGCTCCGCAAGGCGATAGACATTCCCCTCGCGAGCGCGATAGTCGCCGCCCTTCACCGTGTCATAGAAGAGCCGATAGATGCTGTCGCCGTCGTTCTGATAGTTCTTCGCCGCGTTGATCCCGCCTTGTGCGGCAATGGAATGCGCGCGCCGCGGCGAGTCGTGGAACACGAAACACTTGACGTTGTATCCGAGCTCACCCAGCGAGGCGGCGGCCGACGCGCCGGCCAACCCGGCCCCCACGACGATGATGTCGTACTTACGCTTGTTCTCCGGATTGACCAGCTTGTAGTGCGACTTTGCGTATTGCCATTTCCGTTCGACCGGTCCCGGCGGGATCTTCGATTCCAACTCCATCAACGCACCACTCCGATCAGCACGGCGATGGGGAAGGAAACGTTCCCGAGAGTGATGATCAGTGCGAACGCAGTGGCGAAGACGCGCCTCCAGGGATTGAATGTCTTCTGATTGAGTCCCAGTGAATTGAACATGCTCCAAAGGCCGTGGTACAGGTGAAGGCCAAGAGCCAGATTGGCAACGATGTAGAACGCGCTGACCCACCACACCTGAAATCCGGCCACCACGTTGTGATACGGATCGTTCTCAATGAAACTCGGATGTACGGTGCCGAAGGTCAGATGCAGCAGGTGGTAGATCACAAAGAGGAGGATGATCACTCCGCCCCAACGCATCGTGCGCGCCGCGTAAGTAGCGGCAACGTAGTCTCGTTCGTGATAGCCGACCGGGCGCGCGCGGCGATTCATGAGCGTCAGCTCCGTGGCGGCCTGAATGTGCAGCCACGCAGCGACGACCAGGGCCACGCGCATCAGCCATAGCAGAGCGCTGTTGGGCATCGCCGGTGCGCCCATCACCCGCAGCCACTTCGCGTACTCGTTCATGTGCTCGGGGCCGAGGTACAGCTTCAGGTTCCCCACCATGTGCAGAAAGATCCAGCCGAACAGAAAGGCTCCGGTGAGAGCCATCACCGCCTTCTTTCCAATGGCCGAACGGTAGAAGCTGATGACTCGGGAGGCGGGGCTGCTGGCTGGATGTTCCGTGGCGGGGGCGACTGCAGTCACGCACGAATCATATCGAGGAAGGACGAACGGTCAAGCGTCATCCTGAGCGGAGCGAAGGATCTCGACGGAGATCCTTCGCTGTCTGCGCGGCTCAGGATGACGCGCACGCGTCACTTCTTCAACGCGTCCTGCATTTCGCGGATCGCTGTTTCACGGCCGCGATCCTTGGCGATCTTCGCGTATTGCGAGCGGCGGCTCGCCGGAATCTGTCGAACGAGGGCAAGGTATCGGCCCTGCAGTTGCCGAGAGGCGGCCTGCTCGGCGGTGACGGCCGGACGACGACGGCGTCGTCTGCCGCCCTGCGCTGCCGTCGCCTGCGTGGCTCCGGACCATCCGCGGCGAACGGGGCGTCCGATCATTCCTCCGCCCGAACGGAGTGATTGCAACCGCTCCTCCAGACGCTGAATCTCAAGATAGCGATTGAGCTCGCCGGCGGAGATGCGTCTGTCATTGATGAGCGCCTGCAGAATCTGCTGGGCCTGGGACGGGGACAAGCGAGAACCGGATGAGGTTGGTCTTGGCACGATGACTCCTCCTTCAAAAGGCGAGCGATCATATAACAAGGAGGCGCGCTCAGTACCGATAATGGTCGGACTTGAACGGCCCGTCCACGGGAATTCCAAGATATTTGGACTGTTCGCGCGTCAACGTTGTCAGCTCAACACCGAGATGCTGTAAATGCAGGCGCGCCACTTCCTCATCGAGCTGCTTCGGCAATACGTAGACTTCCTTCTGATACTCGCCTTTGTTCTGCCACAGCGCGATCTGCGCAAGCACTTGATTCGTGAACGATGCGGACATCACAAACGACGGGTGCCCCGTGGCACAGCCCAGGTTCAGCAGCCGCCCGTCGGCCAGGATGAGCACACTGTGGCCGTCAGGAAACACCCACTCGTCATATTGCGGCTTGATATTGACCTTGCGAATGCCCGCTGTCTTCTTGAGGCCGGCCATATCGATCTCATTGTCGAAGTGGCCGATGTTGCCGACAATGGCCTTGTCTTTCATCCGGCTCATGTGCTGAGCGGTGATGATGTCGCGATTCCCGGTCGCTGTAATGAAGATGTCGGCTGTCTCCACGACGCTCTCCAGGCGCTTGACATCGAAGCCTTCCATCGCCGCCTGCAGCGCACAAATCGGATCGATCTCCGTCACCACCACCCGCGCCCCCTGCCCGCGCAGCGCCTGGGCACAGCCCTTCCCCACCTCGCCGTATCCGCACACGACGGTGAGCTTGCCGGCGATCATCACGTCCGTCGCTCGATTGAGGCCGTCGATCACCGAGTGCCGGCATCCATAGATGTTGTCGAATTTTGACTTGGTCACCGAGTCGTTGACGTTGATGGCCGGGAATAGCAGCGTGCCCGCTTCCATCATCTGATACAGACGATGCACGCCCGTGGTCGTCTCCTCGGAGACGCCCCTGATCTTTGCCGCCACGCGAGTCCAACGCTGCGGATCGCGAGCGAGCTCTTTGCGCAGCAGGTCGAGGATGACG
>QHVS01000112.1:422-8529 GCA_003223635.1 Acidobacteriota bacterium | reverse complement strand
CGACACGCCCTGATGCACGAGCAACGTCGCGTCGCCGCCGTCATCGACGATCAGCGTGGGACCGCCGCCGTCCGGCCACATCAAAGCCTCCGATGTGCACCACCAATATTCTTCGAGCGTCTCACCCTTCCAAGCGAAGACGGGAATGCCTTTTGGCTTGGCAATGGTGCCGCCGGTTTCCGGGCGGCCGACGACCACCGCCGCTGCGGCGTGATCCTGGGTCGAGAAGATATTGCAGCTCACCCAGCGAATGTCGGCGCCAAGGAGGTTGAGGGTCTCGATGAGGACGGCGGTTTGCACCGTCATGTGCAGCGAGCCCATGATGCGCGCTCCGCTGAGCGGCTTGTTGGCGCCGTACTTCTGGCGAAGGGCCATCAGCCCGGGCATCTCGTGCTCGGCCAGACGGATTTCTGCGCGGCCGAGAGTAGCCAGGTTGAGGTCGCGGACCTTGAACGGCGGACGTCCCGCCGCGCGCGCGACATCAAACTGGTGTGTAGCTTCAAGTGTTACGGTCATGAAATGAGGACTCCTTGCAGATGAAACGCCGGATTGTACACTTACGCGCCATGATTCGACCGACGTTAATCACTGCGCTCCTTCTCGCCTCCTCCGCCTTCGCCCAGCAGGTGCAGACCACGCCGCCCAAGCCGACGCTGCGCGAGTTGACCATCGAGAACATTTTCGACCCGAAACATCGCGTTTCGTTCTCCGGCGCGCCGCAAAGTGGCTTCGTATGGCTCGATGACCGAACCTTTACCTGGCCCCGCACCAACGATAAGGGAGACGTGGTCGAACAAGTGGTCATCGACACGACAACAGGCACAAAGCGCACCATGTTCGACGCGGCAAAGCTTCAGGCCGCAGCTCGGAAGATCGGAGGCGTGTCAGAGGACGAGGCCAAGCGGCTCAGTCAACAACGAAGCTGGAACTTCAGCCCCAACAAACGGAGCGTCGTCCTGACCATCGGTGACGACTTGTATCTCTACACGTTTGATTCCGACTCCTTCACCCGTCTGACGTCTTCACCCGGCGAAGAGCAGGAAGCGTCGTTCAGCCCCGACGGAAAACTGGTGGGCTTTGTTCGCAACAACAATCTTTATGTCGTCGATCTCGCCTCTCAGCGCGAGCGGCAACTGACCATCGACGGCAACGATGACATTCTGAACGGCATCTTCGACTGGGTGTACCAGGAGGAGATCTACGGCCGCGGCACGTTCAAGGCGTACTGGTGGAGTCCTGATTCATCCCGCATCGCCTACATCCAGCTCGATGAGCGGCCGGTTAAGCGCTTGGTCAAGCGCTTCTCGGTGGTCGCCCATATACCAACCATGCAGAAGATCCAGGTCACGCCGTATCCGAAGGCGGGATATCCAAATCCTCTGGCCCGCCTGTACACCGTAAAAACGAGTGGCGCAGAGCCACAGGAGATCAGCACCGAGCGTTACAGCGGCGGCGACTTCCTCATTGTGTCCGTCGATTGGGCACCGGACAGCAACAAAGTGTTCTATCAGGTTCAGAACCGCGAACAGACGTGGCTCGATCTGGAAATCACAGATGCCTCCGGAGGAAATTCGAAAACTTTGCTTCGCGAAACCACGAAAGCATGGGTCGATCCCAACGGCAATCCGACGTGGCTCAAGGACGGAACGTTTCTGTGGCTAAGCGAGCGAAGCGGATACAAGCACCTGTACCACTATGCAGCCGACGGGACGCTCAAACAGCAGATAACGAATGGTCCGTGGGAGGTGCGCACGCTCCATGGCACCGACAACAACAATGAATGGATCTACTTCTCCGGGACCGAGCGCAGCGTCCTCGGCACGGACATCTATCGGATCCACGTCGATGGAAGTGGCTTGAAGCGTCTGTCGGAGGCGCCAGGGCAGCACACGGCAACTTTCAATCCCTCACAGTCGCTCTACATCGACTCCTGGAACGACATCGAGACACCGACCCGGATCACCTTGATCCGCAACGATGGCTCAAGCGTGCGCCTCATCGACGCGAATGAACCGACCACGCTGCGCGAGTATCGCCTCTCGAAGCCGGAGTTCACGCAGGTGCGCACCCGCGATGGATTCACGATGGAAGCGATGATGATCAAGCCGCCCGACTTCGATCCGTCGCGCAGGTATCCGGTCTATGAATTCACGTATTCGGGTCCGCACGCACAGCAAGTTCGCAACGCGTGGCGTTCAAATTATCTCTGGCTACAGTTGTTGGCGCAGCGCGGAATCATTGTCTGGATGTGTGACAACCGCACCGCGAGCGGCAAAGGAGCTGAGTCGACCTGGCCGGTCTACAAGCGTTTCGGCGAGCTGGAGTTGCGCGACCTCGAAGACGGCCTCAAATGGCTCACCGCGCAGCCATACATCGATGGTTCTCGCGTGTTGCTGGACGGCTGGAGCTACGGCGGCTTCATGACCAGCTACGCCCTGACTCACAGCACAATGTGGGCGGCGGGGATCGCCGGCGGAACGGTGGCCGACTGGCACGACTACGACTCGATCTACACCGAGCGCTACATGCTCATGCCGCAGAACAATCCGGACGGCTACCAGAACAGCTCACCGCGATATGCGGCGAAGGATCTGCACGGCAATCTGCTGCTGCTGCACGGCACGATCGACGACAACGTGCACATGCAGAACACGATTCAACTCGCGTATGAGTTGGAAAAGGCGGGGAAACCATTTCGACTGATGGTCTACCCGAAATCGCGCCACGGCGTGAGCGACCCGGTGCTGGTCACGCATCTGCGGATGACGATGCTGCAGTTCATCGACGAGAATCTGCTGCGGAAGTGATCCAACGTGCAGTGATGACACGACCCCTCACCTGCCGCTTCGCGGCACCCTCTCCCCGCTTCGCGGGGCGAGGGATCTCACGTGAGGTCCTTCTCCCCGCTCGCGGGGAGAAGGTGGCCGAAGGCCGGATGAAGGGTGTCGCTCAGGATGACGAAGCGCTCTCCTCGATCGCCTCGTGACGTGCCACTGTGTCCGGCTGCAGATGCTCTTGCAGCCAGATCCGTTCGACGATCCGATATGCGGCAGCCGTCGGGAGCGCCAGAATCACGCCGATGACTCCCTGCAGCGTGCCTCCGATGGCGATGGCTACCAGAACCGTGAGCGTGGAGAGGCGCATCTCTTTGCCATACACGTGCGGGATGATCACGTAGTTTTCAACCAGGTGATAGAAGAGATAGGCCGCCACGACAAGCAAGGCGCGCAGAGGTGAAACCATCAGTGCAAGCAACGCGGCAGGGCCGGTCATGGCGATCGTTCCCAACACGGGCACAAAGTCAAAGACGAACGCGATCACCGCAAGAAGCAGCGCCTGTGGGATATTCATCGCCGTCAAAACAACAAAGACGTAGACCGCACAGATGGTGGCCGTGATGACGTTCCCTCGCACGTAGGCCAGAACCACATCGCTCATCTCGTGTCCCGTCTGCCGGACGCGTTTGCGGTTGTGTGCCGGCGCGAAACTGACCAGCCACTCGAATGCTCTCCTCCCTTCCACCAGAAGGTAGACGGCCACCACCAGCACAAAGATGACCGCGGCAAGACCTTCAATAGCGAACTTACCCGCGGTTAAACCACCGGTGAGCAAAAGAACCTTCGGCTGGCGCTGGACGTTCTGAAGGAGCGGCGCAACCAGCGGAAACGCCGTCGCGATCCGCTGGGCGATCCGGGGCAACTGCCCCAGGAGATCCGTCAATTCGCGGCTTATGACCGGAACGATGAACGCGAAGAAAAGCAGCAAGCTGCCGAACAGAAGAATGGCCACCACGGCGACGCCGAGGGGGCGACGAACGCGGTGGCGGGTGAGCCAGACGACCAGCGGATCGAACATCACTGCGATCAGCACGGCGACGATCAGTATCAGGATCACCGGCCAGAGCTTGACCACGATGAGGGCCAGAAGAATCGCCAACGCGACTTTCAGCAGCGTCGCGAAGGGAATGCGCAGCTCGAGCTCCATCAATCCTCCAGCCGGAAGCCGATCTTGATCTTGACCTGATACTGCGAAACCTTGCCGTTGGTGATCCGGCCGCGCATCTCGATCACCTCGAACCAGTCGAGGTTGCGCAGCGACTTGGAGGCGCGCTGCACGCCGCTGGCTACCGCTTTGGCGAAGGAATTGTCCGAGGTGCCCACGATTTCGACCATTTTGTAGGTGTTGTTGCGAGCCATCTGACCCTCCATGCTCTAGAATTATTGTTCCAAGTCCACAATATCGGGCGGAATGGGTATGAGAGCGGGAAAAATCGATCGAGTGAAGCGCCAGCTTCTGCATGAGGCGGTCAGCGATAACTTCGACACGATTCGGGGGCTCCCGCCGCGTCCTGTCCGCCGCGCGCGGCGCCTGGCCAAGATATGGTTGCGTCGCGCGCCGCTGGTGCTCATTCCCTTGACGCTTGCAGGATCGACATACCTGTCCCGTGGCGAGCAGCGAGCGGCGAGCAGCCAAACTCCCGCTCGCCTCTCGCCGCTCGCCGCTCGCCCGCCGGGCCCGTTCATGCCGCGGTCATCGATTCCGTGGAGCCCGTCAACGCCGCTGCTTTTCCCTTGTCGGTCCGGCGAGTCGTGCTCGACGCCGGGCATGGCGGCAGCGACCCTGGAACCGCGACAGGCAGCCTCGATGAGAAAACGATCACCCTCGATATTCAGTCGCGCCTGCGGACCCTTCTGGAAGCGAACGGATTCGATGTGGTGGTCACGCGAGCCGACGATCGCCTCATCCCACTCCGCGAGCGCGCCCGGCTGGCAAACAGCTCCGATGGCGACATCTTCGTGTCCATCCACGTGAACTCGCTCATGACCCACACCAACAGTCACGGCGTGGAGACCTACTACCTCGGGCCGACCAACGATCCGTCGCTCACTCGGCTGGCCGCCGCGGAAAACTGCGCAAACTGCTCGATCGCGTTTATGCCGACGTCCGGCGCGATGAGTCGCACCGGCTCGCGGACACCGTGCAGCACCAACTCTTCAGCGGACTGCGCGGCGTCGATCCGGGCCTCGAGAATTGGGGCGTCAAGCGCGCACCTTTCATCGTGCTCGTGGCCACCGACATGCCGGCCATCCTGGCCGAAGTCGGCTGCCTTTCCAACGATCGAGAAGCGGCGATGCTCAGGCGCACCGACTACCGGCAGCAGATCGCCCAGGCGCTGTTCGATGGCATTCACGAGTACGCCGGCGGTACCCGCACGCAGCAGAAGAAAGGAACATAAGGAATGGCCACATCGCAGATCCTCCACGTCGGAATCGATCTTGGCACTTCGAGGAGCTCCATCTCCGCGTCGAACGGCGAGCGTTTCGTTGTGGACAGCTTCGTCGGCTGGCCGGCCGACATGGTGGCGAAGAAGATTCTCAAACGAGCCGTGCTGATCGGACATGACGCGGTGACCAACCGGACCATGCTCGATCTTCATCGGCCGCTGGAGCGCGGCCTGCTCAAAGAAGGTTCGGACAAAGACATCGAGGCCGTTCGCGAGCTGCTCAAGCACCTTCTAGGTCTTGTCGGCGTGAAGGCGAATGGAAAAGTCGACAGCGGAAACGTACGCGCGGTCGTAGGCGTCCCCGCCGCGGCACTTCGGACGAACAAGCAGTATCTGCGCAACTCGATGAAGGGAATCGTCGACAGCCTGATGATCGTCTCCGAGCCGTTCGCGGTGGCCTACGGACTGAACGCGCTGCTGCACACGATGATCATCGACATCGGCGCGGGCACCACAGATTTCTGCGTGATGAAAGGGCGCTACCCGACCGAGGAGGATCAGCGCACGCTCACTACGGCGGGAGACTCGATCGACGCATACCTGCTCAAGCTGATCGAGGAGCGCTACCCGCAGGCCAATGTCACGGTCTTCATGGTGCGGGAGTGGAAGGAGAAGTTCAGTTTCGTCGGCGATCTGCCGCAACGTGCAGTGGTGACCGCGCCGGTGAAGGGCGTGCCCACAGAGCTGGACATCACCAACGAGATCAAAGCGGCCTGCGAGACGATCCTGCCGGCGGTCGTCGAGACGATGCTCGATCTGCTGTCGCGCGTCGAACCTGAATTTCAGGAGCGAGTGCGCGCCAACATCATTCTCTCCGGCGGCGGAGGCTTGATCCGCAATCTGCCGGAAGCGCTGGAGGGCGCGCTGGAGCAGGTCGGCGGAGGCCGGGTGAAATACATGGAAGATCCGGTCTTCGTCGGATCCGACGGTGGCCTCGCGTTGGCCCTGGATGCTCCCGACTCCGACTGGGAGAAGCTATCCGCCTGATCAGCGTCATCATCGTCGTCGTTCTCACGGTTCTCGCTCTCTATTTTTTCGCACAGTTCGTCCGCCGCACGTCGATGTTCTTTCCGGCGCGATATCCGGAGGGCGCCTGGGACCCCTCCACATTCTCCGTTCGGCCGCAGGATGTTGAATTCAGAACAGATGACGGCGTGCGTCTGCACGGCTGGTGGTTTCAGGCCAGCGATTCGCGCGCGCCGCTGATCATCTGGTTTCACGGCAACGCAGGAAACATCACGGAACGCGCGCCGATGGCGGCGGAGCTGGCGCGACACGGAATCGCGGTCTTCCTCTTTGACTGGCGTGGCTACGGTCGAAGCGACGGCAGGCCGTCGGAATCCGGACTGTTCCGCGACGCGATCGCCGCCTACGATTTCGCACGAACGCGCACCCAGACTCCGATCGTCGTCTACGGCGAATCGCTCGGCGGGCCGTACGCCGCGTATATTGCGCGGCATCGCCCGGTAAGTGCCGTGATCATCGAGAACTCGATCCCCTCGCTCACCGCAATCGGCAACGCGCTCTATCGGCCTTTGCCGCTCGGTTGGTTTGCTCTCGGCGCGATGACCACGACGCGCTGGCTCAACGAAGCGGGTAGGCCGGTGCTCGTGATGCACGGAAAGCACGATCAGGTCATTCCATTCGCACTGGGGATGCAGTTGTATGACGGCCTTCGCGTCCCGAAAGAGCTTCTGATTTCTGAAACCGCCGGTCACTGCGAATTCGCCACTTGCGAGCCGGCGCGCTACTACGAGACCGTGGTCCGCTTCGTGCGCGGACACGTCTAGTATCATTCGATCTCGCATGCCGTTTCACTGCATCCGCTGCAAGGCCGAAATCGACCGCGCATTCAAGGCCTGCCCGCACTGCGGCGAGCCGGTGACCGACTTTCTCCGCCGCTATCTCGATGAGCCGATCGACGGCAAGTACCGCATCGTCGAGCGCCTGGGAACGGGAGGCATGGGCGAGGTGTACAAAGTGGACCATATGTATCTCGGCGTCACGCGCGTGGTCAAAGTGATCCGGCCGCAGATCTCGGACACTGAGGACGCGCACGAGCGGTTCCTGCGCGAGGCGCGACTGGCGACGAAGATTCAGCATCCCAATGTGGCGGCGCTTCATGACTTCTCCGCGCTTCCGGACGGATCGCACTACATGGTGTCGGAGTTCATCGAGGGCGAGAACCTGGCGCAGGTGCTCCGCCGGCGCGGCGTGCTGCCTCCGAGGTATGCGATCCGCCTCGCCGTTCAGGCCCTCAACGGTCTGGAGGCGATCCATCGCGCCGGCATCGTGCATCGCGACATCAGCCCGGAGAATCTGATGATCACGCGCGACGAGCATGGGAACGAACGGGTGAAGATCATCGATCTGGGAGTGGCCAAGGCCGAGGAGGGTGAGTACGCGGCGACGGCCACAGGGATCTTCGTCGGCAAGCTCCGCTACTCATCGCCGGAACACCTCGGCTTCCTTCCGGAAGGTGAGCGCATCGATGGCCGCGCCGATCTGTACTCCATGGCTATCGTTCTCTACGAAATGCTCACCGGCAGGCCGCCGTTCGAGGCGACATCGCCGCATCAGTACATCCTTCATCACTCGCGGGAAACGCCGGCGGCGGCTCTCGATCTCACGAAGGTGCCCGGCGGCGGCGAGCTCCAGCAGGTGCTGGCCCGCGCGCTGGAGCGCGACCGCGCGAAGCGCTGGGCAACGGCGCGCGACTTTGCCTCGGCGCTGGATCGCGTGGAGCGGACGCTCCCCCAAACCGCGCCGGGCGCGAGAGTCACTGCAGCGGATGACGACGCGACGCTGCGCCTCACGCCTGTA
>QHVS01000112.1:0-410 GCA_003223635.1 Acidobacteriota bacterium | reverse complement strand
GTGCGGACAGAGATCGCTCAGAATCCGCCGGCGCGAACGGTCGTCGATCGCTCCCCCGCCCCACCGCCCGCCCGTCGGAGCGACTCACGCGCAATCATCCTTGTCCTGGTCGTCCTGCTGCTCGCCGTTGCTGCCTTTGCGATCTGGCAGATGCGAGCCCGCTCCGTGGCACCTGTAACCACTGCATCGTCGCCAGCGACAAACACGGCGTCGCCGCCCACCGCGCCGCCCGCTGCGGCCAGCGTCGACGTTGTCTCGACGTCTGCGACGACAGCTCCGGCGCCCGAAACGGCTGCTGCAATTGAAACGAAACGTGTCGTGAAAAAGGCTGAGCCACCGCCGCCACGCGCGCCGCAGACTGCGACGCGCGCGCCCGAGCCCCAGCCCGCGGCTCCAGTGCCGACGTACGT
>QHVS01000111.1 GCA_003223635.1 Acidobacteriota bacterium | reverse complement strand
AGCTTTTCTGGAAAACGTTGAAGCTGACCAAGCGCGACCTGCTGCAGTACTACGCGGACATCTCGCCGTGGCTTGTCCCACATGTCGCCGGACGGGCCATGGTCATGAAACGCTATCCCAACGGCGCAGAAGGCGACTTCTTCTACATGAAGCGCGCGCCGGAGCCGCGGCCGGGGTGGATCGACATCTGCGCCATCCCCCACAACGCGGGCCCGGTGAAGTTCCCCATCGTCCAGGACCTCCCCTCGCTGATGTGGCTCATCAATCTCGGCTGCATCGATCTGAATCCCTGGTATGCCCGCTGTGATGACTGGAACCGTCCCGACTTCCTGCACTTCGATCTCGATCCCGGGCCGGGCGCAAACTTCGACAAGATCCGAGAGGTCGCGCTGCACGTGCGCGACATCCTCGGCCGCCTGAACATGCCGACGTACGCCAAGACCACCGGCTCGAAGGGCATTCACGTCTACATCCCCATCGTGCGCGGCCCTCTGCAGAAAGAGGTGTGGACCTTCGCCAAAGCGATCGCCATCGAGCTGGAGTCGCGTCACCCGGAGGTGATCACCGCCGAATATCGCAAGGTCAAACGGCCCTACGGACGCGTGCTCGTCGACTACAACCAGAACGCGTGGGGGCGCACGCTGGCCTCGATCTATTCGATTCGCCCGACGCCCGTGGCTTCCGTCTCCACACCGGTGACGTGGGAAGAGATCGAGAGAGGAGTGCGCATCGAGGATTTCCGGATCGACAATGTCGTCGACCGGGTGCGCAAGGTCGGAGACCTCTGGAAGCCGGTGCTGGGGAAGAAGCGGTTCGATCTTCGAGCCGTGTTTTCTCCGCCGAAGAAACCGAAGCGCAAAGCAAGAGGGATTTCTTAATTCTTCATTCTGCGTTCTGCATTCTGCATTCACGATGACTCTCCCCCTCCGCCCTCCCTTTCCTCCGATGGAAGCCCGCCGCGTCGATCGCATCCCGGAAGGGGGGGAATGGCAGTTCGAGCCGAAGTGGGATGGCTTCCGGGCGATTGTCTTCCGCGACGGCGACGATGTGGCCATCCAGTCGAAGGCCGGGCAGCCGCTGGCGCGCTATTTCCCCGAAATCGTCGATGCGTTCCGCGCGCTGCGAGCGAAGCAGTTCGTGATCGACGGCGAGATCGTCGTGCCAGTGGGCGGCCGCCTCTCTTTCGATCACCTGCTTCAGCGCATTCATCCGGCAGAGTCGCGCGTCCGAAAGCTGGCGGCCGAGACACCGGCGCAATACTTCGCATTCGATCTGCTGTACGCGAAGGGAAAACTGCTGACCGCGCAGCCGATCGAGAAGCGGCGGCAGCAGCTCGAAGACTTCTTCGACGGCGTCCCGAAAGATTCGCTGCTCCGCCTCTCGCCGGCGACGACCGATCGAAAGGTCGCCGGCAACTGGTTCAACAAATTCTCCGGCCTCGGCCTCGACGGCGTGATGGCCAAGACGCTCGGCGAGCCGTATCACTCCGGCGATCGCGACGGCATGGTCAAGGTGAAGCATCTGAAAACCGCAGACTGCGTCGTAGGCGGCTTCCGCTACGGCGAAGGCACCAGAACCGTCGGCTCCCTGCTCCTCGGCCTCTACGATGACCAGAAGCGGCTCGTGTACATCGGGCACACATCGTCGATTCGCAAAGCGGATCGGGCGGCGTTGACGAAGAGACTCCGGGCCCTGAGCGGCGAGAATCCTTTCCAGGTGCGCGTCCCCGGCGGGCCGAGCCGCTGGGCCACAGAGCGCAGCGGAGAGTGGGAGCCGCTCCGGCCGGAGCTGGTCTGCGAAGTGGAGTACGACTACTTTTCGCAGGGCCGCTTCCGCCACGGATCGAAGTTCCTTCGCTGGCGCCCCGACAAGAAGCCGCGGCAGTGCACGATGGAGCAGGTGATGACGGGGAACGATGAACGCGGAACGATGAAGGATGAACTGAGGACGATCTTCAAGTGAGGTTCATCGTTCATCCTTCATCGTTCATCGTTGTTCTCTTCGCGACCGCACTTCAAGCTCAAACCGTCCGTATCACGCAGAAGCCCGAGGGTCTCGTCCACGGCGATCTCTACGTGCCGGTGGTCACCGCGCCGCCCGTCGAGCGCGTGGAGCTGTTTGTCAACAGCGTGAAGTTGTCGGAGGCCAAGGGCCGGTCGGTGGTCATGCCGGTGAAGGTCGGGGATTACATCCGGCGGCTGCGCATCCGCGTGGTGGGCTACGACGGGCAGAGCAACGCGGTCGGCGAAGACGAGATGGTGATCAATGATCCGAAGCCGCCATTTCGCGTGCGCCTGCTGCGCGGCGGGAACGCGTTGAGCGCGAGCGTTGTCCATCCGCCGGCGATCACCGTGACTTCCATCGATTTCTTCATCGGCGAGGAGAGAGTCGGCACTGCGACCAGCGAGCCGTATTCGCTCCCGTTTGATCCGGCGCGCTATGCGAACGCCGTATACGCGCGCGTGGTCGTCCACGCCAGCGATGGAGAAGAAGCCAATGACGTTCTCTTCTTCGGCTCCGGGCCGAGCGATCGCATCGACGTCACACTGCAGCAGGTTCCGCTGTCCGTCGTGGGCGGCGATCGCCCGCCGCGGATCGACGAGCTGATGCTGCTGGATAACGGTGAGCCGCGCAAGATTGAATCGCTCATTCCCGCCTCTGATCAGCCGCTCTACATCATCCTGCTGCTCGACTACTCGGAGAGCATGATCGAGGAGATGCCGGTGGTGAAGGCGGCGGCGAAACAATTCGCTCAGGCCGTGCTCCGCCCGCAGGATCGCATCGCGCTGGTGGGATTCAACCAGCGGCTCTTTTGGCTCACGGGATTCACCAACGACTTCAACGCCGTGGCCGCGGCCGTCGATCGCGTCAAGCCGGGAGGGGAGACACACCTCTACGACTTCGCCATCGAGTTGTTGTACGAGCTGCAGAAGCAGCCCGGCAGGCATGCGCTGGTGATTTTCACCGACGGCGTCGATCAGGGGAGCACGTTCAAACTCGATCACCTCGTTCACTACGCGCGCTACGCCGGCGTGCCGCTCTACCCGATCGTCAAGAACCGCATGCTGGAGCGGCTGATGCGATTCGGCATCGGCTACCTCCAGGCGCACAAACTGACGTCCATCGCTCGCGACACCGGCGCGTCGTACTTCATCATCCGAAGAGAGAACGAGCTGCCGGCGGTGTACGAGAAGATCGCCGCGGAACTGCGGCAGCAGTACCAGCTCGTCTTCTATTCGGATCCTTCCGCCGCTGACGTCTGGCACAGTCTCGCCATTCAGTCCAGGGCGGGGCAACAGCTGCGGATACCGAAGGGATATTTTCCGTAGCACCGGGCACGTCTCGTGAACCCCAACCGCCCGTGCCCGGCGCTCCGCTCTTCCCGCAGCCAAAGCGACGGCATCGCATATTCGGCGGCCTGACCGAGCGGCAGGAACACATCTTCACCTGGATTGCCGTTGTCGTGGTGTTGCTCTACATCACGGCATGGGTCGGCGGGATCAAGCAGGCTTTCGAGCAGCAGCGAGAGATCGCAAGGGCGCAGAAAGAAGCTGGGGTCAAAGCTCCCCCACCAGCGGCCGTCCCCACCGCCCCCACCCGTCAGATCACGTCAGCCCTTCTGGAGAGCGACACGCCCACCGCGGCGTACATTACCGACGCGATGCTCGGATTTCTAACGCCGCTCCGCGGCGCCAGCGGCAAAGTTCAATTCGCCACTCGCGTCCCGGGCTCGCAAATCGTAGGCGGCGCTCCGACCGGTGCGAAATCGGTCATGGATACGGGAACCACGGAAGTCTCCTCGAGTTTTACCGCGCCCGAGCAACCGGGCGTGTACAAGCTTGCGGTGCAGCTCAATCAGGCCACACGCGCCATTCAGAATTTCAGCCTGGTGACTCTGGTCCCCTTCTCCGAAAAGCGTGGCGGCAAGATCGGTTTGTACTACCTCGGCAACTGGCCATACGAGCGCAGCGGAACACCGCGCACTCCGACGTACGCGAATCCCAACGGTTTCATCGAGGTTACGCCGCAGAACGCGGACACGTATGTTTCCGAGCACTTCAAACTGCGCGATTTCGTTACCAAGGATCAGCCGAATGTCTGGCCGAAGTATCTGCTGCTCAATCCGAAGCTGCTGGACAAGCTGGAGCTGACCATCCAGGAGCTTCAGGCCATGGGCCATCCGGTGAAGCGCATGACCGTCATGAGCGGCTTTCGCACGCCGAATTACAACCTTACCGGCGGCAACACCCAAGGTCGGGCCAATCTGAGCCGGCACATGTATGGCGACGCGGCGGACGTTTTCGTCGACAACGACGGGAACGGGCTGATGGATGATCTGAATGGAGACGGCCGGGTGGATATCCGTGACGCGGAAGTCATCGGACAGGCCGTGGACAGGGTAGAGCAGAAAAATCCCTCCCTGGTGGGGGGAGTTGGCGTTTATGTCGCAAGCAGCGGACATGGACCCTTTACGCACATCGACGTGCGCGGCTACCGTGCTCGATGGCGGGGAACTGGGAATGGGTAGCCTGGAACAAGGAGGCAGTTGTGGTTGCAGAAGTCGTTTGCCCGGAATGTGGAAAGAAGCGCACGGATCCCTCGCGGGCCTGTCCGGCCTGCGGTGCTCCACCGATGCGTGGCAATGAGCTTCGTCAGCGCGTGGAAGAAGTGCGCGACGAGGATCTCGAACCGTACGTGACGCTGCGCTACATCGCGCGCCTGTTCAAGGTGCTGGCCATCCTGATGGTCATCATGCTGATCGGCGAAGTGGTCACCGGCCTGCTCACCGAAGGCGGCGCGGCGCTGATGACCCTCATCGGCGAGGCGACCAAGCTGCTGGTGATCGCCGGACTGATGTGGGGAGGCGGCGACATCACCATCCTGATGATCGACGCCGGCCACGATCTTCGGGTAGCGCGCATCCTCCTGGGCCGGATCAACTCGGCGCTGCAGAATACCGAGGGGAAGCCGACCACGGAGAGCCGCTCCGCCACAAGAACGTGAAACATTAGGTTGCTGGGTTTCTGGGTTGCTGAGTTGCTCGGTGCTACGCGCAACGCAAGCTCACCCCAAGTAACCCAGCAACCTAAGCAACCCAGCGACCTGCTTACCGCAGGAAGATCAACGATCGTGCCGACTCTTACTGTTGAGACACGATGGCGCGGCTCATGATCTCGCGGATCTCGCGGAAGACATTCTCCGGTGGGATGCCCAGCTCGCGATGCGCCGAGGCGCGCTTGAAGAGAGTCTCCGCGGTCTTCTCGTCGAGGACTCGCGAATCGATCGTCCGTTTGTTCAGCTCGCAGAAGGCGAAGAGCGCTGCCAGCGCAACTCTACGGTTGCCGCCCTGAAAGGGGCTGTGCGTCAGGAGAGCGAACAGAAACGCCGCGACTTTGTCGGGAAAGGACGGATAAGCCTCGCGGCCCAGCGTGGTGATCTGCGGCCGCTGCACAGCATTGAGAAGTCCGAACTGCGACTCCACAACGCCCGGATGCGCCTGCGTCCCGCCGAACTCGATGCTCACCGCGCGGTGCAGCTCGATCAGATCCTGGACCGTGAGATATCGGACGCCGCCGTCAGTCTGCGAGCCGCCGGAAGGCGGTAGGGAACTTCTTGACAGCCCGCTTGAAAGCGGTGGCAACGATGGGATTCGTGAAAGCAATGGTCTCGACAACCCCGCCACGTGGGCGAGTCTTGCCGTTCCCGCCGCGATGAGCGACGCTGCTCTTTGAGACAGCGGCGTTCTTTGAGGTGGGCTGTTTTTTGGACTTGGCTGCGTGACGCGGGCTGGCTTTGCTTCTCGCTGCGACTTTGCCGCTGCTCTTTTTGCCGGCGGCTTTGGCTTTGGCTGCTTTCGCTTTTGCTTTGTCGCCATGCTTCATTTCCAGTCCTCAAGCGAGCATCGTACTCCGGTTAAGTCACTGAGTCAATGATGTTTACGCTTATTCTGCCGGCCCGCAGAGAGCGGTGAATCCTAAATTGCTGAATTTGCGCGGCTTAACGATTGCACCGATTCGTGTGCATCATTCGGGCTCTTCCGCCGCTGCGGCGGAAGTCTCTTCAAACTCCGGCTTTGGATCGTAGGCAAGGAATTCCTTTGCTTTTTCCGTCAGCGTGAAGACCTGCCGACCGTCATCGGTGGTCAGATAGCCCTTCGCCACAAGTGAGAACGCCGGCGCTTCGCCGCCTCCGGTGGGATGCTTGATCGCTTTGACCGCCGTCAGGGACATGGTGTCGGCGGTGATGCGGCGAAACTCCTGCAGGACACGGATTTCCTGCTCGGTCATCCCTTTGATCAGCATCAGCGAGCGATTGTAACCGACGGCTCTTATTCCTTCCCGCTCGCCACTCGCCGCTCGCCGCTCGCCCGCCTTTGATACCCCATCGCTGTCGGGGTAAATCCCGCCTCGGCCAGGAATGACGCAATCGGCGAACGCGCCACCGGCTCGTCATTGACATCGGCGATTAACATCGCGCGCCGCGCTCCGCTCTCCACGATCGAAGCGAGGGCGCGTGCGATCTGCTTCGCCACCATGCTGCGCGACGGCTCCTCATCCGGTAGAAATACAGTGAGTTGCTTCACGCCGCGCCCGATGTAACAGGCCAGCGCGCCGTTCACGAGGATGACGCTCGCGCCGGCGACGCGCAACAAACCCTGAGCCGGCCATTTCAGAAGCGAGCCGTAGGGATTGGCCGGATCAGTGGCCGCCAGCATCACCGTCTCGGGCTCCTCCGGTTCGTCGCGGAACGAGCGCACGAGATCGAGAGCGCCGGCAGTTGCGAATTGCGTCGCGCCGAGCCCGGAGACAAAGTATCCGCGACGCACGCGGCCCGCCTCCTCCATCGCCTTGAAAATCGGATAGACGGCGCTGAATCCGCCGGGGATCGACTCCGCCGCGGCGACCTCGCGAATGACCAGACCATAGCGCGCCAGGAGCTGCTGGGCCAGCGCATTGGCACGCTCCGTCGGACTTGCCGTTGCCGTGGGAAGGAGCGACCAGCGGCCCTGCGTCGTCGCCGGCGCCGTCCGACGCGAGCGGAATTGCGCGCTTCGGCTCGGCCGTGCGCGTCGGGTGAACGCTCGCAACGCATGGAACGTGTCATTCGTGACGATCCCCTTCCACACCAGATCCCATAGCGCGTCGACGACATCGTTCGCGAATCCGCCGACTGCGGCGTGGATCTGGGCGAAGAAGGAGGCGCCGTGCGCAGCGAGGTAGTCGATGATCTTCTTTGCCGGTTCACTCGCCGGCGAGGGCGCCGGCGCCCCACTGAGCATTGGCAAACAATCTGTCAGATATAAAGCGATGCGCCCGTCCTTGTCGCCAACGGGCTCCACTCCCACCCACAGGATTTCGCCCGCCGCGCTGAGCATGTCGAGATCGGCTGGGCGATAGTCGACGATTCGCGCCGCGAGAATGTCGCTCTCGAAAATCGACGCCGGCATGGCGTAGCCCTGCAGCGTTTCAATCCCCTCGAGGAGCGCCTCCAGTCCCTGCCGCTTCTTCGTCACTCCCTGCCACGATGAGATCAGGCGAGCGAACGCCGTGGTCTCGACCGGCTCGACTTCGTGCCGCAGCTTGGCCAGCGAACGGCGGCGGATGATGCGCAGCACTTCGTTGTCGCACCACTCGCGCTGCGTTCCCTCCGGACGGAACTCTCCTTCCACCAGGCGGCCGCGCTCCACGAAACGCTCGAGCGTCGAGGTGACCACGGCGACGCCGAGTCCATACCGCCTGGCCACTTCGTTGGGCGTGAACGGACCATGAGTGCGCGCAAAGCGAAGAACGAGATCGCCCGTCGGATCGGCAACGGACTGGAGAAACCGCTCGGCGATTTCCTTCGTCGGCAGCGGAACACCCAGCGCATCGCGATAGCGGCTCGCGTCTTCGACGGCGATCCAGCGCTTCTCGCGCGCGACAGGGATTTCGATGATGCGGTGGGCCTTTGCAAGTTGAAGAGCGGCGGCACGGCCGCCGCACTCCAGGCTCCGTCTCGCTTCGATCTCCTCGGTGGTCAGATCGCCGAGGCGGAGGAGCAAGTCATGAATAGCATCGATCGACTTCGCCTTGTGCCGCTGGTCGAGGTGCTGCAGCTCCATCTCCACCTGGGCCAGCACGTCCGCGTCGAGGAGCTCGCGCAGCTCGGGCTCGCCGAGAAGCTCACGAAGCTGGGCCTGATCGATCGCCAGCGCCTGCGCCTTCCGCTCAGCCAGCGGCGCGTCGCCGTCGTAGATGAAATTCGCCACGTAGCGGAAAAGCAGCGATCCGGCAAAGGGCGACGGCTTCTCCGTGTCCGCCACCACGACGCGGATGTTCCGCTCTCGCACGCGCCGGAGCAGGTCGACCAACGCCGAGACGTCGAAGACATCGGCCAGGCATTCGCGATAGGCCTCCAGGATCATGGGAAATGATCCGAAGCGCGATGCCACCTGCAACAGGTCATATGCGCGTTTGCGCTGCTGCCACAACGGCGCACGACCCTGCGGCCGATATCGGGGCAGAAGCAGAGCGCGCGCCGCGGCCTCGCGAAACTTCGCCGCAAAGATCGAGCTCGCGCCGAGCTGCCGCATCACCAGGTCCTGCACTTCGTCCGAATCGGGGATGACCAGCTCGGAGCGCGGCGGAAGGTCAGTCTCCGGAAAGCGAACGATGAAGCCGTCGTCGCTCCACATGGTCTCCACATCGATGGCCTGTTCCCGCCGCACTTTCGCCGTGACCGCCATCGCCCACGGCGCGTGGACTTTCCCTCCGAAGGGTGTGAGGACGCAGACACGCCAGTCGCCGAGATCGTCGAGCACGCGCTCGACAACGATGGTCTGATCGTCAGGGACCGCGCCGGTAGCGGCGTGCTGATCGTCGAGATACTGCAGGAAGTTCCGCGCAGCCACGTCGTCGAGGTCATGCTGATGGGTCAGGCGATCGATGGCCTTCTCAGGATTCATGGCCCGCACTTCACGAATCAGCTTGCCGATCTCCGCACCGAACGGCACGGTGCGCTCGGCCGCGTCAGCGCGCCAGAACGGCATCTTCCCCGGCTGCCCTGGAGCGGGCGTCACCAGCACGCGATCGTGGGTGATCTCTTCGATGCGCCACGTCGACGCGCCGAGGAGGAAGGTCTCGCCGACGCGGGACTCGAAGACCATCTCTTCGTCCAGCTCGCCGACCCGCGCGCTCCCTTTTTCCGCGCCGGCCAGAAACACACCGTACAGGCCGCGGTCGGGAATCGTTCCGCCGCTGATGATGGCCACCAGCTTCGCTCCCGGACGCGCGGTGATCTCGTTCGTCATTCGATCCCAGGTGATTCGCGCCCGCAGCTCCGCGAACTCATCCGATGGATAGAGACCGGAGAGCATGTCCAGCACGCCGTCAAACGACGCGCGGGCCAGGTCGGCGAACGGCGCGGCGCGGCGAATGATCGCGAACAGCTCGTCGGCGTGCCAGTCGTCCATCGACACCATGGCCACGATCTGCTGGGCCAGGACATCGAGCGGATTGCGCGGATATCGCGTCGGCTCGATCGCTCCGCGATGCATCGCTTCGGTGACCGCCGCACAGGCCAGGAGATCGCCGCGATATTTCGGAAAGATGATCCCGTCGCTCACCGCGTCCACCTGGTGCGAGGCCCGGCCGATGCGCTGCATGCCGCTGGCAATCGAAGGCGGCGCCTCGATCTGGATCACCAGATCGATCGTTCCCATGTCGATTCCCAACTCCAGGGAAGACGTCGCAACGAGCGCGGGCAAACGGCCGGACTTCAGGTTGTCCTCGATTTCGATGCGCTGCGCGCGGGCGATCGAGCCGTGATGTGCCTGGACCAGAGTTTCTCCGGCCAGCTCATTGAGCGACGCGGCGAGTCGCTCCGCGAGCCGGCGCGAGTTGACGAAGATCAGCGTGGAGCGGTGCGCCCGGATCAGCTCCAGGAGTCGCGGATGGATCGCCGGCCAGATCGAGCTGCGCGATTCGCCTTGCGCGGGACGCGCTGCCACTCCGCTGACTTCACCGAGTTTGGCCATCTCCTCCACCGGGACCTCGACGCGAAGTGAGAGCTTCTTCTTCTCGCCGGTATCGACGATCGTGACCTGGCCGCCGCCAAGAAACCGGGCCACTTCATCCAGCGGCCTTTGCGTGGCGGAGAGTCCGATGCGCTGCGGCGGTCGATCGCAAATCCGGGTCAGGCGTTCCAGCGAGATGGCCAGGTGCGCGCCGCGCTTGTTCGGCACCAGCGCATGGATCTCATCGACGATGATCGTCTCTACTCCGCGCAGCAGCTCGCGCGGATTGGACGTGAGCATCAGGTAGATCGACTCCGGAGTGGTGATCAGGATGTCGGCCGGATCGCGCAGGAAGCGATTGCGCTCCGCGCTCGGCGTGTCGCCGGTGCGGATGGCGATCGATGGAACCGTGAACGCATCTCCGCGGGCCGTGGCGATGTTAGCGATCCCGGCAAGCGGCGCGCGCAGATTCCGCTCTACATCGACAGCCAACGCTTTCAACGGCGAGATGTAGACGACACGGCAGCGTCGCTCCTTCTGCGGCCTAGGAGCGAACATCAGCCGGTCGAGACACCAGAGGAATGCGGTCAGCGTCTTGCCGCTGCCGGTGGGGGCAAAGATCAGCGTGCTGTCGCCACGGGCGATGGGCGGCCAGCCGAGTTGCTGCGCGCGCGTCGGACCGGCGAACGTGCTGCTGAACCACTCGCGCACGGCGGGATGAAACAGCGCGAGCGACGCCGGCAACTCACGGACCATCGCTGGACATTAACTCCGTCCACGGCAACAATACTAGCCAGTCTCCAACGGCAGAACGAAGGAGGGGAATGCGGCTCAAGGTGCTCGGCGCGTATGGCGCGTCAGACGCGGAACACAACCTCACCGGGTACCTCATTGACGACTGGCTGGCGGTCGATGCCGGCACGCTGACCTCCAAACTTTCCTTCGCACAGCAAGCTCGAATCCAGGCCGTTTTCATCACCCATCCCCACGCCGACCACATCCGCGATCTCCCTCACCTGATTCACAACCGCTTCAGCCAGAGCGTTGCCGCGCTGACCGTCTTCGCGGCGAAGGACGTGATGGAACTTCTGTCGAAAAACATTTTTAACGGCGTGGTGTGGCCCGATTTCGCCGCGCTGACTTCGCCGTTCACCGGAAAGCCACCGGTGCAATACCGGGCCCTGACGTCGGGAAAGAAGACCATGTTCAATAACGTGGGCCTGACCGTGATTCCGGTCGACCACCAGGGTCCGGCATCCGGCGTGATCGTGGAGATCAACGGTCAGGCCATCACCTTCACCGGCGATACCGGACCGACACACGAGATCTGGAAGCGGACAAACAAGACGCCAAACGTAGTGGCCGTGATCAGCGAGGCGTCGTTCCCCAACGATCAGCAGACGCTGGCCGACGAGAGCGGGCACCTTTCGCCGCAGACCTTCGGCGACGAACTGAAGAAGATCACGGTCGACGCGCCGATCTATGCCAGCCATCGCAAGATTCCGTTCGAGAGGGACATCGAGTCCCAGATCCGGAACCTGCGCGATCGGCGGGCGCGGGTGCTGCTGGAAAAGAATTACACGTTGTAGCGAGCAGCGCGCGGCGAGCGGCGAGCAGGTTTAAGATTCCGCTCGCTGCTCGCCAAAATGCGCGTACCCCTGACCGCCATCATCACCACCCTCAACGAACGCGAATACATCGAGGACTGCGTCCGCTCCGTGGAATGGGCGGACGAGATCTATCTCGTCGATTCGTTTTCCACCGACGGCACGGTGGAGCTGCTGCGTGAGAAGTTTCCCCGCGTCCGCCTGGAACAGCGCGAGTACCTGGGCGCGGCGTCGCAGAAGAACTACGCCATCGATCGCGCCCAGCACGACTGGATCTTCTACATCGATGCCGACGAACGCGTCACGCGAGAGCTGCGCGACGAGATCCTCCGCACGCTGGAGCACGACCTGAAGTACTGGGGCTACTCCATCGGCCGCCGCAACTTCATGCTGGGAAAGGAAGTCCGCTACAGCGGTTTGCAGCGCGATCGGGTCACCCGGCTTTTTCACCGCAAACACGCCCGCTATCCGAACCGGCGCGTGCACGCTGATCTGCTCGTCGACGGCCCGGCGGGCCGGCTCGACCACAAGATGGATCACTTCTACATTCGTACCTTCGATCACATGATCGCCAAGATGACGCGCTACGCGAACTGGGGAGCGGCCCAGATGTTCATCGACGGCAAGACCACCAGTGCGGCAGGGATCCTGGGCCACTCCCTGGCCAAGTTCTTCCGCGACTACATCGTCAATCTCGGATTTCTCGACGGCACCCGTGGCCTCATCTCCGTAGGCATGCACGTCTATTACACGTTCTGGAAATACGCCAAGCTGTGGGAGCTCACGCAACTGAAGCGACTGGGCCGGCCCATCGCGCTGCCCAAACTCGATGAATCGGAAGAGCGCTGGGAGCTGCCGTGGGAAAGAAGAGAGTCCTGAGGCTCAGGACTTCTTTTTCGGCTTCGGCTCGTTCTCGCGAAGGTACTCCGCCATAGGCGCGGGCACGTTTCGTTTGAGATTGTCGATTTCCCGGAAGGCGATCTTCCCGTCGAAGCGCCATTCATGCTTCGGCCGATAGATGCCGATGTCGTGCACGCGTGAGCCGACCACGAAGCGCAGCACACCGCGGCGGTAATCAAATGCGCGGCCGTTGCGGGTATGCACCGCCGCGTCGATGCGATACGTCCCGGCCACGAGGTCGAGCGATGGCATCAGGAAGCGCACCCGTCCCGACCCATCCAGCCGGCCGGGGAGCAGGCCTTCCAGGTCGGTGTTCGTTCCATACACGCAGGATCCGTCGGCGTGATAGATGCCGATGCCGAAGACGAAGTCATCCTGCGGCACGCGCACGTCGACATCCATCTCGACGACCACCGCGCTTCCCGCTCCGAGAGCGACTAGCTCGTGACCTTTGGAATCGGTGAGCACCACGCGCTTGAGCACCACTTCGCCTGAGCCCCAGCGCTCCTCCTCGATCTCGGTTTTCGCTGTATCGGGCGCCGGCGAGGGCGGCGCTGGCATCGCACCACTGACATCCTGCAGATAGTCGTCCACGACGCGCGCAGGATCGCCGATCGAAGTCACCTCACCGTGATCGAGCCACATGGCGCGATCGCACAGCATCCTCACCTGATCGAGTTGGTGGGTGACGAAGACGAGCGTGACGCCGCGATACTTCAGCTCCTGAATTTTGGCGATGCACTTCTGGGAAAACTCCTCATCGCCCACCGCGAGCACTTCATCGATCAACAGGATCTCCGGATCCACATGCACGGCGACGGCAAATCCCAGCCGCACGTACATGCCTGAGGAGTACGTCTTGACCGGCTGGTCGATGAAGTCGCCGATGCCGGAGAACTCCACGATGGCATCGAAGCGGCTGTCGATCTCCCGCCGGCTCAGCCCGAGCATGATGCCGTTGATGTAGATGTTCTCCCGGCCCGTGATCTCCGGATGAAAGCCCGCGCCAAGCTCGATCAGCGCAGCGATGCGGCCGTTCACGCGCACGATTCCGCTCGTAGGCTTCAGGATCCCGGAGATGATTTTCAGCAGCGTCGATTTGCCTGACCCGTTGCGGCCGACGATTCCGAATGCCTCGCCGCGATCGGCGACGAAGGACACGTCCTTCAGCGCACTGACGCTCGTCTCCGGCGTCAGCTTCAGATCGCGCTTCAGCAGCGCGCTCTTCAAAGTGGCGAACTGCGAGCGCCGCCCCCAGAGACGATAGCTCTTGGAGACGTTGTCCGCGGCGATGGCGAAGTTCGCGCTCAGATCGCCTCCGCCAGTGTGTCTCGCAGACGGCCGAAGATGAAGATTCCGCCGATCATCGACACGAGCGCGTACGCAACCATCAGAAGCGCGTCCGACATCGCCGGCAGGCGGCCGAAGAAAAGCACGTCCTGATACGACACTACGAACGGCGTCATCGGATTCAGCCGGAGCAGGGCGCGCAGAAGGCGCGAATCGATTCGATCGATCAGATAGATGATCGGGGTGATGAAGAAGCCGAGTTGCATGAGGTTCGTGACCAGGTCGCGTAGATCGCGGAAAAGAACCGAGGCGGAAGCGACGGTCATGGCCACGCCGGCAACGAAGATCGTCTGCAACAGCATGAGAAACGGCGTCAAGGCGATGGTTGGCGAAATCGTGACCTGACCCATCGCCGCATAGATGCCCATCGCCACGAGCAGAATCGGCAGGGCCAGCGCGAAGTGCACCAGATGCGACAGCACGACCACGAGCGGCAGCGCCTCGGCCGGAAACATCACCTTCTTGATCAGCCCCGCGTTGCCGGCGATGGAGTTCGTCGATTCCAGCACCGCCGCGGAAAAGAACGTCCACGGCAGAATGCCGGCGAAGAGAAAGAGCGGATAAGGAGTGACAACCTGCTGCGGGAAAAAGCGGGTGAAGACCAGCGTGTACACGCCGAGGAGCAGCAGCGGATTGGCCAGCGACCAGAAAAATCCGAGGATCGAGCCGCGGTAGCGGGCCTTGAGATCGCGCGCCGTGAGCGCGGCGAGCAGTTGGCGGTAGCGGTAGAGAGTGGCCAGCTCGTTCATGGGTTGTTAGCTCTTAGCTGTTAGCTGTTAGCTGTTAGCTGTTGGAGGCGCGGGCTAAGAGCTAAGAGCTGACAGCTAAGAGCTAGCCTTCCTCCGTGACGATCAACATGATGGTCGTTCCGCCGATCTGAAACTCACCCTGATTCAGCAGCTCGACGGGGCCGACGATCTTCTCGTCGTTGACCAGCGTGCCGTTCGTCGACTTCATGTCCTCCAGCACATACGTCAGATCGCGGATCTCCACGACGGCGTGGACGCGCGAGATCTCCGTGTCATTGAGGGGAAGATCGGCGCCGGCCCGACCGATGGTCACGCGCGGTCTCTCGATCCGATATACGGTGCCCGCGTCCGGTCCGTTGATCACGGCCAGCGAGAGGCGCTTGCCGGCGGGAAGCGCCGGAGCGGCGCCGCCGCCGACCTTTCCGGTCGGACGCCGTTCTTCAGGCGCCGGCTCGAAACTGTCGAGCAGCGACGGCTCCTCCTTCGGAGGCGGAGGCCGTGGAGGCGGAGGGGCGGGTGGCGGCGCGGCGGGCTTGGAGAAGGTCTTGTCGCCGGCGACGGGCGCGGACGGCTTCTCCGCGGCGAAAGCCGGATTGTGAATCTCGAACACCGTGCCGCATTTCGCGCACTTGATCTTCTTGGACGGCTTCCGTTCGAAGCGTTCTTCGTCGTACTGGTACCGCGCGCGACAATTCGTGCACTCGATGATCAACGCACTGACCTCGGCTGGACTGCAATCGACGATAGCAGACGCCTCGCGCACGGCGCAACGGGCGCATACAATGCGCGTCCGACCGGAGACCGCAATGAGACGAATCGTTTTGCCCGCCATACTCTTTGCCGCCTGCCAGACCACCACCCCGCCGCCGCCCGCGCCGCAAACACAGCCGATGAAAACCATTGAGAAGCTCGCTGTCGCCGGAGACACTCCGCAACGCCTGACCCAGCTCCCGCGCACGGTCATCGACTACGACCGCTCGCTGCTCAACGACAACGAGCGGCAGGTGGTGGCCAAACTGATCGAAGCCTCGAAATTGATCGATGAGATCTTCTGGCGCCAGGTATCGGAAGAGAATCCGGACCTTCGGAGCCGTCTGCAGAAGCAGGCGAGCGATTCGGCGCTCGACCGGACGGGCTACGAGTACTTCCTGATGAACAAGGGTCCGTGGGATCGGTTGAAGCGGGATGAACCATTTGTCGGAACCAAAGCGAAGCCGGCCGGCGCGGCGTTCTATCCGGAAGACATCACCAAGGAAGAGTTCGAGCGATATGTCGCCGCCCATCCGGAGAAGAAGATTGAGCTGCAGTGGCTGTTCACCATCGTTCGCCGTGACGGCACCGATCTGGTGGCCATCCCCTACTCGGCGTTCTATCGCGATTTTCTCGAGCCGGCGGCAACGCGGCTGCGCGAGGCGGCGGCGCTCACCACCAACCCGTCGCTCCGCAATTTTCTGAACAAGCGCGCCGACGCGTTTCTCTCCGACAACTATCAGGACAGCGACATGGCGTGGATGGATCTCGACGGCCCGATTGAAGTGGTCATCGGACCGTACGAGGTCTACGAAGACAATCTGTTCAACTACAAGGCCTCATTCGAATCGTTCGTGACCGTCGTCGACGCTGCCGAGAGCGCCAAGCTCACCGCGTACGCTCATGCCCTGCCGGACATGGAGCGCAATCTCCCCGAACCGGAGCAGTACAAGAACCTCGATCGGGGCAACGAATCGCCGATCAAGGTCGTGCAGGAGCTCTACACCGCCGGCGACGCGCGGAGTGGTGTGCAGACCTCGGCCTTCAATCTTCCCAACGACGAGACGGTCCGCGAGAAGAAAGGCTCCAAGAAGGTCCTGCTGAAAAACGTGATGGACTCCAAGTTCCAGCAGAGCGGACGTCCGATCGCTCTGCGTGTCCTCGATGCGTCGCTGCTCCCGTTTCTCTCCTTCGACGCCTACTTCAATCACATCCTCTTCCATGAGCTGTCGCATGGCCTGGGCCCGGGATTCCTGACGCAGCCGGGCGGCGAGCGCGTGGAAGTTCGCATTCCGCTCAAGAACCTTTACTCGACGATCGAAGAATCGAAGGCTGACGTTCTCGGCCTGTGGAACATTCTGTTCGCTCTGGACCGGAGAATGCTCACCAGCTTCGGCGAGCGTCAGCTCTTCGCCACCTACGCAGGGTTGATGTTCCGCTCCATGCGCTTCGGCATCGACGAGGCGCACGGCCGCGGCACGGCGCTGCAGTGGAACTGGTTCCGCGAGCGCGGCGCGATCAAGCCGACAGCCGGCGGAAAGTACATCGTCGACTTCGCCAGGACTCGAGACGCTGTGCGCGACCTGGCCACCGAGCTTTTGACGATCGAAGCCACCGGTGACTTCAATCGCGCCAACGCGCTGCTCGAAAAATACGGCAAGGAGACGCCGGAGATGCAATCGGTCATCGACGCCCTGAAGGACATCCCGGTCGACATCTGGCCGGTGTTTCCGGCTGCGGGAGAGCGATGACAGGCTAGCGGGGAGCAGCGGGCGACGAGCAGGAGCGATAGCGATGGAAGGGCAGGTTCAGCTTCGCTGCAGAGATTGCGGGCGCACCGCGTCGGTGCGCGGCGAGATTCCCGAGGAATACTTCTCCTGCTTCCTGCGAGTGATTCAGCGCGATGGGTGGGTCGTAGCGCCGGGCACTAGAGTGGAGTTGCTATGCGGCGAGTGTTTCAAGGAGTACGAAGGAAGCGAGACGCACGACGACGCCGAAAAGATCGACCCCGCTCGCCGCCCGCCGCGCGCCGCTCGCTGATCACGCCAGCTTCGCCATCGCTTCTTCCACCTGCTCGGACGTCGGCACGACCGGTTCCACCATTTGCCCGCGGAACCAGTCGTAATCGCCCTTGAGAAGGTGGGAGACGAGGCGATAGGACTGCTCGTCGTGATTGGAGAAGAGCTGGCGGAAGTTCGTCTCGATGCGCAGGCGCGCCTCGCGGCAGAACACGTCCGCGAGATCGATCGCGTTCTTCTGCTCGCCACCCTTCTTGGCCAGCATCGTGGCGTAGCTGATCGACGCGGCCATGGCAAATAGATCGGTTCCGATGTCGACGATGCGGAACAACACCATCTGCTTCCGTTCCAGCTTGGCCTGATAACGCATCATCGACTGGAAGATCGAACGTGCCAGATGCCGCGACGCACGCTCGACGAAGCCCATGTGTTCCGACAATTTCCCGAACTCGCCGAAGCGGGGGTAGTGCGACCAGCCGAGGTACTTGGACGGGTACCAGGCGGCGTAATGAGCGCCGGCCTTCGCCGCGGCAGCGAGCTTCTCGCCCGTCGGCGTCTCCGGAAGCAGGATCTTGTAGCCGCGCTTCATGTGAGGATCGATCGCCTCGCGAGCGATGAAGAGATGCTGAATCTCGGTGGTTCCTTCGAAGATGCGATTGATGCGCATATCGCGCAGGATCCGCTCGACGGGATAGCCCTTCTCGCCGCGGGCACGGAGAGACTGCGCGGTCTCGAACCCGCGTCCGCCGCGAATTTGCAGCAGCTCGTCCGCCGCGTGCCACGCCACCTCCGTGTTGAACAGTTTGGCCATCGCTGCTTCGAGACGGAGATCGACATCTCCACGATCGTTGAGACCCGACGTCAGCCACACGATCGCTTCCATGGCGAACGTGTGTGATGCCATCCAGGCGATCTTCGCCGCGACCGCTTCGTGCTTGCCGATCGGAGCGCCCCACTGCACACGCTCGTTCGACCATTCCTTGGCGATATCCACCATGCGGCGCCCGATTGCGGCGCATCCGGCCGGAATCGTCAGTCGCCCCGTGTTCAGCGTCATCAGGGCGACCTTGAGGCCGCGCCCTTCTTCCCACAGCAGGTTCTCTTTCGGGATGAAGACGTCTTTGAACTTGATCACGACGTTGCCGATTCCGCGCAGTCCCATGAACTGGCAACGGTGCGTAATCTCGATTCCCGGCGTGTCCATTTCGAGAATGAATGCCGAGATCTGCTTCTTCTCTTTTCCGTTGACGATTTTCGGCGCCGTCTGCGCCATCACCACGATGACTTCCGCCTTCAGACCGTTCGTGCACCACAGCTTCTCGCCGTTGAGGATCCAGCCTTTGCCGTCCGGTGAAGGAACGGCGCGAGTCTCCATCTTGGCCGGATCGGATCCGACGCCCGGCTCGGTCAGCGCAAATGCGGAGATCGCTCCGTTCGCCAACCGCGGAAGCCATTTCTGTTTCTGTTCGGGAGTGCCGAAGAGTTTGAGCGGCTGTGGAACGCCGATCGACTGATGCGCGGAGAGCCAGGCCACCGTAGAGCCGCACCAAGTGGCCACCAGACCGATGGCCCGGTTGTAGTTCGTGGCGCTGAATCCGAGACCGCCGTACTCCTTGGGAATCTTCATGCCCCACGCGCCGAGTTGTTTGAATCCTTCGAAGAGGTCGTAGTCGTACTCGCCACGCTCGTCAATCCCGTCCGCATCGACGTTCTCGGCCAGGAATCGTTCCAGGCGTGGCAGGAAGGCGTCGCCTTCTGCCTTGTCAGCGGCCGGCTGCTCTGGGAACGGATGAATCAGATCGACGTTGAGCTTGCCCAGAAAAAGATCGCCCACGAACGACGGCTTTTCCCACTCGGTCTGGCGAGACGCTTCGGCGACCTCCATCGCCTCGACGGCGCCTTGCGACTTGACTTCCTTCATGGTCCTCAACTCCTTGAAAAGCGGCTGTTACACGATTCAGGCCGGTACGACCGGTAGTATGAATGAACGCTCATTCAGTTGTCAAAGGACTGCAACCTCCCGGCCAACTGCATTCGGCACCGCGTACACTGACCGGCGATGAAAAACGCACCCAGCACCGACATAGTCCTGCAGGCCGAGGTGGACGCGATCCTGAGCGACCGCGGCTTGCTGATCAGTCCACGACCGACCGTCGATCACGACAAGCTGGAGCACCATCTTCGCGAAGCGCTCCGGCTGCTCCACGTCGATTTGAACGATGAAAATCTGCGCGACACGCCCGGGCGATGGGCGGAGTCCCTGGTGACAATGACCAGCGGCTACGACTTCACCGACGTGAAGAAGCTGGCTACGCTTTTCCGCAAAGCGTGTTCCACCGCCGACGAGAGCTGCCAGAACCTTGTGGTGATCGGCGGCACCTACAAGACGCTCTGCGCGCATCACATCCTGCCGTTCTTCGGCAAGTTCATCGTCGGCTATATCCCCGAGCGGATGATCATCGGCGCGTCGAAGATTCCTCGCATCGTAGAAGTGCACATGCGGAGGCTGCAGTCGCAGGAGCACCTGGCGCACGACGTGGCGGACACGATCCAGAGCATTCTGGAGCCGCGCGGGCTGGCGGTGTGGATGGGCGGCGTGCATTTGTGCATGGTGATGCGCGGCGTGGAGCAGGAGTCGTCGTTCATGGAGACCAACGTCTTGCGCGGCAATTTCCTCAGCGATGAGCGCACCCGCCAGGAATTCATGTCCATCGTGAACCGCCGCGGGCAGCGCGAGTAGGAGCGCGGCACCTCGAACTAGGTGTGGCACAGACACTCCTGTCTGTGCGCACAGGCAAGAGTGCCTGTGCCACACCATCTAGCTCACTGGCGTGAATCGGCCGCGGGCCATGGCCCGGATGCGCTCGATGTCTTCGCGGCGAGTCACCGACAACGGCACGGTGCTCTGGACCGCCTCGATGATTGCGTCAACAGTGAGCGGCTGCTTCTGCTGCAGCGACCGATAGAGGGCGGAGATGACCGCCTGCTCGATCTCCGCTCCGCTGAAACCTTCGGTCGCCGCGGCGAGCGCCTTCAGGTCGAACCCGTCGGGATTCTGTTTTCGCAGCGCAAGGTGGATCCGGAAAATGTTCGCCCGCTCCTCGACCGTGGGCAGATCGACGAAGAAGATCTCGTCGAAGCGTCCCTTCCGCAACAACTCGGGAGGGACGTTGAACAGATCATTCGCTGCGCCGACGACGAAAACGGCCGCGTTCTTCTCCTGCAGCCAGGTGAGGAAGGATCCGAAGAGCCGTTGGGAGAGGCCGGCATCGGCCTCGCCCGTTCCTCCCTGGGCGAATACTTTCTCGATCTCGTCGATCCACAGGACCACGGGCGCCATCGCCTCGGCCAGGTCGGTCGCCTTGCGAAAGTTTTTTTCCGACTCGCCGATGTACTTGTCATAGAGGCGGCCGGCATCAAGCTTCAGAAGCGGAAGCTGCCACTGCCGGGCGATGAACTTGGCGGCCAGCGATTTCCCGCATCCCTGCACGCCGACGATGAGCAGTCCCTTCGGCGCTTCGAGATTGAGGGCCCGGGCCTGCGGAGAGAATCCGACCCGGGCCCGATCGAGCCACGCCTTCAACCGGGCAAAGCCGCCGAGCTGGAACTTGTTCTCCTCGACCGGAAAGAACTCCAGGACGCCGCCACGCTCGATCAGCTCGCCCTTGCAGCGGATGACGGTCTGTATAACGTCCGCGGAAAGACGACCATCTTCGACGATAGCCTGCGCGATCACCTGCCGCGCCTGATTGAGGGTGAGGCCGGAGAGCGCGCCGACGAGGCGCTGTGCATCGTCGCGGCTGAGATCGACCCGCACCTGCTGGCGGGCGCTGAGGGCATCGTCCGGAAGCTCGAGGGTGAAGCGGACGGCCATCGCTTCGATGTCGCGCGGCAGCTCGATAGGATCGCCCGTCAGCACCAGGGCGGAGCGGGTGGCGGTGAGCTTGTGGGTCAGATCGCGCAGCGCTCGCGCGGCGTTCGCATTCGACAAGTGCGGCGCCAGGTCCTTCAGCAGATAGACGCTGTCGCCGTCGATGCGATCGATGTGGCGCAACGCGGTCAGAGCATCCTGCGTTCCGTCGACCGTGACGCCCCGCAGACGCTGCAGGCCCTCGGTCACCGACCACTCGTAGAATGGCTGCCGCAGATCGGCGGCCACTTCCATCAGGAGGGAGCGGACCCGCTCCTCTTCCACGGTTTCAATGGCGATGAGGGAGTGAAAGGAGAGGACGAGGCTCTTCAGATCATGAACCGAGCTGCGGTGGGACATTGTGAAGCAGTGTAGTGGGCCATCGGACTGGAAGGGAAGGTGGTTGCGGCGATGTTCAGTGCAATGACAAACTTCCGCACGCTGTTTCCCTGAGCGTCGAAACCATGAACAGGAAGAAAGTCATCAACGAGATCCGGGTCTTCATGCTCATGCTGCTGGTGGTGAGCTCGCTCCGCTCCGCGCTGGCGGACTGGAACGACGTGCCGACGGGATCCATGAAGCCGACGATCGAAGAGGGCGATCGCGTGGTGGTCAACAAGCTGGCCTACGATCTCAAGGTACCCTTCACCACCTTCGAAGTCTGGAAGTGGGGCGACCCGCGGCGCGGCGACATCGTGGTGTTGTTCTCGCCCAAAGATGGCATGCGCCTGGTCAAGCGGGTGGTCGGCGTTCCGGGCGATCGGATCGAGATGCGCGACAACCAGCTCTATGTGAACGGAGATGCCGCGCGCTGGAAGTCGATCGGCGAGGAAAACGATCGCGAGCAGGGGAGCACGCTGGTGGTGGAGGAGACGCTCGAGGGGCGCACTCACCTGGTGATGTTCACGCCGCAGATTGCGGCGGTCCGCTCCTTTGCACGGCTCATCGTTCCGCCCGGTCGCTATTTCGTGATGGGCGACAACCGCGACAACAGCAACGACAGCCGCTTCATCGGACTGATCGATCGGCACCGCATCGTGGGCAAGGCGCTGGCCGTGGCCTTTTCATTCGATCGGGCCAACCACTACGCTCCGCGCTTCAACCGCTTCTTCAAGAGCATCGACTGACGAGGCATGCTAGGCTTCGTAAGGTTTTTCGAGGAGGAACGGCCAACGATGCGACATGCCGCAGCAGCCGTTGTCATTCTCGCCGCCGCTACGGCGAGCGCGCAGTACAAAACACCTCAGGCGCCCACCCAGCCACCAACGATTCAGAGCAGTAATCCGGTGGTGCAGATCACTCCGGCCGCGCCTCTTCCCACGCCTGATCAGGCGCTCGAGTCGGCCCGTCGAATCGAACGCGACGAAGCGATCAAGATGGTGAAGCGGAAGAAGGCGGTGTGGGTGGACGTACGGGAGCCCGATCAGTACGCCCAGGGCCACATTCCGGGAGCCATCAATATTCCGCTCAGCGCGCTGCCCAAGCGGTGGAAAGACCTTCCGCTGAACAAGTTTCTGATCACCTACTGTGCCTGACAGGCCGAGCATACGAGCGCCCGTGCGGTGCTGGACATGAATGCTCACGGAATCAAGAACGCCGCCGCGCTCCTCGGCGGCTGGAATGGGTGGAAAGACGCACACTTGCCGGTCACGGCAGCGAAAAAGAAAATAACGACATAGCCGGCGTACGATTCAGGAGGGACGATGGCGCAACACGTTCGGACCCTCGGCTGGTGCTTCATCATCTACAGCGGTTTGATCATGCTCGTCGCCGTGATCGTGGCGTTGATCGTCGGCGGAGCGGGAGCGATCAGCGGCGACCGGGAGACGGCCTACCTCACCGGCGCCATCGGCGTCGGGGTGGCCATCCTCATGGTGCTGCTCTCTCTTCCCGGACTGATCACCGGCTTCGGCCTGCTGAAGTTCCGGCCGTGGGCGCGCATCCTGGCCATGATTCTCGCCGTACTGCACGTTCTGAGCTTTCCCTTCGGAACCGCGCTGGCGATTTACACCTTCTGGGTTCTCTTGAACGCGGAGACGCAGCCACTGTTCGCATCCGCCTAACGCCGGAGCGCGCCGAATAGTTGGCGATGTCCCTGAAAGACGCGCTCGGCTTCGGCGGCGTTCACATCGAGCGACCACACTCCGCGCTCGTGCGTGCCGCCGAGGATGACGCCGTCGCGGCGGGAGAACATGTAGAGGTCGCCCGGGCCCACGGTTGCGTAATCGATCTCCGGCTGAGGGAGAAGGACGGTGAGCTGACCCTTGATCGGCTGCAGTTCTGCGTCGCCGACAAGATCGTGGGCGCCGAGGCCCGTGCAGTTGACGATGATCGGCTCGTCGAGCTGCGACAGCGAGGCGCGGTCCGCGAACTCCCGGACCACGACATTGCCTCCGGTCAGGCGAAAGTCCTCGAGCACCGCGCGAAGATACGTCGGCGGCTCGATCAGCATCGTGTGGAGACGTCGGGCAAACCGCGTGGGATAAGGATTCGGCTCCAGGGGATTGAACGGAACCAGGTCGGCGATGCGTTCGACCTCGTGGGGAAGCTCCGGATCGTTTCGATCTTCGATACAGTCCGTCTCTACCCAATGGACGCCATAGCGCTCGCCGACGAGAGTCTGAAAGTAGCGCCAGGCGAAACGAGTAGCCTGCTCGAGTTGCTGGTCGAACCGAGGCGTGCGTCGATTCCGATCAACCAGCGTGACCGGCAGCCACAGCGCGCCGGCCATGTTCGATGTCGTGTCGGGCGGGAGCGCTTTCGCGTAGATCGTGACGTAGAAGCCGTGATCCTGCAGCAGGCGCGCGGTGGCCAGACCGACGGCGCCGCATCCGATAACTGCCGCCTGTCGGTTCGATCTCTGCAGCGCGTGCTCTACGGCCAGTTGCGCCGTTCCCCATGACAGCGTCACGCCGCACCCGCCGTGGCCATAGTTGTGGACGAGCAGCTTGTCGCCGAGCGGCTCCGCCTCGAGGACAAACCCGGACGGCCGATATGGTCGCAAACCGACGACGGTTCGAATGACGCGCGAGCGATCCACGATCACCGGCGAACGCCTGCCGATCGGAATGGGGAACGACGAGGTGGCGCATCGGACAAACGACACTCCTGCGGCGAGACTGCTGAGCCGGATCAGATCGCGGCGGCTCAGCTCGCGCAGCATCGAGTCAATATCCCATCGGCCACGGCCCGCGGACTACCGGACGTAGAGGCATGCTGCGGTGGAACGGCGGAACGCCTTTCGGTGGATCGTCACTACCAAGGGTATGAACCTGTTTGACGGTCGATTTCACCTCCGCGCGCTCGAGCATGCATGTGACTTCGGTCACCGGCATGCGTCGCAAGTCAGTAAGTGTGAGCTGCATCGCTGTCGCCACGTCTCCGTCGACCGAAAGTGTCCACTTAGGTTGGTCCGTTGGATGAAAGAGCCGGTGACTGCGCACGAAGAACAGATGATTCGGCGTGAGGAAGTCAGTCAGCAGCTCGAGCGGCGTTTCGGCATTGACTGCGCGGCCATTCACCCGCACCATGTATTCGCGGCGTGTGTGTGCCACGACGACGGCGCTGGGCGCGAGAGACGCTACGGCGGACAGTGCGAGAAAGCGACGTCGGTTGATGGGCATGGCGAGAGTGTAAAACGGTTCCCTGCACCGCGCGACGCCGTTTCCGTCCCAGGCAATATCTGATTGAGCTGCATGCGCTTGACGATGAACGCTGACAAACTGGTCCGCCTTTTGCCCACTGTCCACTCCGGCATGTTCGGAAAACGCCCGAGGTGGGACTACCGAAACATCTGCGACTGCCAGAAACACGCTGGCCGTAGACGGCTTCGCCGCGTCGCTGCCGCTGTGGCTCGGCACCTGACGCGCCGCAGCGTTGCTCTGCTGATCGGAATTCCCCTCGCTTTCGGCGCTCTCGGTCTACCGATGGAAGCGATGAACATCACTCTTCCGGAGCTCGCCGATCGGATTACCGAGCAGACCTTCTCCGTTCGTGAGTTGCCGATTTTCACTACCCGAAAAGTGCGCGAGACGTTCCTGGCGCCCCTCAAATCGGCTGAGACCCTGACTCTCGAACTGGCCAAAGAGCAGTTCTTCCAGAGCGAGATCCCCTATGGGTCGATCATCTATACCGAAGCGCGGAAGAACAACTTGCCGCCCGAGCTGGTTGCCGCGGTCGTCTCGGCCGAATCGGACTTCCGGCCGCTCCTGGTCTCCCATAAACAGGCCCAGGGCCTCATGCAGATCGTTCCGGAAACGGGACGCATCCTGGGCTGCGAAAATCTCTTCAATCCGGCCGAAAACGTCGCTGCCGGCACACGGTATCTCCGATACTTGATGGACCGCTTCGGCGATCAGAGCAAGGCGCTGGCCGCGTACAACGCCGGCGAAGGGAACGTCGAGCGCTTCGGCGGCGTGCCGCCATTCCCGGAGACCGTCGATTACCTCCAGCGAGTCTCGTACCGCACACACGCGTACCGCCAGCAGATCCACAATCGATTCATGGTGGCCGTGCGCATGCAGCGGACGTTTGTCGAGTAGCCCAAGTTCATCCTGAGCGAAGGTGGCCGGGCCGGCGGGAGCGAAGGATCTACGGCGGTGCAGCGATCGTCGCGTTTGCGCGACGCCCGCGGCGAAGATCCAGCGAGTCGCTGTGCCACCGGAGATCCTTCGCTCCCACCAACCAGCCGGCCCCGCTCAGGATAGACTTCGCGCCCGCGATAAACTGCATCCATGCAGCCGATGAAGCCCGAAGAGCGGCGCGAGTTTCAGCGCCTCGAGTTGAGACCACCCATCCCTGGCACTCTGGGCGCGATCCCGGTCTCCATACTCGAGATCGGCGTCCTCGGCGCGCGCGTGCAGCACGCGGCGAATCTGGACGACAAGTACATCGACCTGCGGTTCTCCTACGGCGGAAACGAAGTGGGGATGAAATGCGAAGTCGTCCGCACATCGGCCGGACAATCGAAATATCCCAGTGCCGGGATGGAGTCCGGCGTCCGATTCCTCGCCGCCATCGGCGACTCAGGAAATCGGCTGCGCGACATGCTCTCCGAGTTGGTGACCCGAGAACTCGATGCCCGACGCACTTCACCTGGCTCCACGCCGATTCCGAAGCGATCCATCGATGGCGACAAGACAGTTCGCGGTCGCGACGCTGGATTCATCTGCTATCGGCTGGAGAACAGCCGCTGGCACAAGCGTTCAGTCTTCCTGCCCGAACAGCCTCAGGTCGGCTTCACCGTGGCCCGCTGGTCGGAAAGCGAGGACATCAAGCGTCTCTGTCAGGTCTATGAGGCTTCCGATGAGGAGGGGCGTCGCCTGATCCGGCTGTTCGCTGAGCTGAGCGTCAGCGATGTGCTGGAGATTCCTCCGCGAGTGGCGCGGTGACGCTCCGGTTCGCCTCGGCCACCGGGAGCGTGAAGTAAAATCGCGTTCCCTTCCCCGCCTCGCTCTCCACCCAGATCCGACCGCCGTGTGCTTCGACGATGCCTTTAGCAATGGGCAATCCGAGTCCGGCGCCCATGCGCTCGGCGCGTTTGGCCTGCCAGTACGGATTGAAGAT
>QHVS01000183.1:11624-17540 GCA_003223635.1 Acidobacteriota bacterium | reverse complement strand
AGGTCCTTCCATATCTGCGCGAGCTCGTAAGCGGCGGAGCGCGAATGTCGCTCCTGACGTTCGAGCCGGAGCTGAAGAAGCGGTGGGATGCGAAATCGATCGACGATTGGCGGCAGCGGCTGCGCAGCGACGGCATCGAATGGCACATGCTGGCGTACCACAAACGGCCGTCGCTGCCGGCGACGCTGTATGACGTGCTCGCCGGTGCGTTGCGCGCGGCGAGGATCGCGCGGCGTGAGCGGATCGACATCGTCCACGGACGCAGTCACGTCGGTGCGGCGATCGGCGCGCTGGTGAAAAAGCTGACCGGCGCACGCCTCATCTTCGACATCCGCGGCTTCCTCGCCGAAGAGTACGTCGACTCCGGCAACTGGCCGGCGAATGGATTTCTCTTTCGGTTGACGAAGGCGGTGGAGCGATGGCTCTTCCATGCCGCCGACGGCTTCGTCGTCCTGACGGAGGCCGCGAAGGAGACACTGTTCCCGAAAGGCACGGGCGGCCGGGCGATCGAGGTGATTCCGTGCTGCGTTGGCGAGGAGCACTTCACATCGGATCGCGTTGAGCTCGGCCTCACAGACCGTCTGGTTTTTGCGTACGTCGGAACGCTCGGAGGCTCCTACCTCACTCGCGAGACGGTTGCGTTGCTGGCAACTGCGCGTCAGGCGGATCGTCGCGTCTTTGCGCTGGTGCTGACGCGGACGGCGGCGATCGCCGACGAGCTGGAGCAAGCCGGCTTCTCGCACGACGACTACTGCGTCATGCAGGTGGCGCCGGAGGATGTGCCTCGATATCTGCGAGCGGCCGACGTCGGATTGGTCATCATGCGGCCCTCAGAGGCGCGACGGGCGCAGTCACCGACGAAGTTCGCCGAGTACCTGGCCGCCGGTGTGCCGGTCATCGCCACGGCCGGGGTCGGCGACCTCGACGCGCATATCGAAGAGGGGCATGTTGGCGTGCTGCTGCGAAGTCACGACCGCGCGGCATTTTCCGATGCGTTTCGCGCGATCGAGGAGCTGCGGCGCGATCCGCAGCTCGGCGATCGTTGCCTCGACCTGGCGCGACGCCGTTACGATCTTCACAGCGTCGGCGGCCCGCGCTACCGGCGCCTCTATGATGCGGTCCTGCATCGGCGCATCCGAGTCCTGGCCCTGGCGACGTATCCGGTGCAGGCGGCTTCATCGCGTGTCCGCGTCGTCCAGTTCATGGAGCCCCTGGCTCAACGCGGAATCGACGTCACCTTCGCGCCGTTCCTCAGCGCCTCGCTCTTCGCCGCGCTCTACGCGCAGAAGATGGTCATCCCGCGGCTGCCGCGCATCGCCTTCCGCGCCTTGCGCCGCATCGCCGACGCGCTTCGCGCCGCACGCGCCGACATCGTTCTGGTGCAGCGAGAGGCGATGCTCTTCGGTCCGCCGCTGATCGAATGGATCGCTGCGCGGCTTCTCCGCCGCCGCATGATTCTCGACCTCGACGACGCCACCTATGTCCGCTATGTGAGCCCTGTCTACGGCCGCCTGGCCACGATGTTGAAGTGGCCGAGCAAAACCGACCGGCTGATCCGCTGGTCGTCCGTGGTGACGTGCGGCAACGAGAACATCGCGGCATACGTCCGCTCACTCGGCGCGGAAGCGACGGTTGTGCCGAGCATCGTCGACACGCGGGTCTTCCGGCCGCAGGCGACGAAGAACGACGTGCCGGTGATCGGCTGGATCGGCACGCACAGCACGTATCCATTCTTCGAACGACTGATTCCGATCTTCGAGCAGCTCGCGCGCGAGCAGCGCTTCCGGGTGACCGTCGTCGGCGCAGGGCGTGAGGCGCGGGTGCGCGGCGTCGAGGTCGATTCGCGAGCATGGCGTTTGGAGCGCGATGCTGATGATTTCCGATCGCTCGACATCGGCGTCTATCCGATCGCCGACGATGCGCGGAGTGCCGGAAAATCGGGGCTGAAGGCCGTGCAGTACATGAGCTCGGGCGTGCCATTCGTCATGAGTCCCGTCGGTGTCTGCGCCACGATGGGCATCGTGGGCCAGACGCACTTTGCCGCCGTGACGGACGAGGAGTGGCTCGACGCGCTCCGCCGCCTCGTCACGGACGGCACCTTGCGCAAGCGGATGGGAGCAGCTGGACGCGCCTTCGCGGAGAAGCACTACTCGATTGACGAACAAGCCGACGTGCTGGCATCGGTGATGCGGAAGTTGGCGACTCGTTGAAGATGAGCTACCACCGTCAGCCGTACACTTGGGAACCACGATGGCGCTCGCACTTCTGCAGCTCGTCCTGACGGCCGCAGCATGTTTTGCGCTTTGGCGGCTGTGGCGTCGAGTGGCCGGGCGTGGCCGGGCCTCCGTGATCATCGCCGCCGGCTTCATCGTGAGGGCGTCTCTCGCCCAGGCGCTGTTCTGGATCTCGTGGCTGGGATTGCCGATCGGCCGGTCGTTTCAGCTCGGCAACGGTTTCTGGTTTTTTGCCCTCGACGGGCCCGGTCTGCTCACCTACGCCAACGATCTGGCGCCTCGAGGCGTGCTGGCCATTCTCTTCCCTCATGGGACGTACCCGTCGCATTTCTTCGTCCAGGTCTTCACCCTCTTCGTGGCCGCATTCGGCGGCATCGCGTCGGTCGCCATCCTCCTCAACTGCGCGGCCTACCTGCTGACGTGCGCACTCGTCATTGGTATGACGGTGCGAAACGGCCGGGTCAACGCGGCCGGTGTGGTCGCCCTCGCGGCGCTCGCGTTTGGACCGGCGATGATTCTCTGGTCGCTACAGCCGTTAAAAGACACTTTCTTCTTTCTGCTCATCGTGGCGATGGTCGCGGCCTGCTGGCGCTGGCAGGGAATGTGGCAGGGGGACCTCGGCGCGAAGGCGCGCTGGCAGCTGCTGGCGTGGGCCCTCGCAATTCTGGCGTTAACGTACGCGATCGGCGGCATCCGTTGGTACTTCGCCGTCATCTTCTGGGCGGCCTTCGCCATCTTCGGCGTTCTGACGGTGCTTTCGACGCATCGCAGAGCGTGGGCGGTCGTCGCGAACGTAATGCTCTTCCTGCTACTCGCGTACGCAGTCCGCCTGGGGGGAGGAACGGATATCCCGCTGCCAGTCGGCCGCGTGCTGAATCCAAAGGCTGTGGCGACGTGGCGCCCATCAGCGGTGGTGGCGCAAGTCGGCCACGCGCGGGAAGGATTCGAGGCGACCAAGGGGGCGACGAGGATCCTCGCTGCCCGTCCGGTCGAGACGTCGGGACCGCGGCTGACGCCGGCGCCACGCGAGCCGTCCCCTCAACCCTTCTTCCGGCGAATCATCTCCGGCTTCGCGGCGATGTTCCTCCCACACCACATTGCGCAGGCATTCGGGATCATTCGCGTCGGCGGCGGGCGCGGACTGTGGCTCTTCGTCGAGCTCGACACCCTCGTCTTCGACCTGGTTCTGCTCTTCGCGATCGTCTACTGCGCAGGAATGCTGATTGGGTCGCGCGCGCAGATCACGCCGCTCTTCGTCCTGCTCTTGTTGGTGTTCGTGATGCTGGCCGGTCCGATGATCTACGCAGTGACCAATTTCGGTACGCTCTTCCGGCTCCGCCAGATGCTGTACGTCATCGCGGCCATTCTGCCGGTCACGCTGGCTGAACGGGTGTCGAAACTCGGATCGTGAGGTCCTCACTCGTCAGCGTACGGATGTCGAAATTCATCCGTTTCACGGCGACACCGGCGCGCTCACATTCGTCGATGACTTCGCGAAGCCGCGTCGCCGGCACTTTCGTCGTCGAGATGAGTAGCTCGTCAGCGCCATAGCCGCGACAACTCCACGCGATCGCCGCTCCGCCTCCGATCGGCAAGCCATGCAAAAGCTTCCCTGTCTTGCGCGCATCGTCGTCAACGAACGCGATGGGCACCCGCTGCAGCTTCCCGTTGTTGAGCAGCTCGCGCAGGAGTAGCTCGCCTCCGTCGCCGGCGCCGTAGATGACGACCCGTTTGCCGGTGCGCTGATGCGGGCTGGGCAACAGCCTGCGTAGCAGTCGGAAAGCGAAGCGGGTCCCCGTAATCGCCAGGTAGAGCAACATCGCGTCAATGATGAACACGGAAAGCGTCAGGGCGACGGGGCCGGCGACCAGGGCAACGAAGGCGATCGTCGCCGCCGATCCGAGGAGCACGCCACACGCGTATCGGACGGCATCACCGAGGCTCGCGTAACGCCACAGTCCCTGATAGACGCCGGCGCCGAGGAGCGCGACGAGCTTGACCGCCACGACGACCGGCAGTGAGCGGAGGAAGAGGTGCCATCCCGATGAGTCGGCGGCCGGGCCGAGTACCAGAGCGTGTGCGAAGTAGTACGCCAGCACGATCAGCACGACATCGAGCGCGACCTCGAAGAGGCGGCGCTTGTATGAGAAGTCGACCAGGAAAGAGGTGAGCGCCTTGCGTCGTGAGGAGCCGATCTCCGCCTCGTCGTAGACTCGGACGCGTGCCAGGTAGACGCCGACGATCGTGAGGGTCACCGTGAACGCTACGATCGCGCCGACGCTGACGTCGAGTGCCGCGTGTCGCACGAGCATCGCCAGCAATCCGCCGGTGATGGCGAAGGTATAGAGCATCCAGACCGCGTGGTTCTCCGAGAGGCCCAGGGCGACCAGCCGATGCGAAGTATGGTCGCGGCCTCCCTGCGATGCGGCGCGGCCGGAGAGCTTGCGCATCAGAGTCACGAGCGTCGTATCGAAAATCGGCACGACCAGCACGAGCACCGGTACGGCCAGAACCGCCGCGACGCTGCGCGACCGCCCGCCGCCCGTTGCCGGCAACACCGCGCTGCAGGCCAGAAAGAAACCGACAAACATCGAGCCGCAGTCGCCCATGAAGATCGAGGCCGGATGATGGTTGTAGACGAGAAAGCCGAGAAGGGCGGCGGCCAGGGCGACTAGCATCTGCGCTTCCAGCCAGTGGTGGCTGCCTTGAAAGTTGAGAGCGAGGAAAAGGGCGGCGATCGCTGCCACGCCGGCGGCCAGGCCGTCCATGTTGTCGAGCATGTTCAACGCGTTCGTGATCCCCACGAGCCAGAAGAGGGTGATCAGCAGGTTCACCGGAAACGACGTTGTCCAGGGCAGGACGAGTCCGAACCACACCACGGTGGCCGCGCCGAGAAGCTGTCCGATCAGCTTCTGGTAAGGCTTGATGTGCAGGATGTCGTCGGCGAGACCGACGAGAAAGAGTCCCGCGCTCGCGGCAAGGACGATGCGGCTCTCGCGCGTCGACGGCAGCAGCAGGAGGAGCGGCAACATCACGGCGACGAAGATTGCGGCGCCGCCGAACATGGCCGCCGGCCGCGTGTGCCAGCGATCGTTCTTCGGCTTCGCCACGCCGCCGGTCCGTCGCGCCAACGCGCGCATGAGCGGCGTCAGCACCACCGACGCGAGAAAGGCCGCCATTCCGGCGATCACGGCGGAAGTCATGAGCGGCGTCATGGAGTCACATACAGCAGGCGCGCATATGCCACGCTCTCGTTCAGATCGACCGTGGCGGCACGGCGAGCCAGGCAGTCGGCGATGATCTCGCGCAAGATCGTGTCGAGCGATGTGCGTGGCCTGAAGCCGGCAAACCGCTCTAACTTCGAGGTGTCGGGCACGCGACGCGGCATGTCCTCGAAGCCCGCCTGGTAGGCCTCGCTGTAAGGGATGTAGACGATCTCTGAGGGGGATCCCGTCAGCGCGATGATTCGCTCGGCCAGATGTGTGATCGACACTTCTTCGCTCGAGCCGATGTTGAATACCTCGCCGTCAGCGTCGGGACGATCGATGAGCTTGAGCAGCGACTCTACGATGTCCCCCACCCAGGCGAAGCAGCGGGTCTGTTGTCCGCTGCCGAACACCGTGAGCGGTTTCCCGTCGAGGGCCTGATTGACGAGAGTGGGGACGACCATGCCGTAATGCCC
>QHVS01000183.1:0-11600 GCA_003223635.1 Acidobacteriota bacterium | reverse complement strand
CGGTGGTAGGCGAGGGCCAGAAACTCGTCGATGGCTTTGGAGCAGGCGTAGCTCCACCGCCCCTTCGTCGGCGCGCCCATGACGAGGTTGCCGTCTTCGCGGAAGGGAACCTGTTCGCTGAGCCCGTACACTTCGGAGGTTGACGTGATCAGCACTCGTTTGTGTCGCATCGCGGCGGCGGCGAGGACGGCTTCCGTGCCCCGGACATTCGTCTCGATCGTGCGCACGGGGCTGTCCACGATCAGCCTCACGCCGACGGCGGCGGCGAGATGGAAGACGACGTCGCACTTGTCGACGAGATCGCCGAGAACGCGCTCGTTGTGCACGGAGTCGATGGTGCAGTGGAAGCTCGAGTGAGGGAGGAGGTGACGGATGTTGTCGAGGCGTCCGGTGGAGAGGTCGTCGATGACAAAGACTTCGTCACCGCGAGCGATACACGCGTCGGCGAGGTGCGAGCCGATAAAGCCCGATCCTCCAGTAATCAGCGCTCTCAATGTTGACCCAATTTTTGGTAAAGGCGGATTATATCGGCCTGCAGGCGCTCTTTGGAGTGGGATTTTTCGACATAGGCACGGCCGCGCTCGATGAGGCGTCGTCGCAGCGGCTCGTCGTGCAGCAGGCGCCTGAGGCCGGCGATGAAACCGGGTGCGTCCTCCGAGGCGACCGTGATTCCGCGCTCGCGGATTTCGAATGCCGCGCCGTTCTCGATGACGCGCCCCTCGACGGCGCCCAGGAGGTCGATCACTCCGCCGACGGCCGTGCTGATCACCGGTCTGCCGCTCGCCATCGCCTCGAGCAAAGCGAGCGGCGTTCCTTCATTGCGCGACGTGAGCGCCACGATGTCGAGGGAAGGGTAGATCTCCGCCACCGGCCGCGTGCCGGCGAAAACGACGCGGTCTGCCAACCCCATCTCGGCTGCGCGACGGACGAGGCGCGTGCGATCCGCGCCGTCACCGTATACGACGAACCGCGCGGCGTCGGACGCCCCCGCGGCCACGCGAAGAAAGAGATCGTGATTTTTGATTGCCGTCAGTCGTCCCACGATGCCAACGGTGGAGCGGCCGTTGCCCCCGCAGGCGGGCGCGCCGCGCAGCTTGTCGATGTCGATCCCCAGCGGCACGACGACGAACTGCTCCCGCCGCCCGATGCCGAACGTCTCATGAATCTCGCGAAGCTGCTGCTCGCTCAGCACGACGAGTCGATCGCTGTTGAGGCGAGCCAGCATCCGCTCAATGAAAACGAAGAGGCGCGTTTTCCACCGGCCGTAGTAACTGTGAAAGACATGGCCGTGGTACGTGTGTACGAATCGGCAGCGGCGCGGCGGCAGCGCGACGAAGCGGTACAGGAGACCGGCGGCACGTCCGACAGCTCCCGCCTTTGCTGTGTGCGTGTGCACGATGTCCGGCCGAAAGCGGACCATCAGCCGCCACAGCTGCCACACCGTCAACAGATCGCGCGGCGAAAGCTCGCGGCGCATCGACGCAATCACGAGCGGCGTGACACCGTGCGACGCCGCGAAGCCGCTCATCTCGACTTCGTCGGAGGGCACGCCTCCCGTGGCCAGGAGCGTTTCGAACCCTTCGCCAGCGAGCGCTTCGCTCAGCCAGACGACATGTTGCGCCGGTCCGCCGACATTGAGCCGGGCGATGAGGCGAAGCACGCGAGTCATGGCAGGCCGGCCGCGGGGGCGACCCGTCTCCGAATCTCGCCGTCGATCTGATTGAGAACGTTGGGATCGAAGCGCGCTGCCTTTGTCAGATCGCGGACCGCTGCGTCGATCTGCCCGACGCGAATCATCACCATTCCGCGGTTGAAGTAGATTTCCGGCCGGTCATCGATGCGGAGCGCCTCCGTGTAGGCGTCCGCTGCCTCCTGCCAGCGCTCGAGGAGCTCGCAGTTCGCGCCGCGGAGCAGGTACCACGATGGATCGAGCCGGCCACCGGCTGCCGTGCGCTGCAACTGGTCGAGATTCGTGCGCGCGAGAACCGCCGCGCGCTGCGTGTCGACCATCCGCGCGGTGACGGTGCGCTGCTCGACCTCGCGCAGCACGAGATTGGAGCGCAACGGAACGACGGCCAGCCGATCAATGCCGAGACAGGCCGCCAGGACCGCCGCCGCGCGCACCAGCACGATCACGCTACGCCGCCGCATCATCCCGATCCCAGGTAATGCAGAGCGCGCCAAGCGTGAGCAGCATCAGCCGCGGCGCCGCCAGCTCCAGGGGAAATTGCGCGAGGCAAACCACAAACACTACCGTCGCCAGCGGCCATCGCAGCGCTCGCGCGAACGTTGCCTCGGGCGTCGCCGCGTCCGTGCGCCGTCGCGCTCGGCCGACGATGCCGGCAGCGACGCCGATCGCGGCAAGGAAGAGTGCGTATCCCGGCAGACCTGTCTCCGCTGCCACCTGAAGGTGATCGTTGTGCACCTCACCCCAGTTCATCGGCCAACCTCGCGTCCACTCCTTCGGATATCGATCGCGCAGCGCCACGCGGTAGGTCATGTATTGGTACTTGAAGCAGCCCGGCCCCGTGCCGAGCAGCGGATGATCGCGGGTCATGTCGAGGGCAGCAAGGAATGGAAGGAGGCGCTCGGAGAAAAGATGCTGATAGTCACGGCTCCGCGCCGCCTCCACGAGGTTGCGCGCACCGCGGCCGATCGTCGTCGACGGCCGCGACAGGCCGAGAAAGACGATGGCCAGGACCGCCGCCGCGGCCAGCGCCGCGTGCCGTCCCTGGCCGAGCGCGAAGATCACTACGCCAGCGACGAATGCGATGACCGCCGTCCGCGTTCCGCTGGCCAGCACGCCGGCGACCAGCAGCACGGCAATGCCCGCGTAGATCGTGCGGCGCTTTACTGACGAAGTGACGACGGCGAGGACTAACGCGACGACAGCGGGAGTGACCAGGAACGTGCCGACATCGTTCGGGTTGCCCAGGAGCGCCACGCCCGCGTAGTAACTAACGGGAAACGGATTCCAAATCTTCAGCGCCTGCAGCAGCACGAGCACGGCGTTCGCGCAGCACGCGACCATCAGCACATCGACTGCGACGAGCGACGTCGTTTGCGCGGCAAGGCATGTGGCGACGAAGATCACGACTGCGGCGACAACGGTGATCAGGCTGTCGACGCTCAGTTGCCGGTTCGTCGATGCTGCAACAGTTACGAGCGTCCAGCAGATGATCGCCGCCGCGACGATGAAGGCAGGCCGCATGCGGACGGTCCATGTCCGGTGGCGCCCGGTGAGAAAGAACAACGCCAGTGCGAGCAGCACGACTGCCTCGGCGCGGAAGGCCAGCTCTTTCGGCAGGCGAAACCGGTCGGCGCCAGCACCGAGAACCGTCGGGATGACCAGCGTTCCGGCTGCGAGCACGGCGAGCGCAGCACGTTCCGCGCCGGCGAGCCGCGGACCATGTTCCGCAATGGCGCTTCTCCGGTTAGCCATTGAGGCCGCCGAGTGTAACGCGGAAATGCGGCTGTCATCCTTTACACTCCCCCCGCCCATGGCCGTTCCGCTGCTCGACCTCAAGCTGCAGTACGCGACGCTCCGCGAGGAGATCCTCCGCGTCACCGAAGAGGTCTACGCCTCGCAGCACTTCATCCTCGGCAAGCGCGTCGATGACTTCGAGCGCGACTTCGCGAAGTACTGCCAGTCGAAGTACGCCATCGGCCTCTCTTCCGGCACCGACGCGCTCCTCATCGCCCTCATGGTTCTCGGCATCGGCCGCGGCGATGAGGTGATCGTCCCCGCGTACTCGTTCTTCGCCACTGCCGGCGTGGTCCACCGGCTCGGCGCGACGCCCGTCTTCGTCGACATCAATGTGAGCGACTACAACATCGATGCGAAGCAGATCGAGGAGCAGATCACGCAGCGCACTCGCGCCATCATGCCGGTCTACCTCTACGGCCAGACCCCTGACATGGAGGCGGTCAAGCGCGCTGCGCGGAACATCCCGCTGATCGAAGACGCCGCGCAGGCCGTCGGCGCCGAGTTTGACGACCGTCGCGCCGGCTCGCTCGGCGCCATCGGCTGTTTCTCGTTCTTTCCCACGAAAAACCTCGGCGCGTTCGGCGACGCCGGCGCGGTCACCACAAACGACGACAAGCTCGCCGAGAGGCTGATCGACCTCCGCGTGCATGGAATGCGCCCCAAGTACTATCACCGCTACGTCGGCGGCAACTTTCGCATCGACGCGCTGCAGGCGGCGATCCTCCACGTCAAGCTGCCGCATCTCGATCGCTGGAGCGAAGGGCGACGCCGCAACGCCGCGTTCTACGAACAGCTCTTCGCCGAGGCGAACCTGAGCGAACGATTGGTCCTGCCGCAGGAGCTGCCCCGGAGACGCCACGTCTTCAATCAATATGTGATCCGCTTTCGCGACGGACGTCCGGCGCGGGACCGGGTGATGGAGCATCTGAAGAGTGTCGGCGTCGGCTGCGAGATCTACTACCCGCTGACCCTTCCGCAACAGGAATGCTTCGCGAATCTGCCCAGCGCGAAGGAGCATTTTCGGAATTCAGAACGCGCAGCGGTCGGATCGCTGGCCATTCCAATCTATCCGGAGTTGACGCGCGATCAGATGAGCGAAGTGGTCAGAGAGATCGCGCGCGCACTGGCATGATTCCCATCCGCCACACGCTGCCCAGCCGAACCAGGCCCGTGGTGACGCATGCGCTGGTGATCGCCAACGCGCTTCTCTTCATCGGCATGCTGTTTCTCGGCGAACGGGCGGAGATGCTGATCAATCTGTTTGGCTACATTCCGGCGCGGCTTCTCAATCCGGCGGCGTTCGGCTACAGCCGATTCGAGGTGGCCGTCACGCTGATCACGTCGCTCTTTCTGCACGGCGGCTTCGTCCACCTCTTCGGAAACATGATCTATCTCTGGGTGTTCGGCGGCCCGGCGGAAGATACGCTGGGCCACGCGCGCTACCTCCTCTTCTTCATCGCTTCCGGAGTGATCGGCAGTCTGGTGCATACCGTTCTCTTTCCGTACTCGACGGTCCCTTCGATCGGCGCCTCCGGCGGCATCGCCGGCGTCCTCGGCGCGTTTCTGGTTCTGCGTCCGCGCGCGCGCATCGTCACGCTCTTTCCGCTGGTCGTCTACTGGGCCATAGCGGAGATCCCCGCCGCGCTCTTTCTGCCTGTCTGGTTCGCCATGCAGTTCTTCAACGGCTTCCTCGCCCTCGCGGCGGCGCAGAGGACGCAGGAAGCCATCGGCATCGCCTGGTGGGCGCACGTCGGCGGATTTCTCTTCGGGGCGGCAGTGGGGATGGGAGTGCGGTGGGGGAAGCGTGAAAATCGAACAGCGGAAGTTCGAAGTTCGAAGCTCGAATGAAGAATTAAGAAAGGGTTGGCGGGGCGTGCTTCTTCATTCTCAATTCTTACTTCGAACTTCGAACTTCTCATCTCCCAGAATCAAACCCGGTAATACTCGCGATACCACGTTACAAATCTCGCGATGCCTTCCTCCACGGACGTGCGAGGGCGGAAGCCGGTGGCGCGCTCCAGATCGCTCACGTCGGCCATGGTCGACGGCACATCGCCGGCCTGCATCGGCAGCAGGTCGAGTTTCGCCTTGCGGCCGAGGGCGTGCTCGAGGACGGAGATGTAGGTCATCAGCTCGACGGGATGGTTGTTGCCGATGTTGTAGATGCGATACGGCGCGTTGCTCGTGGCCGGATCAGGATGGTCGCCGTCCCACTTTGGATCGGGCCCGGCCACGCGGTCGAGAATGCGCACTACGCCTTCCGCGACGTCGTCGATGTACGTGAAGTCGCGGATCATGCGCCCTTCGTTGAAGACGGGGATCGGCTCGCCGGCCAGGATGCCGCGCGTGAATTTGAACAACGCCATGTCGGGGCGACCCCACGGTCCGTACACGGTGAAGAAGCGCAATCCGGTGACCGGCAGGCGGTAGAGGTGCGCGTACGAATGCGCCATCATCTCGTTCGCCTTTTTCGTCGCGCCATAGAGCGACACCGGGTGATCGGCGTTCTGATGCTCGGAGAATGGCTGCTTCGTGTTCGCCCCATAGACGGAGCTGGTCGAAGCGTAGACGAGATGCTCCACGTCGTTGTGCCGGCAGCCCTCCAGGACATTGAGGAATCCGGTGACGTTGCTGTCGACGTAGGCGTGCGGGTTTTCCACCGAATAGCGCACTCCGGCCTGGGCGGCGAGGTGGATGACCCGCTGCGGGCGCCGCTGGCGAAAGAGGCTGGCCATCTCAGCGCGATCTGCGACGTCGAGCCGGACAAACTCGAACCGGTCGAAGTCGCGGAATTGTTGGAGGCGCGCCTCCTTCAGCTTCGGATCGTAGTAGGGATTGAGATTGTCGATTCCCACGACGGCGTCGCCGCGCTCGAGGAGCCGTTTCGTGACGTGGTAGCCGATGAATCCGGCCGCGCCGGTGACGAGAATCAAAACTCCGCCATGTTATCGTGCGCTCCGCCATGTCCAAGCATGTGCTGGTCACCGGCGGGGCCGGTTTCATCGGCTCGCACCTGGTGGACGCCTACCTGGAGCGAGGGTGGCGCGTCACAGTGATCGACGACCTCTCGACGGGCGACCGGCGCAATCTGAACCCGCGCGCGGAGTTCCATCAGCTCGATGTCCGCCAGGCAGGGGACATCGTCCGCAGGGTGAAACCAGACGTCATCAATCACCATGCGGCGCAGATGGACGTGCGGCGCTCGGTCGCTGATCCGCTGTTCGACGCCGCAGTGAATGTGATCGGGAGCCTGGTCATGCTGCAGGCGGCGGCCGATACCGCGGTCAAGCGATTCATCTTTGCCTCCAGCGGCGGGGCGCTCTACGGCGAGCCTCTTTCCGTGCCGCAGAACGAAGAGCATCCGGCGAATCCGCTGTCGCCATATGGTTGCGCGAAACTGGCGGTGGAGCACTACATCCATTACTACCGCGTTGTGCACGGTCTCTCCGCTGTCTCGCTGCGCTATGCGAATGTCTATGGACCGCGCCAGAACTCGAAGGGGGAGGCGGGAGTGGTGGCCATCTTCATCGACCGGATGCTGCGCGGCGAGCAGGTCATGATCAATGGAGACGGCGAGCAGACCCGCGACTTCGTCTATGGCGCCGACGTCGTGGCCGCGAACATGGCCGCCTCCGATGCGGAGTGGCAGGGCTCCTTCAACGTCGGCACCGGCGTGGAGACGTCGATCAATCAACTGGCGGCGATGCTCGGCGTCCGCGCGGCGCACGGTCCGGCCAAAGCGGGGGAGCAGCGCCGCAGCGTGCTCGATGGGTCGAAGCTCGGATTCGGGCGCACGCCTTTCCGCGAGGGGCTGAAGGAGACGGTCGCGTGGTTTAAAAGTCGAGTGTAGCGGCAGCGTGCCGCTCCGCTACCGTTTTACGATATGATAGATCGATCGATGAGAACGGGTGACGCATGGGACGGACTAAGGTTTCGCCGAAGTATCAGGTCGTAATTCCAAAAGACATCCGCGAGAAGGTCGATGTTCGGCCCGGACAGGAATTTCAGGTCATCACAAAAGGTGGAATCATCACTCTGGTTCCTGATCGACCGATTTCGTCAATGCGCGGTTTTGTCCGGGGCATTCGCACGAATGGTTTCAGAGAGAAAAGAGACCGTTATTGATTGTTCTCGATTCATCTGCCTGGCTCGAGTTTTTCGGCGACGGTCGTTATGCGGATGAATTCGCTGCTCGACTCAAGCAGCCAACTAACATACTCACCCCGACAGTTGTAATTTATGAGGTATACAAGTGGATCAAACGTGAGCGGTCGGAGGAGGAAGCGGTACACGCAATCGCCACGATGAGAAAGACGCGCGTGGTTGACCTCTCCGAGGAGATCGCGCTGACCGCGGCAGACCTCAGCCTGGCCCACAAGCTGCCCATGGCTGATGCGTTTGTGCTTGCCACCGCTCGTAGTCAGGGGGCACAGTTGCTCACGACGGATTCCGATTTCGCGGCGATCGACAGTGTGACCGTCTACCCGAAGAAACGGTCGAAGTAATCGCACGAATGCGCAACCGCTGGTCCGAAACGCCCGCGACGGGGCTCGAGCAGCTCGTCTATCAGTCGCGCCTTGTCGGCGAGGAAGAGTCGCTCGTGCTGTGGGGCGGGGGCAACAACAGCCTCAAGCTCCGCGGCCGCGATCTCCTCGGCAACCCCATCGATGTGATGCACATCAAGAGCAGCGGCAGCGACATGAAGACCATCGTGGCCAAACAGTTTCCGGCGGTGCGCCTCGATTACATCGCGCCTCTGCGCCAGCGCAAGGAGGAGATGTCGGATGAGGAGATGGTCGACTATCTCGCCCAATGCCTGCTCGATCCCGGCGGGCCGCGCCCTTCGATCGAGACGCTGCTGCACGCGTTCATCCCGGCCGCGGCCGTGCTGCACACGCATGCCGACGCCATCCTGGCCCTAACGAACAACCGCGGGAGAGAGAAGACGATCCGCGATGTGTTCGGCGACGCGCTGACCACCGTGCCCTATCGTCGGCCGGGATTCGCGTTGAGCCGCGATGTGACCTCGCGATTCGACGAGCGCGCGGCGGGGATCGTCCTCATGAATCACGGACTGATCACCTGGGGCGCGACGCCGAGGGAGGCATATGACCGGCACGTTCATCCGCCGCTTCGCGGCACCTTCTCCCCGCACGCGGGGAGAAGGTTCTCGCGAACCCGGGACAAATCGCGCCCGCGCTTCGGGGAGCACTTTGCCGCGATCGCAAATTCATTCTCGAATTCGATGATTCGCCGGAGGTGCTGGAATTCCTGGCGCGCGACGATGCGTCGAAGATCACGCAGATCGGGCCTGCCACGCCGGATCATCTCCTCCACACCAAGCGGTTCCCGCTGTTCCTTGACGCGAACCACGAGCCGCGAGCCACGATCCACGAATACGTCGAGCGCTACACGAAAACCCACAAATCGTTTGGCAGCGAGTTCACCATGCTCGATCCGACGCCGCGCGTGGTGCTGATGCCCGGGGTGGGGATGTGGACCGTGGGCAAAGACGCGCGCGCCGCCCGGATCGTGCACGACATCTACCGTCATACGATGCGGATCCTCGCCGATGCGGCGGCCATCGGCGGATACGCCACGCTGAACGACGAAGACGCATTCCACGCCGAGTACTGGCCGCTCGAACTGTACAAACTGACGCTCCTGCCGAAGGAGAAGGAGCTCGCCGGGTCGATTGCGTTGATCACCGGTGCGGCGAGCGGCATCGGCCGGGCGATCGCGCTGCGCTTTGCGAGCGAAGGGGCGCACGTCGTGGTCACCGACGTTGATCTTCGCACCGCTTCGACGGTGGCAGAGGAGATCGTGTCGAAGAACGGAATGCGGCGGGCCATCGCACTGAAGCTCGATGTCAGCGATGAAGCGGATGTGGAGCGCGCGTTCGCCGAAACGGTTCGCGCATACGGCGGGCTCGATGTGCTGGTCAGCAACGCGGGCATCTCATCGTTCGGCACGCTCGATCAACTTCCGATCGCGGATTGGGACCGCAGCTTTGCCGTCAACACGCGCGGACATTTCCTTGTCTCGCGCGCCGCGATCCGTGTGATGAAGCAGCAGGGGAGCGGCGGGAGCATCGTCTTCAACGCCTCGAAGAACGTCACCGCCCCGGGGAAGGAGTTTGGCGCGTACAGCGTGAGCAAGGCGGCCGAGGCGCAGCTCTGCCGGATCGTGGCGCTGGAGGGAGGGGAGTTCGGCATCCGGGCCAACATGCTCAATCCCGACGCAATCTTCGACGGCTCGCGCTTCTGGAGCGAAGAGATGCGGGCCATGCGCGCCAAAGCGTACGGAGTCGAGACCTCGCAGTTGCCCGATTACTATCGCAACCGCACGCTGCTGAAGACCGAGGTGACCGCGGAGGACGTGGCCGAAGCGGCGCTCTTCCTGGCCGGCCCCCGGTCGGCGAAGACCACGGGCGCCATGCTGCCGGTGGATGGGGGAGTGAAGGAAGCGTTTCCGCGGTAGCTGTGTGCCGTGATGGCCATCACGTCGAGTAACGCGCAGAGCGCGAATGCTTTGAGCTGCGAACTTCGCAGCGAAGGAAGCATGTTCGCGATGAGACAGGATGGCCAACCGTTTGCAATGTGTTCCGGGAATGCGAACCCGTGTATTCGCCGCGGCTGCGGGAATCGCTATCTATGCAGCGTCGCTGCATGCCGCTACGTTCGTGGTTCCCGACGACCGGACGTTTCTCCAGCGCGCCGATGCGGTCGTCATCGCTTCTCCGCTCGCCTCGTACACGCGACTGACGGGTGACCGCTTTGTTCAAACGGTCACGACGTTCTCGATCGAAGAGGTGATCAAGGGATCGATTGATGCGTCGACGATCGATGTCGTTGAACCCGGCGGCATCTTCGAAGCAAAGGTTACGATCATCCCAGGCGTTCCGCGTTTCCAGGACGGTAAGCGGTATCTGCTCTTCCTGATGCATGCCGATGAGGCCTGGCACGTACGCGACCTGGCCCTCGGAAAGTTCTCGTTCACGACTGATGTCGTGGGACGGGAACTTCTCGTTCGTGACGAAGACGAGATCAGTGGCTGGGATCCCGACGGCTCGCCACACATCGAGCCGCATCGCTCCGCATCACAGTTCCTGCTGTTCCTCCGTCGCGCTGCGCACCGTCAATTTCCCGTGGTCGACTATCCCGTGTCGAAGGATCCTCTTGTCATCTCGACCAGTTCCTTGACCGAACCGCTCAGCGCTGTCTCGCCGATGAGCGCGAGCCTGGTGCCTCGCATCACCACAACGTTCTCCGCGACTTCATACACGTTCATTCTCAGCGGAACTCTGGGCGCACGGTGGAACGTGTTTCCTGCGGTGGTCACCTTTTTTAGTGTCGGCACTGAACCTGGCGCTCCAGGGTTAGGAGCGACCGCGATCAATGCTGCGATAGCTGCCTGGGACAACGACCCGAGCTCGAACGTGAATTATGCCTATGCCGGTCAGGATTTGACCGGCTTGCACAACGGCGGGGTGAGTACACCGGACGGCCAGAACACGATCGCCTTCGAACAAGACCTTTCTTCGTTTGGCGCTGGCCCGTTTTCGTGCTCCAGCGGCGGAGTGCTCGGGATCGGCGGCGTCACAAATGCTTCAGGCACTCACTCCGGTCCGAACGGCGAGATGTTCTACACGACACTCGAAGGCGATGTTCAGATGAACCAGGGCATCGCCAACTGCACGTCGCTGTTCAACAGCGGCGATTTCAATTCCGCCGTCACACACGAGGTCGGCCATACCCTTGGCTTCAGGCATTCGGATCAGACGCGCGCGGACAATCCGGCGGTCCCCTGTTCGACGGACCCGTCTCTCGAGTGCTCCACCGTTGCAATCATGAAGGCGGTCATTCCAAACGGTCTGAATGGCACTTTGCAGGCGTGGGATCAGCACGCGGTTGATGCGGTCTATCCGGGCTCGTCGCCCGCCGCGCCACCGCCACCGACGGGCGTTAACGCCCGTGCTCAGAGCCCGCCGCTCACGGTGCTCGTCACATGGAACTTGTCAACCGGCGCGACCTCGTATGAGATTTACCGTCGCGCACCGGGCGCCTCCTACCTGCTCATTGGAACTGTGGGTGCAACCGCTACCTCCTTCACG
>QHVS01000110.1 GCA_003223635.1 Acidobacteriota bacterium | reverse complement strand
ATTACGACCGGTGCATTCGGGACGAACGAGAACTTCTTCGGACGGTGCGCTATGTATTGGAGAATCCGGCAAAGGCTGGACTTGTGGACTGGCCTTATGTTGGCTGCGCCGGCTGGTAGCCGGCGCACCCGCCGGCAAGTTGCCGGCGGTACAAAAAAAACGCCGCCGAAATCGGCGGCGCTCCTCGGATCCGATTGCGATCTGGCGTTAGGGTGTCAGATTCAGGTTCTGCACGTAGAAGTCGACGGAGCCGATCTCCGTGCGCAGGTTGTTGGAGGTCAGGACACGCACCGTGAGCCGATGCCGCGCGTTGCTGAGCTTCGATGTGTCCATCGTGAATCGCCAGCCGCTGTTCAAGCTGTTCGGGAGGAATGGATATGCCTGCTGTACATCCGGCCGGGGATATCCGTACTGCGCGACACCGATGAAGTCACCGTCGACGATGATCTCCACCGAGATCACGCTGTTGGCCTCGTTCGACGCCCAACCCTGGAAGGTCACGGTCCCCTTCAGATAGTCGGACGAGGTGGGAACATCGATGAAGCCGATTGCCGCGGCAACCGTATTCTCGGAGCACTCGAAGAACACCGGAAGACCCTGCGGGCCGGGCAGCTCAGTGAATGTCTGCTGCAGATCGCCCACGCGGACTTTCAGCTGGTGGTTACCCGGACGCACGCCGAGCGCCAGGAGCGCACCGACGTCCATGGTGAACATGAATCCGGAGCGCAGCGCATCGGGATAATTCGGGTAGTACCTGGCGACGTCGTATCGCGGCAGCCCGTAGCAGTTCACGTAGCTTGCGAAGATCGTGCTGAAGGAGCAGTTATCGGTCGAGAACCAGCGCACACCGTCGACCATCAGCTCGGCGTAGGAAACGCGACCGAGATCGCTGCGCGTGCCGAGGTCGAGGGCCCAGCCGCGGACCGGCGTGATGTGCGAGTTCACGTTGATGGGAGCGGGCGGCGAAATAATAATCGGCGGAACAATGGCACATCGCGTTCCGTAGAGCACCGCGTCACGCTTCGGTTCATCGAGAAAGCCGAACGGCTTCAGATTGGTCTCGTTGTTGAAGATCTGCACCTGCCGGCGGCCGATCAACTTCGACATGCCGAGCCGGTCGGTCGCGCGTACCTCGAGCAGATGCACGCCATCCTGCATCCGCGTCGTATCGACGTTGGCGATGAAGCCGCTGAAAAGCGCGGCCGGAAAGTCAGGGAACGTATTCGCTACGTCAGGCCGTGCGTCGCCGTAGATCGCCGACTGCATGATGCCGCCGTCGATGTAGACATCCACACGCGCGATGCCGTCGGTGTCAACCGCCCATCCCTGGACGGGGAACGATCCGGAGGCGTTGTACACGGAGGCGAGGTCTGGGATGTCGAGGTAACCGAACGGCGACTGATTGATCGTGTTGTCGATGCTGATCGTACGGCGGCCCAACTCATTCACGCGTCCATCGCTGAAGTAGACCTTGACCATGACCGTGTGGTTCCCGTTGGGGAAGCGGCTGGCCAGGAAGCCGGTCATGAAACCGGGCGCGATGTTCTGGATACCCGGATAGTTGGGGTAGGCCTCGATGATGTCGATTCGCGGCAGACCGTGGTTGACGATCTGCTGGAACTGATCGTCAACGTACAGCTCGATCTTCGTCACCTGACCAGGATCGAGCACCCATCCGCGTGCGGGGATCACTCCGGACCAGGTCACAGTCGGATCCGGTTGATCGAGTGCTGCGATGAAGTCTTGCGCGTGAACCGCCGGCGTGAGGGAAATCGCCAGAACGGTGAGAACCAGGCCGCGGGTAACCCATCTCCACATAACCCCACTCCTCCAACCCGATAATGACCTTGCCCGTAGATGAGAACCGGGTGCCGCAGAGACCCCGATCCACCTTTGTTTGGGTGAGTTTATACTAACGCGGGTGACTTCTTCAAATCGTACGGCAGCCGTGGGCGTGGAGGACGTCCGGGCGGCAGCCGGGCGGATCCGGCCCTTCGTCCACCACACCCCCCTTCTTCCCAACCATTCTCTCTCCGAAAAGATCGGTGTCGAGGTGCGTCTGAAGTGCGAAAACCTTCAGCGCGCCGGCTCATTCAAGATCCGCGGGGCGATGAACGCCCTCCTGCAACTGAGCGACGCCGAGCGGCGCCGTGGCGTGGTGGCCTTCTCCTCCGGGAATCACGCGCAGGGAGTTGCCCTCGCAGCCAAGCTACTCGGCACGCGGGCCACGATCGTGATGCCCGAGGGCTCTGTGGCCACGAAAGTCCAGGCCACGCAGGCTTACGGCGCGGAGGTGGTCACCGCCGGGGTCACGGCAGCAACGCGCGACACCATGGCCCGGGAGATCGCCCAGAAGAGCGGCGCGGCAGTCATTCCGCCTTTCGATGATGAGCGGATCATTGCCGGCGCTGGCACAGTCGGACTCGAGATTGTCGAGGAGTGGCCGGAGGTCGCAGCGATCGTCGTCCCGCTGGGCGGCGGAGGATTGCTCGCTGGAATCGCGCTGGCCGCGACTTCACTGAAGCCGCAAGTGGAAATGTACGGCGTCGAGCCGCGGGCTGGCAACGACGGTGAGCAGTCCTTCCACGCCGGCCGCATCATCAACATCGAGCCACCGAAGACGATCGCGGATGGCGCGCGCACACTGTCGATCGGCGTGCGCAACTTTTCGATCATCCGAGAGCGCGTCCGCGACGTGGTCAGCGTGGAAGACGAACCGCTGCTCGAGGCCTTGAAGTTCGCCATGTACCGCACCAAGCTGGTGATCGAGCCGACCGGGGCGCTGGGAATCGCGGCGCTGATGTCGCGAATCATTACGCCACGGGGGCCGGTAGGCATAGTGGTAAGTTGAGGGAACCTGGACTTCTCATTGCTTTGTTCGTGAAGTTCGAATTTCGAAGTTCGAAAAAAGTCAGATTCAACATTCAACATTTAACATTTAACATTCCGGTTCTCCCATGACCGGCTCACTCTTCGACGAACCCACCTTCGACCCGCCCAACCGTCCCGAGGCTCCCCTCGCCGAACGGCTGAGGCCGAAATCGCTCGGGGAGGTCGTCGGCCTCGATGATCTTCTGGGCGAAGGGCGGTTCCTTCGTACGGCGATCGAAACAGATCGCATCCCGTCGATGATCTTCTGGGGGCCGCCCGGCTCCGGCAAGACCACGTTGGCCCGTATCATCGCCCGCACCACCCAGGCCCGATTCGTGCCGTTCTCCGCGACGAGCACGTCCATCAAAGACATCAAGGTGCTGATGGAAGAGGCGCGCAAGCTGCGCCAGGGACGGGCTGTCAAAACGATCGTCTTCATCGATGAGATCCATCGCTTCAACAAGGCGCAGCAGGACGCGTTTCTCTCTTACGTGGAAGCGGGCGACATCACCCTGATCGGAGCAACCACTGAAAACCCCTCGTTCGAGGTCAACTCGGCGCTCCTGTCGCGATGCAAGGTCGTCGTACTGCCGCCCCTGGAGCGCGAACAGGTGATGACCATTCTTCGGCGCGCGGTAACCGATCCGGCGGTGCAAAAGTTCGGAATCGAGGTGACCGAAGACGCGCTCGATTTCATGGCTGCCACTTCGGCCGGCGATGCGCGACAGGGACTGACCAGCCTGCAACTCGTCGTGGAGACCGCTCGGGCAGAGGACAACCCGGTGGATGCAGCGAAGGTGCAGACGATCCTGCAGCGCCGGTCGCTGATGTACGACAAGGGCGGTGAAGAGCACTACAACATCATCTCCGCGCTGCACAAGTCGATTCGCAACGGCGACGCGGACGCTGCGATCTACTGGCTGGTGCGCATGCTTGAAGGAGGCGAAGATCCGCTGTACATCGCCCGGCGACTGGTGCGGGCGGCTTCCGAGGATGTGGGAAACGCCGACCCACAGGCGCTGATCCTGGCCGTCGCGGTGAAAGAAGCTACGCACTTCATCGGAATGCCCGAAGCCGGCGTTGCCCTCGCCCAACTTGCGACTTACCTCGCGGCCGCGCCGAAGTCGAATGCTGTCTATGTCGGATACAGCGAAGCGGTGCACGAGGTGCGGCGGGGCGACAATCCGCCTGTCCCCCTGCACATTCGCAACGCTCCCACCCGCCTGATGCAGGAGCTTGGCTATGGCCGCGGTTATCAGTACGCACACGATTTCGAAGAGCAGACCGCGGCGATGGAATGCCTTCCGGAGTCGCTGGCGGGGCGGCGGTTTTACGAGCCGAAGGGGCTCGGCCTGGAACGGGAGATCAAGGAGCGGCTGGACAAGATGCGAAGTGCGCGGCGCGAGGCGAGCGGCGAGCGGAAAAAAAGTTAGCCCGCTCGCCGGATGGGCGCGGGTTTCCGGTCTTCACCCACGTTCACGTAGACCACCTGCGCTTCGGTGACCAGCAGTTTCTGCGCGGAACCATTGCCGCGGAACACATCGACCACGACCTTCACGGTGATCGAGGTGTTGCCGATGCGAATCGTCTCGGTCCAGAAGCTGACCAGATCGCCGACGAACACGGGCTGATGGAACGTGATCTTGTCCATGGCTACGGTGAGCATGATGTTGGCGCCTTGGCGGCGCGCCTCGATCGCCCCGGCCTGGTCGATGTAGGAAAGAATCACGCCGCCGAAGATCGTTCCCTGCGCATTGGTATCGCGCGGCATCATCAGCACGCGGATCGCAGGCTCACCCCACTTCGGCAGGATGGCGGTCACTACGATCCGGCCTGGCCAGTGTTCTTCTGCTGCTGGAGGAGCTTCGCGTTGACGTCGATGCTCGACTCTTTGCGCAGCCGTTGCAAAAGCACCGCGCGAAGATTTCGCGTTTCCTGCTGGCGCAGCATCTCGGCATAGCTGACTCGATTCTCAGCGGCCGTCTTCGGATCGACTTTGTTCTGCGCGGTGACCTGGAAAACCATGGCGCCATCCCCCACGGGGATCGGTCCCCTGATGTCGCCCACGTTCGCCGACATTGCGGCATCGATGAGCGGCGTCAGGTCTCCGGTCAGCCCGGAAACGAAACCCTGCCGCGTGATCGTCGTTTCCGCCGGAGTCAGTCGAACTTTCGATGCCACCGCGTCGATGCTCGGGGCAGGAAGCGCTTTCGCCAGCGCCTGACGGGCCAACTCGCGCGCCTTCGCCATTCGAGCGTCGTTCTCCACGCGAGCGCGGATCTCGCTCAGATCGGTCACGCCCGCGGGCCGGACCCCGTACAGATACGGAATGGCCTGACCCCGCTGGGTTCCGATGATGTCGCCGACATCGTCCTGCTTCGCGCTGAACGCCCAGGTGCTGAGTGCCGGGTTGTTTCCCAGTCCGGGAACCGCATCGTTTTTGGCGAACCACTGCGTGTCGTTGGAGGTGACCTTCCCCGACGCCAGCGCGCTGAATTCCTGCGGCGTCTTCGGCTTCCGCTGCTTCAGTTGCGCGGCGACGCGAGTGATCTCATCGCGAGCCTGATCCTTCGCTGTCTGTGTGGCGATCGCCGCGGCCAGCGACGGCCTCACTTCTTCATACGATCGGTATCCCGCCGGACGGCGCTCCAGGACTTTGATGATGTGATAGCCGAATTCCTTGGTGCGGATCGGATCGCTGATCGTATTCAGAGGAATGGAGAATGCGGCCTGGTCGAACGGTTCGACGGTGCTTCCCTGGTCGACGAACCCCATGTCCCCGCCCTTGCTCGATGACGACGGGTCGCCCGAATTCTCCCGCGCCAGCTTGGCGAAGTCGGCTCCGGCGCGAAGCTGCTTGACGATGGCTGCCGCCTTCGTGCTGGCCGCTCCATCCTGCTCCGGCGACGCGGTCGGATCGACTTTGATCAGGAGATGAAGGATGTGCGCGGCCGCCGGACGCTTGTAGTCTTCCTTCGACGCTTCGTAGCGTTTCCGCAGCTCGCTATCCGATGGATTGATCTGCGATCGAATGACGGCCAGGTCGGCAAGCAGATACTTCACTTCCCGCTGCTCGCCGTGCGCATACTTCGCCTGGTTGGCCTTGTAGTACTGGTCGACCTCAGCCGGCGAGATGCTGATCGTCGCTGCCTCGCGGCTGGCTGGATAGAGCACGTAGCGAATCTTGGCGTTCTCGGTGACCCGGCGATACTCGGCGTCCGCCAGCTTTGGAGAGATCACGATGGAGTTCGACAGCGCGCTCTCCATCTTCTGGAGTGTGATATCGCGGCTCAACTCGTCCTCGAATTCGGCCGGCGATTGATATCCGAGGCCGCCGGTGACGTAGCGGGCATAGAGTTCGTCGCCCACAAACTTCCCCTCAGGATTGAGGGTGGGGATCTGCAGGATCTTTCTGCGCACTTCCTCCGGCGTTGCGCTGAGATGGAGGCGTTGCGCCTGTTGGAGCATCAGGCGCTGATCGACGAGCGAGTCGAGCACCTGGCGAGTCAAACCCATCGCTGCAGCCAGCTCTGGCGTGATCGGCTGGCGGTAGATCTGCTCGTAGTTCTTTTCGGTGTAATACAGCGCGCGATCGTATTCGCGAAAGGAGATCGTCTCTCCGTTCACGCGCGCCGCGTAGGAGCGCTCCTGATCACGGTTGCTGCGGGCGCCGCCGGCGCCCCAATCCACGAAGATGAAGAGGATGAAAATCGCCACAATGGCGACAAGGATCCACTTCAGTTGCTGAAAACTGTCGCGCATCAACTTGAGCATCGGGAATGAACCTCGTTCGAATGTTTGGAGCGACCGCGCTCTGGCGGGACCGGGGCGATCGCGACTACCCGTAAAAAACGCGACAGTCTACCTATTCCCCGGCCCCTCGGCAAACGCGGCCAATCCCTGTGTTATAAAGATTCGAGCCTCGTCCGATGGCCAGAAGAAAAGCCACCGCCACCGCGAATGTCGACTGGTACCTGATCTCCATTGACCGCCTCAAGCAGGCCGGCCTCATCCTTCTATTGGTCATTCTCGGCGTCAGCGGCTGGTGGTTCTACACGAACCAGAAACGGAATCCAAGGAGCAGCGCTGAGGCCGCTATCGCTGACGCCCGCGAGGCGCTCAACTCGCTGGCCGCGTCGAAGGAGCTGGCCACCCATCGCACCGAATTCGATCGGGCCCAGAAGAAGCTCGAGGAAGCGACGACACTGCTCGGTTCGGCCAAGTATCCCGACGCCGAGGGAGCGGCCGTCGAATCGCAGACGATCAGCCGGGCGGCACTCAGCGGCGGGACCGGCGCGGAAAATGACGCGCAGTTTCTGACCGTCGAGGGAGACGTCCAATACCAGAAGTCCCAGAGCAGCGACTGGCACCGGGCCGATCAGAGGACACCTCTTTATCACGGCGACTGGGTCAAGACGGGCGACCATGCGTCGGCGGAGCTCATGTTCTCCAATGGCTCGCTCTACACGATCGGACCGAACGCCCTTCTGGAGATCTACGCGCAGTTCAACCCGGCCACTGCCAGGAAGAGCAATTCGGTTCAGATGCAGGTCGGTTCGGTTGAAGTGGCCACGACGGATGATGCTTCAACGGTCCGCACTCCAAGCACGCAGGTCACAGTCGACTCCGACTCCAGCACACAGGTGGGCGTCGATCAGCAGAAGCAGACCGCAGTCGTGGCCACCAAGGGAACGGCGTCAGTGGCCCCCGCTTCCGGCGGCAGTGCGGTGAAGCTCACCGGCGGCGAGAAGGTCACCGCCAGCGCGCAGGGAGCGATGTCGGGGGTCAAGAAGTTCTCGATGCCTCCTGCTCTGCTCACGCCGGCCGACAATCAGGTGTTCCCGGTCACCAGCGAGTCGCGGGTCGATTTCTCCTGGGATACCGTTCCGGGCGCAACGGGATATCAACTTCAGGTCTCGCGCTCGCGACTGTTCACCTCGCTGGAGATCAACTCCAAGCGCCAGAAGACCTCAGCGACGGCGAAGGTGACGGCGGAGGGAGCGTTCTATTGGCGGGTAGCCTCGATCGGGCCGGACGGCGACGTCGGCCCACCCTCTGGCTTCCGACGTTTTCGCGTCAGCGGCGGGCAACAGGAGCCGGGGACGATCAACAGAGAGGCCCCGCCGCCCTCGCTTCAGCTCAAGCGGCCGTATCCCATCGGCGGACCGTTCTACATGATCGAAGGGACGACGGACCCCGGCGCGACGGTCTTCATCAACGATGAGGAGATAGACGTGGAATCGAACGGCCATTTCAAGAAGCTGGTGAGCTTCAGCAAGATCGGCCGCAACGCCGTCGTGGTGAAGGCGGTCAACGCCGCCGGAAAACAAACGGTACAATCGGAGACCGTGTTGGTGGAAGAATAGCGAGCGGCGAGCAGCGAGCAGCGAGCGGGAGATGGCCCGCTCGCTGCTCGCTGCTCGCCGCGGCAATCCTTTTGCACCCGGACGCCGGCGGCCCTCAACGCAACTTCGAAGGAAATCGCGAAAAAATGGCAGTCAAATCACTGCTCTCGATGTTCTCGAACGATCTGGCGATCGATCTGGGAACAGCGAACACGCTGGTCTACGCGAAGAACAAAGGCATCGTCGTGCGCGAGCCATCCATCGTCGCGGTCAACAAGATCAACAACAACGTCGAAGCGGTCGGCAAAGAAGCGAAGGAGATGCTCGGACGCACGCCGGGAAACATCGTCGCCATCCGTCCGATGAAAGACGGAGTGATCGCCGACTTCGAAGTGACCGAAAAGATGATCAAGTACTTCATCGAGAAAGCGCACGGGCGGCGCTTTCTGGTGAAGCCGCGCATCGTCATTTCCGTTCCCTCGGAGATCACGCAGGTCGAGAAACGCGCCGTGAAGGACTCCGCTCTGCGGGCCGGGGCGACCGAGGTGTACCTGATCGAGCAGGCCATGGCCGCAGCGATCGGCGCCGGTCTCCCCATCACCGATCCCACCGGCAACATGATTGTGGACATCGGCGGCGGCACGACCGACGTGGCGGTCATCTCGCTGGCCGGCATCGTCTATTCGCGATCTGTGCGCGTGGCCGGCAACGAGATGGACGACGCGATCATTCAGTACATCAAGCGCAAGTACAACCTTCTCATCGGCGAGCGGACCGCCGAGCAGGTGAAGATAGAGATCGGCTCCGCCTTCCCTCTCGATGAAGAGATGACCATGGAGATCAAGGGACGCGACCTCGTGGAGGGCGTGCCGAAGACGCTGGTCGTGTCGGACGAAGAGATCCGCGAGGCGCTGTCCGAGACAGTGGCCACCATCGTCGAGGCGGTGCGCGTGGCGCTGGAGAGGACGCCGCCCGAGCTTTCCGCCGACATCATGGACAAGGGGATCATCATCGCCGGCGGCGGCTCGATGCTGAAGAACCTCGACAAGCGCTTGCGCGAAGAGACCGGCCTGCCGGTCACCCTGGCCGAGGATCCGCTGGCGTGCGTCGCCTTAGGGACCGGGCAGATGCTGACGGACTTCAATTTATTGAGGAAGATTTCGATCCAATAGCAATGGCCTGAATTCTGCTCAGAGCAGTTCGCGAACCATGGCAGTACCCGTAGACGTAATCCCCCGCAGACCGACGCTCCTGTTCATCGTTGTCCTCTCGCTGCTGTTCATCCTGATGAGTCTCAGCAGCCGGACGCGGTATCTCGGCGAGACCCGCACGATGTTCGAGCGGACGGTGATGACCATCTTTTCGCCCGTGCCGAGAGCGGTCAACTGGATCGGTCAGAGCGCCTCCGACATGTACCACGGCTATCTGGACATGCGGCACTCGGTGGACGAGAACGTTCAACTCCATCAGAAGGTCATTCAGCTCACCACGGAGAACCTGAAGCTGCGCCAGTCGGAAGGAGACCTGAAACGTCTGCGCGGTCTGCTCGGGTACTCCGAACAGTTCACCATGCCCACGACCATGGCTCAGGCGGTGATGCTCGACACGTCCAGCCGTTTCAAGTCGATCATCATCGATCGTGGCTCCAGCGCAGGCATCCAGGTCAATGACGCCGTGGCCAACGCCAGTGGACTGATTGGCCGTGTGATCCTGACCACCAAAGATCTGTCCAAGGTCCAGCTGATCACCGACAGCAACGCAGCGGTCGGCGTGCTGATCGAGCGGACTCGCCGGCAAGGCGTGCTGCGCGGCGATGGCGGCGCCGGCGCGCAGCTCCTGGACATTCCGTCGCTGGCCGACGTGCAGCCCGGCGACAACGTTCAAACGGCGGGAATCGACGGCATCTATCCGAAAGGAATCCCCGTCGGCACGATCGTCAAGGCGGAGAAGGGACAGGAGCTCTTCAAGAACATCGCGGTGCGGCCAAGCGTCGACTTCAGCGGCATCGAAGAAGTGATCATCCTGCACACGCGCAAGATCCCGGGCGAAGTGGTGAGGTACACGCCTTGAGGTGGCTTCGCTTCCTCATCGGCCTTCTCATCGCATTGACGCTGCACTCGCTGCTGGACAGTTTCTTTCCCAACGCGCTGGCCTTCTTCAATCCTTACGTGATCCTGATCGTCTACTACTCGATGGGAGGGAATCTGGTCGGAGCGATCTTCGCCGGCATCGCCGCGGGACTCGTGCAGGACGCGTACTCCGGCGCCATCTTCGGCTTGCACGCCTTCTCCCTGACCGTCTGTGCCTACGCCGTGGCTTATGTCAACTCGCGGCTGGTACTCCGCGGCACGCTGGCATTCGGAGCCTGCCTCATCGGTGCGGTGATCATCAACGAGCTCGTCATCTTCGTCCTGGTGAATATTCTGCTGAAGCAGCGAATTGAAATGTTCGAGCAGGGAATGGTCGTGAAGACGATATTCACCTGCCTCTTCGGAATGCTTGTCTATCAGTTGTTGACCCTCTTCCTTCGAGAAGAGCCCATTGACGCCACGCGTAGGCAGACAGCGTGGTAACTGCGAACCGCCAACTCATATGCGCGTATATCGAGACGATCAAAAGTTCCTCACCTTCCGCATCAACGCCCTGTTGTGGGCCATCGTCGGCGTCTTCGTCTTTCTAGCCGGCTCGTTCTGGTTCGTTCAGGGAGTGCAGGCGGAGAAATACCGCTACCTCTCGGATGCGAACGCCCTGCGTCCGGTCACGATGCCCGCAAAACGCGGTTTGATTCTCGACCGCACCGGTCAGAACATCCTGGCCGACAACCAACCTGCGTACTCGCTCACTCTCGATCGCGTCGTCATGCGGCCGATCGTCAAAGCCGATCCGACGCATCGGGCCAAGCTCATCGACTTCCTTTCCGTGGTGTTGGGCATCGGGCCGCAGGACATCGAGGCACGATTCGCGAAAGGGAAGCTCGTCCCTTTCGCCCGCCCGATTCCAGTTGCCGAAGACCTCAGCATGCCGCAGGTAGCATCGATTCAGGCTCAGTCGCTTTCGTTTCCTGAGCTCAACGTCGAGCCGGTGCAGCGGCGCAGCTACCCGTACGGCACCATGTCCGCGCACGTGATCGGATTCATCGGCGAAGTCTCGGAGAAGGACCTCGGACAGCACAAAGAGCTGAAGCAGGGCGATCTGATCGGCAAACGCGGCGTGGAGTTGATGTACGACGAATATCTCCGCGGCCGAGACGGCGCGCAGTTCTGGGAGTACGACAGCCACGGCAGGCGCCTGGCGGAAGTGGTTACGGCGCGGCAGGCTCCCGTCGCTGGCGACAACGTCTATCTGACCCTCGACTTCGAGCTGCAGCGCCGCGCCGAGCAGTACTTCGTGGAAAACGAATTTGTCGGCGCCGCTGTGGCCCTCGATCCGCGCAACGGTGAAGTTCTGGCCATGGTCTCCTCGCCTGAGTTCAATCCGAACGTTTACACCAGACGATTCACGCCGGAAACGTGGAAGCAGATCTCCTCGAATCCATTCAAGGTCGAATTGAACCGCGCCATCCAGGGCCTCTACTCGCCGGGGTCCGTGTTCAAGACGGTGATGGCCATGGCCGGTCTGGCAGATGGCGCCCTCGGGCCGGGAACGACGTTCGATTGTGGTGGCAGCGCAGTGTTCTTCGGACGCCGCTTCCGTTGCTGGAGAAAACAGGGCCACGGACCGGTCGCTGTGGCCAACGCGCTGAAGGTCTCCTGCGACATCTTTTTCTACAACACTGGAGCGCGCCTCGGCATCGACAAAATCGCAGAATATGCGCACAACCTGACGTTCGGCGAAATTTCGAAGATCGATCTCGACGGCGAAAAAGCAGGCCTCGTTCCCTCCACGCAGTGGGCGGCTACGAAACAGCACCGCAAGTGGTACCCCTCTGAAACGATTTCCGTTTCCGTCGGCCAGGGGCCGCTCATTGTCACGCCGCTCCAGGTGGCCAACATGATGGCGGCCATCGCCAACGGCGGAACGGTCTATCGTCCCCACGTTGTGCGCATGATCGAGAAGAACTCGCCCGACGGCAGAGTGCAGAAGCTGCAAGTGGCCAGCGAAGTGCTGCACAAAGTCACGTTGCCTCCCGCCGCACTGCAGACCGTGAAGCTCGGTCTGTGGAAGGTCGTCAATGAAGAGGGAGGAACGGGCGGAAATGCGCGGGTTGCCGGGCTGGATATCTCCGGGAAAACCGGCACCGTGCAGGTGATCGCGCAGAGCGGCTGGTTCAGCACTGCGGGCCTGCCCTTCATGGAGCGCGACCACGCGTGGTTCGCCTCCTATGCGCCGAAGGACAATCCGCAGATGGTGGTCGTCGTCTTCGTCGAACACGCAGGGGCGCACGGCGGAACCGATTCCGCGCCGTTGGCGAAGCTTCTGTACGAGTCGCGCTTCCGCAATCAGATCGAAACGGCGCGCCTCGATCTCACGAATCCCGCAACGCTGGAGATGATCAAGGAAGGAAAGCTCCCCGTCCCCGGTCAAACAACCAAGCCGCCGGCCATCCCAGACTCGGGCCTCGGACATTGATGATCCGCGAACGATCATTTTCCACGCTCGATCTGAACTTTCTCGGCACCGCGCTGGTCATCGCCGCGATCGGCTGCATGCTGATCTACAGCGCCACGTACTTCAGCGACCCCGGTTTGCAGACGCTCCGCAAGCAAGTGCTGTGGGTCGGCATCGGGATCACGCTGGCGATGTTCTTCCTCTTCGTCGACTACCACGTTTTCTTCGACGTCGCTCCGATCCTCTACGGCATCGGCGTCGCCCTGCTCGTGTACCTCCTGGTGTGGGGCAAGGTGACCGCGAACGTGAAGTCATGGATCCACATCGGAACGTTTCAGTTCCAGCCGTCCGAGTTCATGAAGATCTTCACCGCGCTGATGCTGGCGAAGTTTTTCGATACGTACGACCGCGCCTACCTCGATCTGAAGTCATTCCTCCGGGTGATGCTGATCATCGGCATTCCGGTCGCGCTGATCATTGTCCAGCCGGATTTCGGCACAGCAGCCACATTCTTTCCGCTGGTGGCGGTGGCCATGTTCTTCGGTGGGATCCGCTGGCGCGTTTGGGTGGTGACGGCGTTGATTGTGGCCCTGCTGGCCGGCGCAGGATGGGCGTTCTTCCTCAAGCCGTACCAGAAGGACCGCATCGTCACCTTTCTCAATCCGGATCGCGATCCGCTGGGCAAGGGCTATCAGGTGACCCAAGCCAAGATCGCCATCGGCTCCGGCGGAATTCACGGCAAGGGCTTCAAACAGGGGACGCAGGCCAAGCTGGAGTTTCTTCCTGCGCGGCATACCGATTTCATCTTCGCCGTCCTGGGTGAAGAGTGGGGATTCATCGGCGTGGCCATCGTGCTGGCGCTCTATCTCTTCCTGATCGTGCAGGCGCTGCAGTTCGCCAAGAACGCGCGCGATCGCGGCGGCGCGTTCCTGGTGATCTCGCTCATCTCGTTCTTCATCTTCCACGTGCTGATCAACGTGTCGATGCAGATCGGCGTCCTGCCCACGACCGGGATTCCACTGCCGCTGATTTCCTACGGTGGCTCGTCGACGATGATGTTCCTGATCGCCATCGGGTTGATGGCCAACGTGGACATGCGGCGGTTCGTGAACGCCTAATTGCGCTTTTGGAGTTCGGTGCCTTCAAAGCGGCGGCAAGCCGCCGCCTTCAACTCGCTCACCGCTTCAATCGATCGATCTCTCGCCGATCGCGCTTCGTGGGACGGCCGCTGCCCCGCTCGCGCAGGCGGGGGGGCATGATGACGCGCTCCTGCTTCGGCGTTTCGTCGAGATACATGGTCCGCGCCAGTTCCTTCGACGTCTGCGTTTCCGGCAGACCCTGCACGACTACCCGGCGGTAGACATCAGCGGCCAGGAACTCGATCACATCGCCCTGCCGGACCGCCGCTGCGGGCTTGACCCGCACTCCATTGATCTTCACGTGGCCGCCCCGGCACGCTTCCGTCGCCTGGTTGCGATGCTTGTACAGGCAGACCAGCTTGAGCCAGGCGTCGATTCGATGGCGTTCGCTCATGAGCGGCTATAATCAAAACCCCCACAGCGGAGGGTGCATGATCAAGGCGGATATCGTCAACAAAGTCGCCGAGGTGTCGGAAATCTCCAGGGTGAAGGCGGCGCAGGCGGTGGACACGGTCATTGAAGGGCTGCGCAACGCGCTGGCCCGCGGACAGCGCATTGAGCTGCGCGGCTTCGGCGTGTTCCAGGTCAAGCAGCGGAAGAAAGGCATCGGACGCAATCCCAAGACCGGCGTGGAAGTGAAGATCCCACCTGGCAACACGATTCGCTTCAAGCCGGGTAAGGAACTGCGAAATCTGCTGTGAAGGGATCTTCCTACTTCACTTCAGAAACATTCGCCTTCCTGCGCCAACTGCGCGACAACAACAACCGCGACTGGTTCCTCACGAACAAAGAGCTCTACGAAAGGGTCGTTCGCGACCCGGCGCTGCGATTCATTTCCGACTTCGGACCACGGCTGGCGAAGATCGCCCCGCGCCTGGTGGCCGACGCGCGTCCTTCCGGCGGATCACTTTTTCGCATATACCGCGACACCCGCTTTTCCCGCGACAAGTCGCCGTACAAGACTCAAATCGGAATCCATTTCTTTCACCAGAGCGCGAAGAAGGCACCGAGCGTTCCCGGGGTCTATCTGCACATTTCGTCCGAGCAAAGTTTCGCTGCCGCCGGGATCTGGCATCCCGATCCTGCAGCGCTGGCCCGCGTCCGCCACGCGATTGCCGCCCGCCCGGACGAGTGGAAAGAAGTTCGACGCTCCAGGTTGCCGATCGAAGGCGGCTCGTTGAAGCGAGCGCCAAAGGGATTTGCGCCGGACCACCCTCTGATTGAAGATCTCAAGCGCACCGATTTTGTGACCTCCGTTCCGCTCACCGAGAAAGAAGTCTGCAGTTCCGATTTCATGTCCGACTTCTCCTCCGCCTCCCGGAAGATGACCCCACTCGTGCGGTTCGTGACAAAGGCGCTGGGGCTGCCGTGGTGACTGAGCGGACTGGCACCGATACGGTACTCGTTCTCGATTTCGGCTCGCAATACACCCAACTGATCGCGCGCCGGATTCGTGAACAGCGCGTCTACTCGGTCGTTCATCCGTTCGACTACCCCATCGACAAGATCCGGGAGTTCGCTCCGAAGGCCATTGTGCTCTCCGGCGGGCCGCAATCCGTCTACTCCGAATCAGCCCCTTATTGCGCGCGCGAAGTGTTCGACCTCGGCATTCCCATCCTGGCCATCTGCTATGGGATGCAGCTCACCGCGTACTTCCTCGACGGCAAGGTGGAAGCCGCAGACGAGCGCGAATACGGCGGCGCGGAGATCGAGATCCTCGGCGACTCGTGTCTCTTCGCCAATACGCCGGCCCGGCAGCGCGTCTGGGCCAGCCACGGCGATCGCATCGTTCGCGAGCCGCCCGGCTTCCGCGTCATCGCCCGTTCGGACAATGCGCCGATCGCAGGCTTCGAGAACCTCGAGCGGCGCTGCTTCGGGATCCTCTTCCATCCTGAGGTGACGCACACCGAGGCGGGCCCGGAGATCCTGCGCAATTTCCTGTTTCACATCGCCGGCTGCCGGCCGACCTGGGACCTGGGCGACTACCGCAAGCGCAAGGTGGAGGAGATCCGCAAGACCGTCGGCAAGAAGAAGGTGATCGCCGCGGTGAGCGGCGGCGTCGACTCGTCGGTGGCCGCGCTGCTCGTGGCCGAGGCAATCGGCGATCAGCTCACGGCCATCTTTGTCGACAACGGCGTGCTGCGAAAGAACGAGGCGATGGAGGTCGTCTCGCGCCTGAGCGAGGGGCTGGGCATGCACATCATCGCTGTCGACGCGCGCCAGCGCTTCTACGAGCGCCTGGCCGGCGTGGAAGATCCCGAGATCAAGCGCAAGCGCATCGGCAACGAATTCATCGCCGTCTTTGAGGAAGAGGCGAAGAAGATTCGCGACGCGGAGTTTCTGGTCCAGGGAACGCTGTATCCCGATGTCATTGAATCGGTCTCCATCAAAGGGCCGTCGTCGGTCATCAAGACCCATCACAACGTCGGCGGATTGCCGGAGAAGATGGGGCTGAAGCTCATCGAGCCGGTGCGGGAGCTTTTCAAAGACGAGGTGCGGCGTCTCGGCCTGGAGCTAGGTCTGGAAGAGGAATTCGTGTGGCGGCATCCGTTCCCCGGGCCTGGTTTGGCGGTGCGCATTCTCGGCGAGGTGAACGCCGAGCGCGTCGAAATTCTGCAGAACGCCGACGACATCGTGATCGACGAGATCCGCCGCGCCGGCCTGTATCGAGACATCGCTCAGGCCTTCGCCGTGCTGCTGCCGGTGCGGAGCGTTGGCGTGATGGGTGACGAACGGACGTACGAGAACGTTGTCGCCGTCCGGGCGGTCACCACCACCGACTTCATGACCGCCGACTGGTACCGCATGCCGCATGACCTGCTCGATCGCATCGCCCGGCGCCTGGTGAACGAAGTGCGCGGCATCAACCGCGTCGTCTACGACATCTCCTCGAAACCGCCCAGCACCATCGAGTGGGAGTGAATGCGATGCGACGGCTGTGGCTGATCGGTGCGCTCGTGCTGCTTATCGGCCCGGTCGTCACCTGGAGCCGCTTCCTGGAACATCACGACATTCGACGGCGCGCTTCGCCGATCGATGCGGCGCAGCCGACCTTCGCCGCGTATTGGCGCTTCCTGGACGAGGCGCGGCGCTTCGTGCCTGAGGGATCGTCCTACACGATTAACGCGGCGAACGGCGATGAAGAAACACAGCTGTTCATGATCTCGGCTGGCCTGTTTGGTGGCGTGCGGCCGTACCCCGCGACGTTCGTCTGGGCACCACAGCCCGGGGGCGGCCGGGAGGCAAAGTACGTCCTCGTTTACGGGAGCGCCGGGTGTCCTTCCGACGCCACGATGATGCGCCTGGTGAAAGGCGGAAGCATCTGCATTCGTGGGGAGCGATGACATCGGCGATCTACCTCCTCTCCTACGCGGCGCTTCCGCTATTCGGCATGTTGCTGGCCGCGCATCGAGTGACCGGCATCGACTCGCGCGCAGCGCGGATCGGCTTTGCATTCCTGGCAGGCGCGCTGCTCCTTACGATCGAGGCGACGATCTTCTCGATCGCTGGCATTCGGTGGAACGTCATCGGATTATCGCTGCCGCTCGTCGCGGCGAGTTTGACTGTCTTGCTCTGGCCGCGAATCCCTTCTTCCCCACCACAGCTGGCAGGAAGACGGACGCTCGTCGCGACGCATGTGGCCAACGCGATCGTGCTGATCTCCGTTCTTCATTTCGCGCTTTCCATCATCACTACGCAGTCGGTCTCCCCGGACTACGTGCTCTTCTGGGGCGTGAAGGCGGTGCGCTTCGCCGCCGCCGCGGCGCTCGATCCTGGCTTCTTGCTTTCCCGATTTCCGCCGCCCCACGTTGATTACCCGCCGCTCGTGCCTGTGGTGCAAGCCTGGGGTCTTCTCTTCTCGCGCCGGATGCCGTGGATCACCGCTGCAGGCATGTCGACGGTGTGGCTCGTTGCTCCCATTCCTTTCATTCGCTGGTCACTGGAGCGCGCTTTCGGACGCGATTTCGCCGCCGCCGTGTCGGCGTTCTGGGCGGCCGCCATGGCGGCCAGCTTCGCCTATTCCGGCTGCGGAGGAAACGCGGACGCGACACTCGTGGCATACATCTCCGTCGCGGGGGTGGCCATCATCGCAGAGCGCTACGATCCGCGGAGCCGCTGGATTGCCGCTGCGGCATTCGCCGGTGCAGCGCTGACCAAAGCGGAAGCGCTCGCGTTCATCGGCGCCATGCTCTTCGGAATCGCGGTTCGAGATCTGCTGCGGCGAGATGCGAGCGTCGTGCGGCGCGTGGCGTTGCTGACGCTCAGCACGGCCGCTTCCATCTCCATCTGGTTCGGATATCAATACCGCTTCGGTCTTCCCGTCGGCTATCACCGGTTCACGAACTTTCAAGGTCTTCTCCTTCGAAATCTCCCGGTCATCCTCACCGAGGCCCCGAAGGGCCTCTCCGCCGGATGCTGGGGAATGTCGTGGCTCATCCCCGCGGCCGTGTTGATCTGCGTAGCCGTTCGCTCGCCGCGTCGGCTGATCGACGCGTTGCCGCTTCTGATCTCGCTCCCGCTGCTCTTCGCCTTCTTCGCATTCCTGTATCTGCAGTACACGAGCGGCCTGGCGATGCAGATGTCATGGACCCTTCCGCGGGTCTCGCAGCCACTCCTCTCGCTTCTGATCCTCGGGACCGCGTTTGCGTCGGGACCATTGCAGGAAAACACGGGGCGCGGCGAACCGCGCCCCGGAACAGTTGGTGCCGGGTCCCTCTCCCCGCCACCCGCATAGCGCGCACGAGGGTCGCGCTTTGAGCTCTTAAGTCAACGCTCATCCAAGAGCTAACAGCTAATAGCTAAGAGTTTCTACGTCCTAATCGCTCAAGTTTCGAATCACCGTCGGAATATCGAGGTCATTGCCGAAATCGTTCGATGCCATCGGGCCGAAGCCGCTGCTGCCGTCACCGCGCGAGAATCCTTTGCGAAAAAAAGGGGGATCGTAGATGTCTCCTTCCGCGCCGATCTGCGACGGCGGATCGTGGGGCACCTCGTGCGACGCGGCGACCGTGCGCTGCGCCGGCGCCGGCGCATGTGGATGAGGAGGATGCGGCCGCGGCGGCGGCGCGAGCTGCTCACCGCGCGTGTTGAGGAAGCCCTTCGTGGCCGCGTCGAAGCCGGTGGCGATCACGGTCACCTTCACTTCGTCCTTCATCTTCGGATCGATGACCGTTCCGAAGATGATGTTCGCTTCTTCGTCGGCCGCTTCCTGAATGATCGACGCCGCTTCATGCACTTCGAACAGCGTCATGTCCGAGCCGCCGGTAATGTTGATGAGGACGCCTTTCGCTCCTTCGATGGAAGCTTCTTCCAGGAGCGGTGACGAGATCGCCCGCTGCGCCGCCTCCACAGCGCGATGTTCGCCTGAGGAGACTCCGGTTCCCATCAGGGCCATGCCCATGCCGTGCATGATGGTTTTCACGTCCGCAAAGTCGAGGTTGATCTCGCCGGGGACGGTGATCAGATCGGAGATGCCCTGCACGGCCTGGCGCAGGATGTCGTCGGCGATCTTGAACGCGTCACCCAGAGAGGTGGCGCGCTCGACGAAGTTGAGCAGTCGCTCGTTGGGAATCGTGATCAGCGTGTCGACCGTATCGCGGAGGGCGCGGATTCCCTGTTCCGCCTGCACGCGGCGGCGCTTCCCTTCGAAGGCGAAGGGCTTGGTCACCACGGCCACGGTGAGCGATCCGAGCTCCGCGGCCAGGGAAGCGATGATCGGCGCCGCGCCGGTCCCCGTCCCCCCACCCATCCCCGTGGTGATGAAGATCATGTCGGCGCCGGAGAGCACTTCCAGGATGCGATCCGTGTCTTCCAGCGCGGCCTGTTTTCCGATCTCCGGATTGGCGCCCGCGCCGAGGCCTTTGGTCAGCTTCGCTCCGATCTGAATCTTGATCGGCGCAGATGACGCGCGCATCGCCTGCACGTCGGTGTTGCAGACGAGGAACTCAACGCCTTTGATTCCTGCCTGGATCATCCGGTTGACGGCATTCCCGCCACCCCCGCCGACCCCAATCACCTTGATGTTCGCCGTGAGCTGGTTCTCATCCATCGAGATGTTGAGCTTTCCGGCGCCCGTATCATCAAACGTAATCATGTACCGTCTCCCGTCGAATTGTTGTCGCTGCTAACTCGCTGCAAACCACGAACGAAACGAATCCGCCACCCGAGCCAGACCGCCGCGGCGCGCGCGCCTGCGCACGCGGGCCCGGTCGCGGAAGCCCCACAGCAGAAGGCCGGCCGCCGCGACCCACTCCGGCCCGTTCACTGTGTCCGACAGTCCGCCCAGACCGCGCGGCAATCCCTTCCGCGCCTGTTGATCGAAGATCTGCTCGACCATCTCGATGATGCCGTCCATGTCCGCGCCGCCGCCCACAATCACCACGCCGGACCGGATCTCCTTCTCCAGACCGACCTTCTCCAGGTCGCGGTAGACGAGCTTGGCGATCTCCGCCGCGCGCGGCTCGAGGATGTTCGTCAGCTCGTGCTTGGAAAGAATCTTCGGTGCGCGGCCACCGACGGTCGGTACTTCGATCGGATCGTCTTCGGTGACCAGCGAAGCCAGCGCGCATCCGTAGCGCTTCTTGATCCGTTCTGCATCCTCCATCGGCGTGCGCAGCACGACGGAGACATCGCTGGTGAAATGCCCTGCACCGACGGGCAGCACGTTGGTGTGCACCACGTTTCCTTCCAGGAACACGGCGTAATCGGTGGTGCCTGCGCCCAGGTCCATCAGCAGCACGCCCATCTCGCGCTCGTCGTGTGTGAGCACCGCTTCGGCTGCGGCCAGTTGCTCCAGGACCAGCTCCTGCACGGCGATCCCCGCTTTGTTCACCGCGGTCAGCACGTTCTGGTTGTGCGTGCGGGCCCCGGTGACGATGTGCACGTTTGCCTCGAGGCGAGCGGCGGTCATGCCCAGCGGATCGTGGATTCCATCCTGGCCATCGACGACGAACTCGCGGGGAATGACGTGCAGCAGCTCCAGCTCCGCCGGAATGTTGATCGACTTCGAGGCTTCGATCACCCGCTCGATGTCTTCGCGGGAGATCTCTTTGTGCTTGCCGCCCACGGAAACCACGCCGCGCGAGTTGACCGATCGGATGTGATCGCCGGCTACGCCCACGTACACCGACTCGATCTGCAGGCCGGCCATGACCTCGGCCTCGTCCACCGCCTTCTTCACCGCGTCGATGGCCTGATCGAGGTTGATGATGTTGCCCCGTCGCGTGCCCTTCATCGGCGCCGTGCCCTTGCCGATGATCTCGAGCTGCCCGCGGTCGGTTACTTCCCCCACCAGCACGCACACTTTTGAAGTCCCGATGTCGAGGGCCACCACATATTTCTCTTCGCTCTTCGGCATTTGACCTGCTCCTAATTGGTGATCTGAGACGGAATGAATTTCGGGGCATTGAGAACGGGCAACACCGGCGCGTGGACCGGCTTGATCACTACGCGATCGGCGAAGCGAAGGTCGACGTACGCCAGATCGCCGCGGCCGAATCGCTCGCTCCGGGCGATGGCCGCCAGATCGCGCCACTTCGTAAACACATCGTCCTCGTTGGCGTAGACGAACGCTCCAATCCGTCGATCGAACAACGCGAAGCCGCGCGGCGGCAGGGGCCGCACTTCCGAGATCCGCGCGTACACCTGCGGGTCGCGCCCGCGCAGCTCGCGCACGAGGGCCACGCAGCGAACCAGATCCGGGCCACTGGCCGCGGTGATCAGCGGCAGGTCGGCGTCACCCACTTCAGGCGAAAGCTCGGCGAATTCGATCCCTGCGGCGTCGACATAACGAATCGTGCCGCTGCTCTCCACCAGCGCAACCGCGGAACGCTCCGAGACGCGGATGCGCAGCGTGTCGGGCAGCTTCTTCTCGATTTCCACGCCGTTGATCCAGCTCAGCGCCGCGAGATCGCTGTGCACGCGGGCGATGTCCAGGCGGAAGAGATTGAGGCCGACGTAGCGGTTGACGACTTCGTGCAGCGCAGCGCGAGGCGCGTGCACTGCACCGATGATCTCGATGTGCCGAACGGCGAAGCGGCGATCGGACTGCGTCTGCCGGTACAGCGACATGACCACCGCGGCGATGGCCAGCACGACGACGACGTTGCGGGCCACGGCGAGCAGCCGCTGCATCTGAATGCGTCGATAGTTGCGCGGCGTGCGCTCGGCGTCCGCCGGGCGCAGGAAGCGCCGAGTCGACTCGGCCTGCGCGGTCATCGTCCCCCTTCCACCAGCGCCTCGGCGATCTGGTGAACGTCACCCGCACCCATGGCGATGAACAGATCGTTCGGCTGCAGCCGCCGCCGCAGTTCCTCGATGATGGCATCGTTGCTGCGCTCCAGGTACTCCACGCCTCCGACCGCGTCCGCGATCAACTTCGAGGTGATCCCTTCGATGGGCTGCTCGCGCGACGCGTAGATCGGCGCGACGAGCGCCACGTCCGCCACCAGCAGCGACTCACCGAACTGGACGGCGAAGTCGCGCGTGCGCGAGTAGAGGTGCGGTTGGAAGAGCGCCACCACGCGGCGCTTCGGATATCCACGCCGGGCAGCCGTCAGCGTGGCCCGGATCTCGGTCGGATGGTGCGCGTAGTCGTCGACGACGATCGCTCCGGCAAATTCGCCCAGGATCTGAAACCGTCGATCGACGCCCAGGAAGCGAGCCAGCCCGGCTGCTGTGGCCTGGGTAGTGATTCCAAGCTCGCGGGCCACGGCGATCGCCGCGAGCGCATTGCGCACGTTGTGCTCACCGGGGACGAACACACGGAATCCTCCGACGCGCGGAACCTCGAATGTCGATCCCAGCTCGCTGTAGACAATGTTCGTGGCACGAAGTTCGGCGGTGTCTGAGAGGCCGTAGCGAATGACTTTTTGTGTGGCGCCGGAAATCTTCCCGAGCAAATCGCGGACGATCGGATCGTCCACGCATCCGATCACGGCGCCGCCCGGCTTCACGCGCGTGGCGAAAATGCGGAAGGCTTCCACGATCGCTTCGAAGCTGCCGTAGTACTCGAGGTGATCGGCTTCCACGTTGGTGATCACCGCGATCTCCGGACGCAGCTCGTGAAAGGTGCGGTCGTACTCGTCGGCTTCGACGACCAGAAAATCTCCGCGGCCGCTCTTGGCATTCGATCCGATGTTGCGCAGCATGCCGCCGATGATCACCGTCGGATCGAGTCCCGCTTCTTCCAGGATCACCGCGATCATGGCGGAGGTGGTCGTCTTGCCATGCGTGCCAGAGACGCCGATGGCCCGCTTGCGATTGACGATGTGGCCGAGAATCTCCTTCCGCTTGACGACCGGAATGCCGCGCTGCAGCGCGGAGTCGATCTCCACGTTGTAGCCCTTCACTGCGGAAGTAACCACCACCAGGTCGGCGCCGTGCAGGTGAACCGGGTCGTGGCCGATGGTGACGGGGATGCCCCGGCCGATCAAAAGATCGGTCATCGCCGAAGCCTTCAGGTCGCAGCCGGAGACGACCAGGCCTCGATCGGCGAGGATCTCAGCAATGCCACTCATTCCGATACCACCGATGCCGACGAAATGAATAGTCTTAATGTTCTCAAAATTCATTCGTATAGTGGCTTGCTAATTACAGAGTTTATTCATTTCTCTGAATTTTTTCGAGTAAATCGACGATCTTCCTGCTAGCATCAGGCGCAGCGAGCGCTCGTGCCGCTGCCCCCATGCGCAACGCGCGCTGAGGGTCGTTGATCACTTCGGTGATGGCTGTGGCCAGCCGTTCCGGCGAGAGCTGTGACTCCGTGATCACCATCGCCCCACCGGCCTTCTCCACCACGCGGGCATTCACTTCCTGGTGATTGTTCGTCGCCGCGGCAAAAGGGACGAGAATCGCCCCCCTCCCGACCGCCGCCAGCTCGCCGATGGTCATCGCTCCGGCCCGGCTGATCACGAGATCGGCCGCAGCGATCTCGTCGACGATCGGATCGAGATAGGCCACCACCCGGGCGTCGGCGAAGGCCGAGGCCCGGTAGGCATCGCGCACTCTGTCCACTTCGTTGGGACCTGTTTGGTGGATGATCTCCAGCCGATCCTTCAACCGGGCCAGGAACAGCAGCGCGCCGATCATGGCCTCGTTGAGCACGCGCGACCCCTGGGATCCGCCGAAAATCAGAAGCCGCTTGCGGACCGTCGAGCGAGGCGCGCGTCCGGCCGCGTCGAAGAACTCGCGGCGCACGGGATTGCCGGTAACCACGGCGTCCGCGCGCTTCAGACGCGGTCCGGCGTCAGAGAAAGCCACCGCCACCGCGCTCACGATCCGGGCGAGCATCCGGTTCGTCAGGCCCGGAAAGGCGTTCTGTTCGTGAATGGCCGTAGGGATGCCGAGCAGTCGGCCAGCGAATAGCGCAGGGCCGGAGGCGTAGCCGCCCACTCCCAGAAGCACGCTCGGTCGGTGCCTTGCCACGACCTTCCACGCCTGAACGAACCCGACCGGCAGCCGGGCGAGATTCTTGACCAGCTCCAGCGCTCCCTTTCCCTTCAGACCACCGACGGAAATGAATTCGATGGGGAAACCCGCTCGAGGAACGATCGTCTTCTCCAGACCGTACTTCGTTCCCACGAAGATGGCGCGACGCTTCGAATCGCGGGCCAGAAACTCCTGAGCGATGGCGATGGCCGGGTAGATGTGTCCCCCCGTTCCACCTCCGGCAATCATCAACACGCCCATCGCTCCCATGTGATTGTCCTCAGCCCGATTGTTGCGAGAGATTCAGCAGCATGCCGACCGCGATCAGGCTGGTCGTCAGCGAGGAGCCGCCGTAGCTGACCAGCGGCAGCGGTAGCCCCTTCGTCGGAAGAAGGCACAATGCCACGCTGATGTTGATCAAGGCCTGCACGGCGATCATCAGAGTGAATCCGAGCGCCGCGTAGTAGTCGAAGCGCTCCTGGCTGAAACGCGCCACGCGGTAGCCGCGCCACACCAGAAACGCGAAGAGCGCGATCAGCCCGAAGGCGCCGATGAACCCCAGTTCCTCGCCGATGATGGAGAAGATGAAATCCGTGTGCGGCTCGGGCAGGAAGAACAGTTTCTGCCGCCCGTTGCCGATGCCCAATCCGTGCAGGCCGCCGGTTCCGAGCGCAATCAGCGACTGCATGGCCTGAAAACCCTTGCCCAGTGGATCGGCCTCCGGATTGAGAAACGTGAAGAGTCGATCGCGTCGATACGCCGCGCTGAAGGCCACCATGGCCGCCGCGGGAATCACCATCAGCGAGAAGATGGCCACGCGGTTCCAGGCGATGCCGGCGGCGAACACCATCCCCGCTGTGACCAGCACCAGCGTCGCCGCGGTGCCGAAATCGGGCTCGATGAGGATGAGTCCCGCGAACACGGCGATCGTGAAACCGAGCGGCAGCAGCGTCGAGGTGACCTCGTTGATCCGGCTCTCGCGCCGGGCGAGGAACGAAGCGAGGAACAGCACGATCACCGGCTTCGCGAATTCGCTCGGCTGCAGCCGGAAGCTGGGAAACACGATCCAGCGGTGTGTTCCGTTCACCGGTGTTTGGAACAGCACCACCACCAGGGCAATCCCCAGGACGCCCATCGCCGCGTAGATCACGCGACGATCGCGCAGCCGGCTCAGATCGACATGCATCAGGATCAGCATCAGCGCGCTTCCGCCGAGCAGCCAGATGCACTGACGGGTGATGAAGTAGTACGGATTGTCCAAGCCGACTTTCTGCGTGGTGATGATGGCCGAGGCGCTGTAGATCATCACCAGGCCGATGACCACGATCAGCAGCGCAGCGGCGAATAACCACGTGTCATATGAGAGTTTGCGGCTCATGTTCCTGGGTTCCTCAGTTGCTAGGTTGCTCGGTTGCCAGGCGAAACACCCAGCAACTCAGCTACCTAGCAACCGAGCAACTCACAACCTCCTCACCAACCCCTCAAAATGTTGTCCCCGATGCTCGAAGTTCTTGTACTGATCGAAGCTGGCGCAGGCCGGCGAGAGGAGCACCGTGTCGCCGGTTTTGGCATGTTCCGACGCCCAGCGCACCGCGCGCTCCATATCGCCCATCGGAACGATGGTCGCCGAGCCCTCCAGCGCGCTGGAGATGCGATCCGCGGCGGCGCCGATGGTGATCACGTAGCGTGTCTTCTCCGCAATGAGATCGCGCATCCGCTCGAACTCACCCGCTTTGTCTTTGCCTCCCAGGATCAGCAGCACGCTGGACGGGGGAAAACTTTCCAGCGATTTGAGCGTGGCGTCGACGTTCGTCCCTTTCGAGTCGTTGACGTAACGAACGCCGCCCTTCTCCCGCACCATCACCATCCGGTGCGGCAGCCCTCGGAACGATCCGAACGCGATCTGCACCGCCACGTCATCGACGCCCACCGCGCGCGCGGCAAGCCATGCGGCCAGAGCGTTTTCCACGTTCGCCAGCCCTTCCAGCTTCAACGCAGAACGCGGTATGCGCCGCTCTTCGCCGCCGATGCTCAAGACCATCTGGTCGCCATCCAGCCAGGCACCTTCATTCACCTTCTCCGATGCGGAGAAGCGCCACAGGCGAGCATGGGACCCCCGATCGACAGCACGACGTTCGCTGGCGTTCACGATCGCCGTGTCACTGGCCTGCTGATTGCGGAGGACCCGATACTTTGTTGCCGCGTAGGCGTCGAAGTTCGGATAGCGGTCCATGTGGTCGGGCGTAATGTTCAAAAGAAGCGCGACATTCGCCCGGAACGCGTCAACTGTCTCCAGTTGAAACGACGAAAGCTCCAGCACGTAGGTCCGCGGCTTCTCCTGATCGATCGCTGCTATCAGCGGTTCGCCGATGTTGCCGGCCACGATCGGCTGACGGCCGGCGACTTTGAGGATCTCGCCGATCAGGGCCGTCGTCGTCGACTTGCCGTTGGAGCCGGTGATGGCGATGACCGTTCCTTTGAGATGACGGAACGCCAGCTCGATCTCGCCGATGACCGGAATGCGCATCGACGCAGCGTGCCGGAGCAGCGGTACGTCGAGCGGAACGCCCGGGCTGACGATGACCGACTCCACTCCGGTGAGAAGAGACTCGTCCTGCTGACCGAACAGCCTGGTCACCCGTTCGTGCAGCGGATAGGGAAGATCGGGATACGGATTGCGATCGTTGATGGCAACGTCCTCGCCCCGCTCCGCGAGGAAGTTTGCTGCAGCCACGCCCGATTTGCCCGCTCCCACCACGAGTAGCCTCATCTCAGTTTCAAAGTCGAAAGACTCAACAACGCAAAGATGATTGCGATGATCCAGAACCGAACCACCACCTTCGTCTCCCGCCAGCCGGAGAGCTCGAAGTGGTGATGCAGCGGCGACATCTTGAAGACGCGGCGGCCGGTCAGCTTGAATGAAGCCACCTGGATGATCACCGAAGCCGCCTCGACGACGAACAGTCCGCCGACGAAGATGAGCAGAATCTCCTGCTTGATCATCACCGCCAGGCAGCCGATCGCTCCGCCCAGGGCCAGCGATCCGACGTCGCCCATGAAAATCTCTGCCGGATGCGCGTTGAACCAGAGAAATCCGAGCGAGGCCCCGACCATGGCGCCGCAGAACACGGCCAGCTCTCCGGCCTGCGGCACCCAGGCAATGCGCAGATAGTCGGCCACGCGGAAGTTCCCTGCCGCGTAGGTCAGGATCGTGTAGGTGACCGCCGCGATCAGCGTGGTGCCGATGGCCAACCCATCGAGACCATCCGTCAGATTGACGGCGTTCGATGCGCCGACAATCACGATCATGATGAACGGGATATACAGAAATCCGAGATTCACGTGGAGCGTCTTGAAGAAAGGAAACGTCAGCACGGTGGAGTAGTTGTTGTGGATGCTGGGCAGATAGGCGATGGCCAGGCCGGCGGCCAGAGCCACCCCGAACTGTATGGTGAACTTCTGTTTCGCCGTCAGGCCGAGGTTTCTCTTCTTGGCCAGCTTCTGATAGTCATCGATGAAACCAATCGTTCCATAGGCGAACGTGACGAAGAGAACGATCCAGATGTACGGGTTGAGGATGTCCGCCCACAACAGCGTGGGGATGAGGATGGCCACGTTGATCAGGATGCCGCCCATCGTCGGCGTCCCCGCCTTCTGCTGATGTGATTTCGGCCCCTCTTCGCGGATGAACTGCCCGAGCTTGATCTGCCGCATCCGCTCGATCAGCCACGGCCCGAGGATGAAGCAGATGACCAGCGCGGTGAGCGCCGCCCACGCCGTCCGGAAGGTGATGTACCGGAAGACGTTGAATCCGGAGATCACGTTGCGGAGCGGATAGAGGAGGTAATACAGCATCAGCCCCGCTCCCCCACCGGCTGGTCGCTGGTCGCGTGTCGCTGGTCGGACTGCAGCATCGTTACGATCTTATCGAGACCGATGCCGCGCGAGGCCTTGATCAAGACCAGATCGCCGGGCTGGATGAACGACTGCAGGAATGCGCCGGCGCGCTCGGCGTCCGCAAAGTGATAGAGGCGGTCGTCGCCGAAGCCGGAGTGACGCGCCCCTTCCAGCAGCGCCTCGCTGCGAGGGCCGACGGCGATCACGACATCGATGCTCTCGGGCGTGGTGCGCCGGCCGACTTCATAGTGATATTCGCGCTCGCGTGGCCCCAGCTCGAGCATGTCGCCGATCACGGCAACTCGCCTTCCGCGCACGTCCGCCTGCTCCAGGAGCTGGATGGCGCGGGCCAGAGCGTACGGGTTGGAATTGTAGGTATCGTCGTAGATCGTCGCGCCGCGCAGAGGAAGGATCACGCCGCGGTGGTAGGCCGGCTTCACCTCGCGCACACCGCGCTCGATCCCTTCCCAGGAGATACCGATGGAACGCGCGGTGGCGATCGCGGCCAGAAGGTTCTCCAGATTGTGCCGCCCCGGGAGCGAGAGCTCGAAGGAACGTCCGTCCAGCTCGAAGGCGGTCCCCAGCAGGCCGCGGTCGCGGACGTCGGTGCCGCGAAAGTCCGCCGGACGATCGATGCCGTACGTCACCTTTCGCCCTGGAAAGCCGCGGCTGATGTTCATCACGTAGTCGTTGTCGACGTTCAGAACGATCGTGCCGTCGGGCTTCACATTCTCCAGCAACTCCCGTTTCGCCTCGGCGATCTTCTCGATCGTTCCGAAGAACTCGATGTGCACCGGTCCGATGTTCGTGTAGACGCCGACATCGGGATGCGTGAGGCCGGCCAGCGTGGCGATCTCGCCTTTGTGGTTCATGCCCATCTCGCTGACCACCACTTCAGCATCGTCCGGCATGTTGTCCAGGCAGAGGGGTGCACCGATCAGATTGTTGAAGTTGCCCCACGACTTCCAGGTGCGCCGCTCGGTGCCGACCAATGCGGCGATCATCTCCTTCGTCGTGGTCTTGCCTGCTGAGCCGGTGATGGCGATCAACAGGAATTTGTAACGCTGGCGAATCGAATGCGCCAGTTCCTGCAGTGCCGTGCCTTTGTCGCGCGGCAGTGATTCGGGAACGCGAGCCACGACGGCGCCCCGCGCCGTCTGCAGAGCCTGGGGAAGGAATTGATGTCCATCCAGGCGATCGCCCTTGATGGCGAAGAAGACCGAGTCCGGCTTCACTTCGCGGCTGTCGATGACCACCGAGGAGACGGTGAGATCGGGATTCTGAACGACCTCGCCGTTCGTCATCTCGGCGAGTTGCTTGAAAGTCATGGTGGGCATGGCTGCCCTCTGCGATCCGCGATCCGCGATCCGCGACCTGCGATGTTCTCTCCCGGCCCCGCCGCGCTTCCACAACGGCGATCGCATCCCTTCCCCCGGGACTGCCCCGCGATCACCGTCCACACACCCACGCTGAAACTGACCGACGGAGCCGGGAGAGAGCACCGTTTCCAGTGCGCCAAATCATAAGCTGATGTTGTCATCAATATCAAGCTCAATTTCAACCTGTTTTCGGTGCTACTTTTTCATGCCTCTTTTTCAGGGCGAATTCCGCTTCCTCCCGATCATCGAAGTGAATGATCTGATCGCCCACCACCTGGTAGCTCTCGTGACCTTTCCCGGCGATCACGATGACGTCATCATCGGACGCCTCGTCGATCGTCCGGGCGATTGCCTCGCGCCGGTCGGTCATCCGCACGTACGTTCCTCGGCGGATGCCCTTCTCGATGTCGTCGATGATGAAGTCGGGGTTCTCGCTCCGCGGATTGTCGCTGGTCAGCACGGTGAAGTCGGCCAGCCGGCCGGCGATGTCGCCCATCATCGGCCGCTTGTCCTTGTCTCGATCTCCGCCGCAGCCGAAGACGAGCACCAGGCGCTTCTTCGCCGCGAGATCGCGTACCGCGTGAAGCAGCTTCTCCAGCGCGTCAGGTTTGTGCGCGTAGTCGACGATCACCGTGGGGCCGCCCGCGGATTCCACATATTCGAACCGGCCGCGCACGGAGGCGAGATTGCGGATCCCCGTTTCGATGGCTTTGCGCGGGATGCCCACCGCCACCGCGGCGCCGATGGCGGCCATCCAGTTGTAGAGGTTCGGCAGGCCGAGAAGTCGCGACTCCACGCGAATGTCGCCTGCCGGCGTGTGGACGCGGCCGCGCAGGCCGCGCACGTCGATGGCGAATTTATCGGCCGGGCGAATGTCGGCCTTGGGCGAGCGGCCGAACGAGATGACCGCTTTTTTCAGTTCGCCGGCCAGACGCCGGCCGTACTCGTCGTCGATATTGACGACCGCGGTCCGGCGCTTGCGATCGATCTGATCGAACAGGCTCTTCTTCGCGGCGAAGTAATCTTCGAAGCCTTTGTGAAAATCGAAGTGGTCCTGCGAGAGGTTCGTGAACACCGCCGCGCCAAACTGAATCCCGTAGGTCCGCTTCAGGGCCAGGGCGTGCGAGGAGACTTCCATGACCGCGTGCTTGACGCCGGCGGCCACCATTTTGGCAAACCACTGCTGCAGCACGACGGCATCGGGCGTGGTGCGATCGGCGACCAACCTCTCCTCGCCGGCGCGATACTCGATCGTCCCGATCAACCCCACCGGCTCGCCGGCCGCGTCGAAGATCGACTCGAGCATCTTCGTGGTGGTCGTCTTCCCTGAAGTTCCGGTGACCCCGACAAGGGTCAGCTTGTCCGCCGGGTGCCCGTAGAAGTTGGCAGCGATCAGAGCCAGTGCGGAGCGGGCATCCTCCACCTCCACCCATGCCGGCGGCGAACGGCGAGTGGCGAGCGGGTGATCGCTGACCACGGCGATCGCCCCCTTTTCCACCGCGGAGTCGACGAACTTCGCGCCGTCCTGCTGCATGCCACGAATGGCCACAAAGAGCGAGCCGCGAACAGCCAGGCGCGAATCGCCCACCACGGCCGTGATCTCCGCATCGAGATTTCCCTGCGAGGAGCGCACAGGCACACCCTGGAGCAGATCGCGCAGCTTCATCGCGCGACCTCCGCGAAACGCAAGGTCAGAAGACGGTTTTCCGGCAACACGTCACCCGGCAGAGGAAGTTGTGATTGGACCACGCCGCTCCCGAGCGCACGGACGCGAAATCCGGCGGCCGTGGCGCTGGCGACCGCCGCGCGCGCGTCGAGGCCCCGCAGATCGGGAACGCCCGCTCGCCGCCCGCCGCTCAACGCCCGCTCGTCGCTGCCAGACTCTTGCGAAATCGCGGCCAGCGACGAGCCGATGTCCATCGTCCGGGCGGGAATCGACGGCGGCACGCCGAAGTAGCGCAGAGTCGCCTCGGCGATATCCTTGAAGACGGGGGCGGCCACCGTGCCACCGTACTGATCGTCTTTCGGCTCATCGATCACCACCAGAATGACCAGACGAGGGCGATCCGCCGGAACGTATCCGGCGAACGACGAGATGAATCGGTCAGGAGAATATCCGCCGCGGATGGCCTTCTGCGCCGTTCCTGTCTTGCCGGCCACCACGTGCTCGGGCAGCCCCGCCCCCACTCCCGTTCCTCGGCTGACCGCCGCTTTGAGGATCTCGTTGAGCACCGCCGCGGTTTTTTCAGAGATGATGCGCATCGGCTCGGGGCGGGGCGGACGATAGACGATTTCGCCCTTCGTATTTTCAACACGGTCGACAATGCGAGGGACCACGCGAATGCCGCCGTTTGCCACGGCCCCCGTCGCGGCTGCGATCTGCAGCGGGGTAACGCCCACTTCCTGTCCGATGGCGATGCTGGCGTTGGAGAGCTGCGACCAGCGCTCCGTGCGCCGGACCAGCCCCGGCGTTTCGCCGGGAAGTTGAATTCCGGTGCGGTCGCCGAATCCGAAGCGCCGGATGTAGCGGAAAAATCTCCCCTGCCCCAGAGCCAGGCCGACGCGCACGGCGCCGACGTTCGAGGAATGCACCATCACGTCTTCGAAGGTGATGAAGCCGTAGCGGCTTCCGCCCGCCTCGTGGATGTCGTTGTTGGCGATGCGGATCACGCCGTCGCCGCAGTTGATCACCTCCGACGGGGTGACGATGCCTTCCTCCAGGCCGGCCGCGGCGGTGACGATCTTGAAGGTCGATCCCGGCTCGTAGATGTCCTGCACATTGCGGTTGCGCCATCGCTCCGGCGGAAAATCGCGAAACCGGTTCGGATCAAACGAGGGAACCGAAGCCATCGCCAGCACCGCGCCGTCGCTCGGATCGAGGACGATCACTGAGCCGCCGGCCGCTTGCCAGCGGTTCACCGCTTTGGCCAACGCACGCTCGGCGATGAATTGAACGACCGCGTCGATGGTCAACACGACGTGGTTCCCGTCGATGGCCCGATTGGCCCCTTCGCCACCGACGAGGTAGACGCCGCGCCGCGCGTCGCGCAGGAGAGTCACGCGACCGGGGCGGCCACGGACATAGCTGTCGTACGAATGCTCGATTCCACCCAGGCCGGCGCCGTCGACTCCAACATAGCCGATGACGTTTGCCGCGAGCATTCCACGCGGGTAGGCGCGTCGATGCTCATCCAGAAAATAGATGCCCGGGAGGCGAAGCGCGCGCACCCTGGCACTGATCTCCAGAGGCACCTGCCGCGCGATCCAGGCGAAGCCTCCGTCGCCGCCGAGCTTCTCCTGAATGTCGCTCGCCGTGACGCCGAGCTCCTTGATCGTGACCAACGCCTTCGCCGTCGCCCGGCGGTCGACGATGGCCTGGGGATCGGCGTAGATCGATTCGGCCGCGACACTCTCGGCCAACACGCGGTTGTGCACATCGAGGATCGATCCGCGCACCGGGCTCAGAGTCAGAGTTCGTTCCTGCTGCCGCTGTGCACGGGCCACGTAGTCGTCGTGACGGAGAATCTGCACCTGCAGCAGCCGCCCGACGACGACCAGCGTCCACACGGAGAGGAACGCGAACAGCTGCAGCAAACGCCGCTGCGGAGTCGTCATCGCCGGGTCCTGTCGCGGTCCGCGGGCCGCGGCCTGTGGTCCGCGGGCTTTTGTACCATCACCACCACGCGCGGATCGGTTCGCTCGAAGCCGAGTGCAGTCGCCTTCTGCTCGACCGAATGCAGCGATGTCAGGCGGTCGAGCTCGTACTGCAGAACTTTGTTTGCGTTCTCGATGTCTTTTCGCTGCTTCTGCAGACGCGTCGCCTCGTGGCCCAGCCGGATGACCTCGAGGTTCTGCCAGGTGAAGAGGAGAAGGAACAGTCCGATCGGAATGCCCAGGCCTAAGAGGGCGAGGAGCTCACGGAATCGCTGGCGGTCGCGTTCGCGGACGATGTGAGCGTTGTCGATCGGTCTTTTTTGGGCGTACATTCCATGGCCGCGCGGAGCCCGGGAACAAGGGTGAAGATTTGCCTACATGCACGGCAACGAGCAGCGTCCACGTCCACCCACCCCCCACGCTCCACCCCTCCCGAGCCCCCGCTCACCGCGCCACACCCACCCTTCCCCAACCTTCACCCTTGCTGCCTGGCTCCGCCTTACTTCTTTTCTGCGACGCGCAGCTTGGCGCTGCGCGATCGCGGATTTCGATTCACCTCGTCTTCCGAAGCAGTCACCGGACGTCCTGTCAACACACTCACCAGATCCTTCGCCCCGCATCCGCAGACCGGCATGCCGGGCGGACAGGTGCATTCGCCTTTCAGCCGCCGCAGCGCGCGTTTGACGATTCGATCCTCGAGCGAGTGGAACGAGATCACCGCGATTCGTGCGCCGCTTTCGAGGACGCTCACCGCGTCGTCGATGAAGCGGTCCAGTCCGACCAGCTCCTCATTCGCCGCGATGCGAAGCGCCTGAAAGGTCAGCGTGGCGGGATCAATGTCGCGGGGCTTTGACTTCTTTACACCGCGCACGATCGCCGCGAGCTGTCCGGTCGTCTCGATCGGAGCGCTCTGCCGCGCCTCGACGATCGCTCGTGCGATGCGCCGGGCCATCGGCTCCTCGCCGTATTCGCGGAGGATCCGCGCCAGCTCGTGTTCCTCGAGGCCGTTGACCAGCGTTGCCGCCGTCGTGCTGTCAGGCCCCATCCGCATGTCGAGCGGCGCGTCGAGGCGGAAGGAAAATCCGCGCGACGCGTCGTCGAGCTGCATCGAGGAGACGCCGAGGTCGGCCACGAGGCCGCTGATGGTCTCGAGGTTTGACTGCTTCAGAATGTCAATGAGCGACTCGTGACGTCCCTGCGCGAACGTCACGCGACTTCCGAACCTCCCCAGCCGCTCTCGCGCGAGCTTCAGCGCGCGCGGATCGCGATCGATGGCCACCAGATGGGCCCGCGGATAGCGCTCCAACAGCGCCTCCGCGTGCCCACCCAACCCTACCGTCGCATCGACGAGCGTTCCGTCTTCGCGATTGGGGCGGAGGTAATCGACAACCGGTTGTAAAAGAACTGGATCGTGGATCATCGGTCGCTGGGTTACTTGGTTGTTGGGTTGCTCAGTCCCACCCGTCCAGCAACCTAGCAACCAAGCAACTCAGCAACTACACTCCGTGCAGCTCCAACTCCTTCATGTCCTCCGCGCTCAACGGACTCTTCGCCAGTCGCTTCTGGATCCGCTCCTCGTTCCACACGATCAGGTGATCGGTGTTGCCCAGGACCACCACGTCTTCTGCGATCCCGGCGATTTCGCGGAGCACAGTGGGGATCAGCAGCCGTCCTTGCCCGTCGATCGTCGCCGCCTGTCCGTAGTAATTCGCCCGCTCCAGCAGCTTGGATTTGGCCATCGACGTTGATGGGACTTTCGCCAGCCCTCCCTGGAAATCGTTCCAGACCGGCATCGGATAGATCAGCGCGCGTTCTCCGTCCATGGAGATAATGAAGCAGTCATGAAGCAGTCGGAGCCGTATCGTTCTTCAATGAACTTGCGGAAATCCGCCGGGACCTTCAAGCGTCCCTTGTCGTCGACGCGAGCGGGGGCATGCCCCATCAAGACACTGAGTTCCATTAAGAAGGCCCGTTTTTAACCGATTCAATGTGTGTTTTTACCACTTATCGCCACTTCTGTCCACAAATTTCCACCATCTCGACAGGGAGACCTCAGGATAGGTGCGAGGGGGAATCTACAGCGCGGCCACTTCCTCGAAGTACTTCGCGAAGGCGGCCATCCCGCCGCTGGCCTGTTGCCAGTCGTAGTTCTCATTCGGCGCGTGGTACCCGTGCTCGGGCAGGGAGAGGCCGAGGAACATGACAGGGCAGCGGAGGTAACGCTCCATGGAGATCACGGCGCCGATCGAGCCGCCTTCGCGCACGAACACAGGCTCACGTCCGAAGGCAAACTTCATCGCGCTGCGCACGGCATCGGCGAGCGGGCCGGTGGTGGGCGCCTTGTACGGCATCATCGACGATTCTTCCACCATCTTTACGTCGGGGTTGTGCTTCTTCACGAAGTCGCGAATGAGCTTTCCGATCTTCTTCGGATCCTGATTCGGAACGACGCGGCAGGAGATTTTCACCGCCGCGCGCGGCGGAATGATCGTCTTGATCCCCGGACCGGTATAGCCGCCGACCAGGCCGTGCACTTCCATGGTCGGCGTGGCCCAGATCCGTTTCATCACCTCCATCGGATCTTCGGTGCGAATCGACTTGAAAAGATGATCCTTCTTGAATTTCTTGACGGAGAAACCGGACGCGGCGAACTCCTTCAACTCCGCCTTCGATGGCTTCTCGACGTCATCGTAGAACCCTTTGATCTTCACTTTTCCTGTCGATGCGTCATACATCTCTGAGACGAGCTTCATCAGCTCGCCGATGGGATTCCGCGCTGCGCCGCCGGTCACGCCGGAGTGCTGATCGGTCTCCCCTGTCTCGAGGATCAGCTCGAATCCAAACAGCCCGCGCAATCCGGCCGGACAGGCCGGTCGATCGCGGGCCACCCAGATGGTGTCGGAAACGATCACCGAGTCGGTGGCGAGCTGGTTGGCGTTCTCTTTCATCGCCGCTTCGAAATTCGGCGAGCCGATCTCTTCTTCGAGCTCCCACAGCACGCTGATGTTGATCGGAACGCCGGCCTCGCGCGCTGCGCGCACGCCCCACAGCGCAGTGAGCGCCGGGCCCTTGTCGTCGGTCGTCCCGCGGCCGTAATAGCGGTCGCCGTTCCTGGTGAAGGTGAACGGATCGGAATCCCAAGGTTCCGTCTCTCGCGAGGCGGGCTGCACATCGAGATGGTTGTAGATGGTGACGGTTGGACCGCCGCTGTTCTGATCAAAGCGGCCGTGAATGATCGGATTTCCCGCGGTCTCCAGGATCCGCGCCTCGCCTCCGAATTCGCGAATGGTCTGTGCGGCCAGATCGGCGCAGCGGCGGATGTCCGGCTGCCGCTCCGGCTCTGAGGAGACTGTCGGAACCTCGACGAATTGCCGCAGCGTGCGCTCGAAGCGCTCCCGTTCGCCTCGGGCGAACGCAAGGAGCTCGTTCTTGCTCAGATTCATGCTTCCTCGGATCGCGGATTCTACCAGCCGACGGCGACCCCTCCCCGACGGGGGTCGGACGCGCCCAACCGAGCTCTATCTTTCGGATCCACCATTACGGCGTGTGCGTCGCCAATGTCGCTCGGCTTTTCGGCGAAGACATGCCCCATCTTCTCGAGCGCGTCCGATGTGTCTCGGGAGAATTCGAACGGCTCCCAATTGATCTTGTCCGGCAGCCACTGGTGGTGGAATCGCGCCGCGTCGATGGCCTGCTGGATGTTCATTCCGAAGTCGACGACATTGAGAATGACCTCGAGGACGGTGTTGATGATCATCGATCCACCGGGACTGCCGACGGCAAACCACAGTTTCCCGTCTTTCAATACCAGCGTCGGTGTCATTGACGAAAGCGGCTTCTTGCGAGGCGCGATTGCATTCGCCTCACCCTGAATGAGTCCGTACGTGTTCGGCACGCCCGGCTTCGATGTGAAGTCATCCATCTCGTCGTTGAGCAGCACGCCGGTCCCGGCCGCGGTCACCGCGGAGCCGTAGCTTTCATTGAGCGTGTACGTATTGCTGACGACGGCGCCGTCGGGATCGATGATCGTGAAGTGGGTGGTCTGCGGCGATTCGTAGCCGAGCGGTTCGCCTGCGCCCACTGTCTTGCTGTCGCTTGCGCGCATCGGGTCGATTTCGCGGCGGCGCTGCTCGGCGTAGGCCCGCGAAGTGAGTCCAACAACAGGAACGCGGGTGAAATCGGTATCGCCGAGGTACTTGGCGCGGTCGGCGTAGGCGCGGCGCATGACCTCGACGACCGTATGCACCTCCTGCGACGAGTGCCATCCCATGGCCTGGAGATCGTAGGGTTCGAGCATGTTCAACATCTCGATGAGTGCGACGCCGCCGGAGGAGGGTGGTGGCATGGTCACGATCTCGTAGCCGCGGTACATCGATCGTAAGGGCGTGCGAACAGTCGGCTGGTAACGGGCCAGATCCTCGGCAGTCAGCGTCCCGCTGTGGGCTTGTACGTCGGCGATGATCCTGCGCGCAGTCTCCCCTCGATAGAAATCGCTCGGATCGCTCTGGATCCGCTTCAGCACGGCGGCCAGCTCCGGTTGCACCAAGATGTCGCCCGCCTGATATGGCTTCCCGCTGCGCTGAAAGATGCGCCAGCTCTCCGGAAAACGCTGCATCCGCTCGACCGTCTGTTTCACCGCGAGACTCCGCGCCAGATACTGGCTGACGATGAATCCTTCCGCAGCCAGCTTCCGCGCCGGCTCGACGAGATCCGGCCATGGCAACTTGCCGTAACGTTTGTGCGCGAATGCGAGACCGGCAACGGTGCCCGGCACGGCGATGGCTTTGTAGCCGACGAGCGAAGCATCCTTGATCACGTTGCCTTCCGCATCGAGGTACATGTTGCGACTGGCAGACAGCGGCGCGATCTCGCGGTAATCGATCGCCTCTGTCGTCCCGTCCGCTTTGCGGACCAGCATGAATCCGCCGCCGCCGAGGTTTCCGGCCTCGGGCCACGTGACGGCGAGCGTCAGCGCGACCGCCACCGCCGCGTCGACCGCGTTGCCCCCGCGCTTCATCACGTCCGCTCCGATGCGCGAGGCAATCGCGTCGACCGAAGCCACCATCGCACGGGGCTCGCGCACGGGAAGGCGTGACGCCGCATGCAGAGGGATGGCAAAAAGTAAGAGAGCTGCGAGGTTCCTCATAGGCAGGGAAGTCTACCAACGCGTGGAGCGGCGGGCTTCAGCCCGCCGGCGGCCTAAAGGCCGCCGCTCCACTACGACCGGTAGTCCGCGTTCAGCGACACGTAGTCGTGACCGAGATCCGAAGACAGCACCACCACCCGCCCATTCCCCCCGCCCAGGTCGAGCGTGAGGGGCACGCGCTCGCGGGCGAAGATGCGCGCGGCGTCCTTCTCGCGATACTCGACGGCGCTGCCGTCGCGGACGAGGGCGATGGGGCCGGCGCTGAGCGAGACTCTGCGGATGGAGAATCGTGCGCCGCTGCGTCCGACCGCGGCCAGGATGCGTCCCCAGTTCGGATCGCCGCCATGCAGCGCAGTCTTCACCAGGGGCGACGTGGCGATGGCATGCGCAGCCAGCCGGGCATCGCGTTCGCTGCGCGCGCCGCGTACCTCCAACTCCATCACTCTTGTGGCCCCTTCGCCATCGCGGACGATCATCCACGCCAGCTGACGGCAAACCGTGTTGAGCGCGCGTTGAAACTCGGTGCTGTCGGCGCTCTGCGCGTTCCCAGCCTTGCCGCTGGACATCACCAGCACGCAGTCGTTGGTCGAAGTGTCGCCATCGACAGAGATCGCGTTGAAGCTCTGATCGACCGCTTCTTTGAGCGCACGTTGAAGAACGGCGGGAGCGATCGCCGCGTCGGTCATGACGAAGGCCAGCATCGTGGCCATGTTCGGATGAATCATCCCCGCCCCTTTCGCCACGCCGACGATGCGCGCTCGCTTGCCGCCGATCATGAACGTCGCCTGCGTCACCTTCGGGCCGACATCGGTGGTGAGGATGGCGTGTGACAGCGCGTCGATGCCGCCCTGCGACAGCCTGGCGATCGAATCGGGTAACGCTTCTCGCACTTTCTTATCGGGCAGGACCACGCCGATCACGCCGGTAGAAGCCAGAAAGATCTCGTCGGCGTCGCATCGCAGCAGGGCTGCGGCGCGCGTGCGCACGCGCTTCGCCGCGTCCAGCCCTTCCTTCCCGGTGACGGCATTCGCACATCCGGCGTTGACCACCACTGCCTTCACCCGTCCGCCGCTCCTCTTCAGCGACGATTTGGAAAGGACGACCGGCGCGGCCTGAAAGCGATTCTTCGTGAAGACCGCCGCGGCGTTTGCGCCCCCCTCGGCGACGATCAAGCCGAGGTCCGGACGCTTCTTTCGAATGCCAGCGCGAACGCCGGACGCGAGAAACCCTTTCGGTAGCTTCATCGCGTCTGCCCGGCGGTTGTCGGTTGTCGGTGGTCGCTTGTCGAAGACGTCAGACGCGCCCGGGCCGCGCGCGCCGCCGCCGTCACCCGCTCCGGCGCGGTTCCGCCGAAAGCCTTCTTCGAGGCGAGGATGCCATCGAGCGTGACGCCATATTCCCTGGCCAGCTCGTCGATCGAGGCGAGCTCACGCCCGACCACCTCGTGCGCTTCGCGAAAGGGAAGGCCACGTGCGGCCATCGCATCAGCAACTGCGGTGGCCATCAGCATCGGGCCGGCCGCAGCGGCGCGCATGCGTTCGCGATTCAACTCGATTCCTTCGATCAGCGCCGTCAACGCTGGAAGCGCCGCGCCCAGTGTCACGCGCATCCGGAAGAGCGGCTCTTTGTCCAACTGCAGATCCTTGTCGTACGCAAGTGGAAGCCCTTTCATCACCGCGAGGAGGCCGGTCAGCTCACCGATGGCCCGGCCGGCGTGACCGCGCACCAGCTCCAGAACGTCGGGATTTTTCTTCTGCGGCATTCTGGACGAGCCGGTGGCCAACGCATCGGGCAATTCAGCGTAGCCCGCTTCGTCGCTTGTGAAGAAGATGAGGTCCTCCGCGAGACGCGACAGATGCGTCAGCAGCAGCGACGCGGCGAAAAGATAGTCGACGGCGAAGTCGCGGTCAGAGACTGTGTCGAGCGAATTCGCACTTGGCCGAGCGAATCCCAGCGACTGCGCCAGTTTCATGCGATCGATTGGGAGCGGCGCACCGGCGAGAGCTCCTGCGCCGAGGGGGCACTCATCCCCGCGCGCCTGGGCCGCGGCGAAGCGCTCGATGTCGCGCTGCAACATCTCTACATAGGCCAGGCACCAGTGGCCGAACGTGATCGGCTCGGCCTGCTTGGAGTGCGTATATCCAGGCATTGGCGTCGCTGCCTCGGCTTCGGCACGTTTGACCAGGATCAAGGCGAGGGCGCGAATGTTTGAGGTCGCCTCGTCGCAAGCGCGCTTCAACCACAGCTTCAGATCGGTGGCTACCTGATCGTTTCGCGAGCGGCCGGTATGCAGCTTCCCGGCGAGCGGGCCGATGGCTTCGCGGAGCTTCGATTCCACATAGGAATGGACGTCTTCGTGCTCGTTGAATTTCACCGGAGGCTGAATGCGGCTGAGCGCCGTCACGATCGACCGCGCTTCGTCGCGCGTCAGCACGCCGGCGTCGGCGATTGCGTACGCCCACGCCACCGAGCCGTCGATGTCTTCCGACAGAAGCTGATGATCGAACGAGAACGAATCATTGAACTGCCGGAGCAGATCTGATGGTCCTTTCTCGAACCGGCCGCCCCAAAGCTTCACGGCGCGACTTTCTTGACATCGATCGGGCCGATCCGCTTGCGACCGCGCAGCGGCAGACCGAAGAGACGGATGAACCCCGCGGAATCGGCGGCGTCGTAGCCGCGCATGTTGAACGATGCAAGATCTTCGGAGTAGAGCGAGTAGGGCGAGGTGCGCGATACGACTGCGCATCCACCTTTGTAAAGTTTCAACGTGACCGTGCCGCTCACGTTCTCCATCAGCGTGTCGACGAACGCATCAAACGCTTCCTTGAGAGGCGAGAACCACTGGCCGAAGTACACCAGCTCCGCATAGCGCGTAGAGATGCGCTCTTTCTCGTGGGCGCTGTCGCGGTCGAGCGTGATCGACTCGAGCGCCTTCAGCGCGTTCACCAGCAGCGTTCCTCCGGGAGTCTCGTATACGCCGCGTGACTTGATGCCGATCAACCGGTTCTCCACCAGGTCGGCGCGGCCGACACCGTGGCGCCCGCCGATCGCGTTTAGCGTCTCGATCAACTTCGCCGGCGAAAGTGCGGCCCCGTTGACCGCCACCGGCACGCCCGACTCGAAGGTGATCGTCACCTTCTCCGGCTCGTCGGGAGCGAGCGTCGGATCGGCGGTCAGCTTGAACATCGAGGCCTCCGGCTCGAACGCCGGATCTTCCAGCGGGCCGCCCTCATGAGAGAGGTGCCACAGGTTGCGATCGCGCGAGTAGGGATCCTTCTTCGTCACCGGAACAGGAATTCCGCGCGCCGCCGCGAAATCGATCGCGTCTTCGCGCGAGGTGATCGACCACTCGCGCCACGGCGCGATGATCTTCAGCTCCGGCGCCAGCGCCTGATAGGCCAGCTCGAATCGGACCTGATCGTTCCCTTTGCCCGTGCAGCCGTGAGCCAACGCATCGCAACCCGTAGCCAGAGCGATCTCAACCTGCTTGCGGGCGATCAGCGGCCGCGCGCTCGCCGTGCCGAGGAGGTAGTCGCGCTCGTAAATCGCACCGGCCTTCAGGACCGGGAAGAGATATGCGCGGGCGAACTCTTCTTTCGCATCGACGAGATAGAAATCGCATGCTCCGGTGCGATAGGCCTTGTCGGCCAGTCCGGCCGTCTCTTCCTGCTGGCCGACGTCGACAGCCACGGCAACGACATCGCAGCCGTAGTTCTCCTTCAGCCAGGGAATGATGACGGATGTATCGAGCCCGCCGGAGTAGGCCAGCGCGACTTTCTTCACCTGCTTCATTTCGACATCGCTCCTTGCACGTAAGGTGTGATCGAAGGCTGCGCCGGAGTGACCGTCAACCGGTCACCGGCCACCGCCGCGAGGGCTCGCTCGAGCGCTGCGATGAACTCCACAAACGCTTTTTTCGGTGTGATGTACGGCGGCAGGAGGCGAAGCACGTTGTCGCGCGCGGTGCCGACGACGAATCCAGCCGCGAGCAGTTCGTTGGCGATGGGCTTCGCCGGGCGATCGAGCTCGATGCCCCACATGAATCCGAGGCCCCGAACGTCGACGATGGTTGGCGTCCGGGACTGCAGCATGCGCAGCTCGGTGCCGAACCATTCGCCGCACAGCGTGACTCGTTGCAGCAGCAACGCGTGTTCGATCTCGTCGAGCACGGCCAGGCCGAGTCGGCAGGCCAGAGGATTGCCGCCGAACGTGGTTCCGTGATGGCCCGGCTTGACCACACCTTCGATGGCCGGGCCGGTGAGCACGGCGCCAAGCGGAAGTCCTCCGCCCAGAGGCTTGGCCAACGTGATGATGTCGGGCGTGACGCCGCTGTGCTGGAAGGCGAACATCATTCCTGTTCGCCCGAGGCCGCATTGGATCTCGTCGAAGATCAGAATCGCGCCGGTGCGATCGGCGATGCGTCGCGCCGCTGCGAGGTATTCGTCCGTCAGAGGGATGATGCCGCCCTCCCCCATCACCGGCTCGAGAACGATCGCGTTCGTGTTCCCATCCACGGCCGCTTCGAGCGCGGCGACATCGTTCGGCGCAACGAACGTCACGCCGGGCACGAGAGGCTCGAATGGAGTGCGATAGGCGGCGTGTCCCGTCAGCGACAGCGCGCCGAACGTCCGTCCGTGAAAGCTCTCCTCCAGCGCCACGAGACCGCTGCGGCCGGGATTGGCCAGCCGCGCGAATTTCAGCGCCGCCTCATTCGCCTCCGTGCCGCTGTTGCAGAAAAACGCGCGGAGCATTCCCGAGGCGCGCACGAGCCGCTCGCCGAGAATGCCTTGGGCGGGATGAAAGTAGAGGTTCGAAACATGGAGAAGCGAGCGCGACTCATCGCGCAGCGTCTTCACCAGCCGCGGATGCTGATGCCCGAGGGCGTTGACAGCGATGCCGCCGAGAAGATCCCAGTACTCCTTGCCGTCAGCGTCGACCAGACGCGCACCCTTTCCACTGCGCGGATGAAACGGCG
>QHVS01000182.1 GCA_003223635.1 Acidobacteriota bacterium | reverse complement strand
GAGTGCGGCCAGCGATTCCGTCGCGCGCGTGCCGAGGTATGCGTAGGTCTGGTAGAGCAGGAATGTGCTGAGAAGTGTCTGACGCGCGGCGAGAACGATTCCCAGCGACGCGCCATCGCTGGGAGCGTCGAACTCCAGATCGATCGTTTCGTGCCGGGAAAGATCGTCCCGATTTGCAACGCTGAAGCGCTCCACGCCGTCAAAGGCTCGCAATGCCCTGCGGCAGTCGCCTTCCGGCGCATGACACTCGGATGGGGCGACGAGCAGACTCGATTGCCAGAACTCTCGGTTCGCCGTGGCAAAAACGCGCGTGCCCTCGGGGCGAGGAGCACAGATCAGGCGCACGGATCGGACGACGTGCGTTTCCTGCGCCTCGTTGGTCATTCGCAGGACGAACTCCCGCGCGGCGGGGCGCGCCCGATAGAGCGCATCGAGATCCGTCTCTTCCAACGACGGCAGCACGCTCGCTGAGAATCCCTCCGCCTGCAGCGAGGGCTTCTCACCGTCCGATGCGTAGAACGTCGGACACGATCCGAAACACGCCTTCGGGCTGGCCAGGCACAACGCGGTGACCGCCGCGGTGACGCCGGTCATGACCGAAAGCGCCCGCATCCGCGGTGATTTGCTGATCACGTTCGTCTCGAAGAGCGCCACGGAGTCGATCGCCAACGAGAGCTTGCCATGCTCGATCACCTGCCGGTTCGCGTCGAGACGATCTCCCGTCCCGCTGACGATCTTCTGTGCGTCATCGACGCTCCAATCGGAGAGCAGATACAGCTCACCGGTGCCGAGATGCGCCTTCAGGTATTTCGATTTGTGGTCGAGCGTGGCCGGATCGCGCGTCAGCACGCGTTGCGCGAGAGGAAGCGTGCAGAAGGCCAGGCAGAAAAACCCCACGAGAAAGGCGCGCTTCTGGGAAAGCATGCGTGATGTATAGGTCGGCACGCCGGTCTGGGCAAGTCACACTTCGGCGACCGCGGCCCGAATGTCCTCCAGACACATCTGCATGTGATCGAGGTGCGTGCGAAAGGACACGACGCAGATGCGCAGGACGAACATGGTGCCGAGCGTCGTGCCGGTGAGCATGACGCGTTTCCGCGCGTTGATGCGTTCGAGCAGTCGCCGGTTCAGAGCGTCGAGGGTGGTCAACCCGCCGCGCACCAGGCGGAAAGCGACGATCGAGAGTTGCGGGTCGGCCACGATCTCCATCCCTTCGATCTTGCGCAGTTCCGCGGTGGCCCAGCGAGCCAGGTCGAGCTTCTCGTCGAGCTGCTGACGAAACGGCTCGATGCCGAAAAGCTTCAGCGGCAGCCAGACGCGCAGCCCGCGGAAGTCGCGCGACAGCTCCGGCGACAGCTCGCAGAAGTCGATGAACTCCTCCTCGTCCTGGAACTGGGGCAGATAGCTGGCCGCCATGCTGTGCGCCTCGCGGAGCTGCGCGACGTCACGGACGAGAAGCGCTCCCGTTCCGTACGGCTGAAAAAGCGTCTTATGCGGATCGAGGACGATCGAATCGGCGCGCTCGATCCCGCGCATCGCTGCGCGACCGCGCTCCGTAAGCATGAAGAACGCGCCGTACGCGCCGTCGACGTGGAACCACATCGACTCCTGCTGCGCGAGGCGGCCGAGGGCTCTGAGATCGTCGACGGCGCCGGTGGCCACGGTTCCGGCGCTTCCGGCGATCAGCATCGGCGTGAAGCCCGCGGCGCGATCGCGGGCGATGGCCTCCTCCAGCAGGTCGACGCGTGCGCGAAACGACTCGTCGCTCTCGATCTCCCGCACGTTGCCCTTGGGGAATCCGGCCAGGCTCGCCGCTTTCTGAAACGCATGATGGATCTGATCGCTCGCATAGAGCGTCGCACGGGCGAAGTCGTCGCCGACGATCGACTTTCGCGCGGTGATGATGGCGATGAGCATGGCCAGCGAGCCGCCGGTGGTCAGCACGCCGCCGCTCCCCTTCCGGAAACCGACGATCTCGCAGAACCATCGCACCACGTTGGCCTCGAGCTGAACCAGCGCCGGGGCCGCGGCGAACACACCGACATAGCGATTCACCGCGTCGGCGATCAGGTCGGCGATCGCCGCGTGGAAGATCCCGCCGCCAGGAACGTACGCAACGTAGCCGGGGCCTGCGCTGTTGAACGAGCGCGGGATGGCGTCGCGGAAAAGAAAGTCGAGGAGCTTCTCATACGCCTCGCCTCGCTGGGGCAGCGGCTCGATCAAGCTGCGCGCGAATTCGGTGGCGCCCTCGACGTTCGACGCCGGCTGCGAAGGAAGCGACTCGATGTGCTCGATGATTCTCCGCGCCGCGCCGTCGATGAGGCGCCGCATCTCCTCCGCGTCGGGCTCGAGCGGATAGCGCGTCATCGCCGGTATTCGAACTGCCCGTCGAGAGCATTGGCGAAGCCGTAGCAGCCATCGCCGGAGTAGAGCTCGGACGTGCTCCACACGGTCTCGCCACCGTTTTCTGCGACCGCGCTCTCCCGCGTCTTCTGTTGGCTGAGCGACGAGTAGTGCACGACGAAACTCTTCCGCGTCAGCCGTGCAGCAGCGCCGAATGCCAGATCAACACTTCGCCGCGCTTGGGAAGGAAGAGCTTCGTCTGCAGTCCGCGCTTCGCGCATTCCGCATCATGAAAGGCCATCGCCGCGCGTGCCTCCCGATCGCCCATCCGCCGCCCGTCGAACATGTACTCGCCCGGCGCGAATTCGTAGAAGGGCAGCTTGTGCGATCGGGGAACATACGCGAGCGGGCCAGAACGTGGATCGATATCTTCCAGTGCGATCCACGCGGCGAGCAGGCTGCCAAAGACGGGCGTGGGCACGACGATCGAGTCGCGATGCAGCGCCTGCTGGCTCCCGAATTCGAAATAGAGCGACTGCGTGGCCACCGCTGGTTCGCCGAGGATCAACTCGGCGTAGCGGTGGAGAATGCGATCGAGGTACAGCCGGCGCGCGGTGTCGCTCAACGAATGCATGTCATGAACGCGATGGCGCGGGCGGCGCTGCTGTTTTTCATCCGCAACGGAGAAGCGCATCGGCGGCGAGTCGTACGCGAATGCCACGTTCTGCGGCTTCTCTTTCCACAGCCGATCGACGTCGCGATCGAACGCCGCGGCGTCGCTCGCGCTGACGTCGAGGGAGACGATGACGTATCCCTCTTCGTGGAAGTGGCGGAGATTTTCCGCTTCCTTAGGAGTCACAGCGCGCGAGTATAGCGAGACCCCTCATCCGCCGCTTCGCGGCACCTTCTCCCCGCAAGCGGGGAGAAGGCACTCGAGTAACCGAGCGTCCCTCTCCCGCGCGAGCGGGAGAGGGTGGCGCGAAGCGCCGGGTGAGGGCCTACCAGATCGCGCAGCGCTTCGAGGCCTCCCGCACCATCGGCGAGCCCTCGGCGCAGTGGAACGCACGCTGGAAAGCCGGCATGTTCGATACCGTGCCGTTCACGCGGAACGGGCCCTGCGCATGCGTGTCCGTCAGCGCGCGGCGCGTCGCTTCTTCGGCCGCCATGTTCTCTCCCCACACCTGCGCAAATCCGAGGAAGAAGCGCTGCTCGGGCGTGAAGCCGTCGAGATTCTGACGCGGCTTCCCCTGCAGCGATCGCTCATAGGCGCGAAGCGCGAGCGTTGCGCCACCCAAGTCGGCGGTCGCTTCTCCGGTCACCAGCTTCCCATTGATGTTGATCTGAGGCGCGACGTTGAATTCGCTGTACTCGTTTCCGATGCAGTCGGTGCGCGCCTGGAAATTCTTCAGATCCTCCGGCGTCCACCAGTTGCGCAGATTGCCCTGCGGATCGAACTTCGCCCCCTGATCGTCGAACCCGTGCGTCATCTCGTGCCCGATCACCGTGCCGATGCCGCCGTAGTTGTACGCATCGTCGGCGTTCGGATCGTAGAACGGGGGCTGCAGGATGCCGGCGGGAAACGTGATGTCGTTGCGCGTCGAGCTGTAGCTGGCGTTCACGGTCGGTGGAGTGAAGCCGCCCCATTCGTTCGGATCATCCGGCTTTCCGATGCGCCCGATGTTGTAGCGGACGGCAAACTGCCGCGCGGCCATGTAGTCCTGTGCGTACGAATCGCGGGTGATTGAGAGAGCCGAATAGTCGCGCCACTTGTCGGGATAGCCGATCTTGCGCTGGAAGGCGTTGAGCTTGTCCAGTGCGGCCTGCTTGGTCTGCGGCCCCATCCAGGAGAGCGTGGGGATGTCTTCGCGCAGCGCGGCGACGAGATTGTCGATCAACTGATTCATCTTCGCCTTCGCTTCCGGCGTGAAGGTGCGGCGGACGTACTCCTGACCGAGAAGCTGGCCGAGGTTGGCGTCGGTGGCGCGCACGCAGCGCTTCCACCGCTCCTGCTGTTCTTTCTGTCCGCTCAGAATGCGGCCGTTGAAATTGAATTCCTCTTGCTCGAACGGACGTGACAGCGCGGGAGCCGTCGCGTTGACGACGTTCCAGCGCAGATACGTCCTCCAATCGTCGAGGGGAATGTCGTTCAGCAGGCGATTGAGGGCCTCCATATACTTCGGCTCGGTGACATTGAGGGTTTGCTGGTCGACGCCCAAGCCGCGCAGATACGAGTTCCAATCGACGGCCGGGGCCATCGAGGCAAGCTGCGAGACGGCCATCATGTGATAGCGGTTCTCGGGGATGCGCATCTCCACGCGCGTCATCTGCGCGTCGGCGAGCTTCGTCTCCAACTGCAGGACGCGCTCCGCCTCGGCCCGAGCCGTAGTCGAATCGTCGCCCGACAGCGTCAACATCTTCGCCACGTGATCGATGTACTGCCCGCGGATGGTCTTGAAGCGGTCCTGATCGCGCAGGTAGTAGTCGCGATCGGGCAGACCGAGGCCGCCGCTGCCGACCGAAGCGATGATCATCTTCGAATTCTTCATGTCGTTCTGCCCCGAGACGCGGAACAGTGGGCCATAGCCCTCGTTGTGCAGACGGGTCAATTCGGAGAGCAGCGACGCTCGATCGCTGATCGCGTTGATGCGATTCAGCTCATCCTGGATCGGCGTCATGCCTGCCGCCTCGATGGCTGTCTCGTTCATGCAGGCGGCGTAGAAGTCGCCGACTTTTTGCTCCGCGCTTCCGCGCGGCGCGGTCGCCGCTACTCGAGCGTCTTCTTCCAGGATCGTGTGCAACGTCTCGCGGTTGCGCTCGGCCAGCTCCTCGAAGCGGCCAAAGCGCGAGTACTGCGCCGGCAGAGGATGCGTCTCCCGCCACTTGCCGACGGCGAAGCGATAGAAGTCATCGCAGGCGTTCACCGTCGGGTCCATGCCGGTGAGATCGAAACCGTGCGGGCCGAAGAGAGGGGCTAGCGGTTGGCTGCTGGCGGTTGTCGTCGTGGGGCTTGCCGTGGGAGTCGTGGTGATGGAAGTCGAGCAGGCAACTGCGATCAGAACGATCGCGAGTGGAAGAGTGCGGCGCATGATTTCTCCCTCATGGTTATTTGGGAGCGGAATAGTAGCAGTTGTCTCTTCGGAGTGCGGCGGCTTGCCGCCGCTTTCGCACGATCGCTGTACACTCTCGCGCCGCCATGTCCGAGCTCCGACGCGACATCGGCCTGTGGCGCGGGATCGCCCTGAACATGATCGACATGGTAGGGATCGGTCCGTTCATCACCATCCCCCTCATCTTGTCGGCGATGGGGGGGGCGCGCGGAATGCTGGCCTGGATGCTCGGCGGGCTGCTCGCCATCAGCGACGGCCTGGTCACGGCGGAACTGGCGGCCGAGCTGCCGGCATCGGGCGGATCGTACGTTTTTCTGCGGGAGGCTTACGGGCGGGCCGGGCGGCTGATCTCCTTCCTCTTTCTATTTCAGATTCTCTTCTCCGCGCCGCTGTCGATGGCCTCCGGCTGCATCGGATTCGCCAACTACCTGAAGATCCTGATGCCCGCGGCGGAAGGTCACGTGGCGATCACGGCGATGATCATCTGCGTTCTCACCACGCTGATTCTTCTGCGCAAGCTCGAGGCGATCGGAAAACTGTCGGTGCTTCTGTGGGTGGGCGTGATGGGGACGCTGGCCATCGTGATCGTGGCCGGCCTTCCGCATCTCAAGCTCGAGGCGTTCGCGTTCTGGCGCGCGCCTCGCCTCGATGGCGCGACGCCCTACGCCGGCCTCGGCGTCGCTCTCATCTACGCCGTCTACGACTACCTCGGCTACTACAACATCTGCTACATCGGCGACGAGGTCCGCACGCCGGAAAGGACGATCCCTCGCGTGATCGTCATCTCCATCCTGGCCATCGGCGTGATCTACCTTCTGATGAACGCCTGCCTCATCTCCGTGCTGCCGATGCAGCAGGCGATGACGTCGAAATCGATCGTCGGCGACTACCTGGCCTTTCTACTCGGCAAGCGCGCCGCGCAGTGGATCTCGATTCTGATTCTGTGGACCGCGTTCGCGTCGATCTTCTCGCTGATGCTCGGCTATTCGCGGATCCTCTACGCCGCGGCCCGCGACGGAAACTTCTTCCGCATCTTCTCAAAGCTGCACGCGACGGAAGCGCATCCTTACGTGGCCACGATTTTTCTTGGCAGCGTTGCCGCGGTCTTCTGCTGGCTTCCTCTGACGCATGTGCTGCAGGCCATCCTCTCCATCCGGGCCATCATTCCGTTCATGGCCCAGATCGCCGGCGCGGTGATCTTGCGCGTGCGGCAACCCGACCGCCCCCGCCCGTTCCGCATGTGGCTTTATCCGCTGCCGGCGATCATCGCTCTGGGGCTGTGGTCCTACATCGTCATTTCGCCGCAGAAAGGATTGAAGGTGGGCGGACTGTACGTGATCGCCGCGGGGACGCTGTTCTATGTTGCTCGCCGGTGGCTGGAGCGACGTCGCCTTCAATAGCGCGCGAAGCGCCTTTGGAGTGCGGTGCCTTGGCACCGCTTTTCAAGGCGGCGGCAAGCCGCCTCACTCCGAAGGCGCATCTCAACGCACCTGTAGCCAGACGATGCTGCGCACGTGAAGAACTGACTCCTGCGCGAAGCGCTGCTTGTACTCGGCGATCATCTGAGCGATGGGCGGCTGCTCTCGGGCCGAATGGACGATCTGCACGATGTGCGTCGCTTCGCTCTTTCCCTTCCACTCACCTTGCGCGGCCCACTGCGTGAAACCGGGAACGTGCGGCTCGATCACTTCGCGCACGAACTGCCGCCACTCCGCGTCAGTAACCGATGTGCCGTCCGGCCTGGCCGTGCCGAAGTAGAGCGTGTCGCACTGCTCGCGGACGTACAGCACAGACGAGCAGGCAATCGCCCAGAGAATGAAAAGGGGCGCGAGGCGTCTCATCTCCCCAATAGAATGCCACCAGAATGTCCGAACTACCGCGCGTCGTCATCCTGGGCGGAGGGTTCGGTGGTCTGTACGCGGCGAAGGCGCTGCGGCGAGCGCCGGTGCGCATCACTATGCTCGATCGCCGGAACTATCACCTCTTCCAGCCGCTGCTCTACCAGGTGGCCACCGCGGCGCTGAACCCGAGTGACATCGCCTACCCCATCCGCTCGGTGGTGGCGCATCAGAAAAACACCACGGTCTTGCTCGCCGAGGCTACGGCGATCGACGTGCAGAAGAAGATCGTGAAGCTCGTCGACGGTGAAGTGGCGTACGACTATCTGATCGTCGCCACCGGCGCGACGCACTCCTATTTCAATCATCCCGAATGGGAACCGCATGCGCCGGGGCTGAAGGGCGTGGAAGACGCGCTGGAGATTCGCCGGCGAGTTCTCCTGGCCTTCGAAGCGGCGGAACGGGAGGTCGATCCTGATCGTCAGAAGGCGTGGCTCACGTTCGTGATCGTCGGCGCAGGACCGACAGGCGCCGAGCTGGCCGGCGCGCTGTCGGAGATTGCCAGGCACACGATGATCCGCGATTTTCGGCGCATCGAACCGGCGAGCGCACGCGTGATCGTGATCGAAGGGAAGGAGCGCGTTCTGCCGACCTATTCGCCCGATCTGTCGAAAAAAGCGGAAGAGCAGTTGCGCCGGCTGGGCGTCGAAGTGATCACCAACGCGATCGTCACGCAAATCGACGATCACGACGTCTTCATCGGCGACAAGCCGATTCCGACGCGCACCGTGCTCTGGGCCGCCGGAGTTCAGGCCTCGCCGCTGGCGCGCACGCTCGGAGTACCGCTCGACCGCGCCGGACGCGTTCTGGTCAACGACGATCTGACGCTGCCCGGGCATCCGGAGGTTTTCGTCATCGGCGACCTTGCGGCGATGCGCATGCCGCTTCCCGGCGTCGCCCAGGTGGCGATGCAAGGCGGCGTTCACGCTGCGCGCAGCATCGAGGGCGATCTCGCCGGAAAACCGCGGCAGCCATTTCACTATCGCGACAAAGGATCGCTGGCCACGATCGGCCGCGCCGCCGGCGTCGCCGATCTCGGGCGCATTCATCTCAGCGGCTTTCCCGCCTGGTTCATCTGGCTGACCGTCCACATCTTCTTTCTGATCGGCTTCCGCAACCGCCTGCTCGTTTTCCTGCAGTGGGCGTGGGCGTATGTCACCTATCAGCGCGGTGCGCGACTGATCACCGGTGATGTGGAGCCGGTGCTGCGGGAGTGATGGGGTCAGGCCTTTCCTTCGTACCTTTTTCTACGAGGATGAGAAAAAAGTACGAAGGAAAGG
>QHVS01000181.1 GCA_003223635.1 Acidobacteriota bacterium | reverse complement strand
GAGGACGGATCGCCGGGCGAGATTTTCATCACCATGGCCAAGGAAGGTTCGACCATCTCCGGACTGATGGACTCGTTCGCCACGATGACTTCACTGGCGCTGCAACACGGCGTGCCTCTGCAGCTCCTGGTCGACAAGTTCACGCACATGCGCTTCGAGCCGTCGGGATTTACGAAGAATCCCGAGATCCCGATGACCAAGTCGATCATGGACTACATCTTCAAGTGGCTGGCCATCAAGTTCCTGTCGCGAGAGAACCAGGCCGATGCCGGCGTGGTCGTGCGCGACCCGGCCACGCCTCCCACCCCCCCACCGGCGAACGTCGCGTCGCTCACGGCGACTGACGCCAAGTTCATCAAATCGATCGACACGACCACGATCATCCTTCCGCCGAAGGAAGCTGACGGCCCGAACGCCAAGCCGAACGCCGCGTTCCTCTATCAGCAGGACGCGCCGTCGTGCTCCGACTGCGGCTCGATCATGGTGCGCAACGGAGCCTGCTACAAATGCCTAAACTGCGGATCCACGAGCGGATAATCGTGTTGATTGGGCGGCCGGAAGGCCGCCCTTCGACTCTACGGGTGCCGCACCAGAGATGACGTCGGTGTGGTTCGCGGAGTCGACGCAAAAGGTGCTCGCTTCCAGCGGATCGAATCACCCCTTCGCTACTCCGAGTAGAGCGGGCGCGGAAATTGACGAGAGATTTACCTGCTCGGCTTGACGGCATCCCATCCACCTCTGATCTGATAGCGCCGATTTCAGCAGGAGGAATCCATGGACACGAAACAAGTCGGTGAGAAGCTCGTCAGTCTCTGTCAGAAAGGTCGCAACCTGGAGGCAATCGAGTCTTTGTACAGTCCTGACATCGTGAGCGTCGAGGCGATGGGGAGCCCGGAGATGCCCGCGGAGATGCGCGGCATCGACAAGATCCGCGGCAAGAACAAATGGTGGATGGAGAACAACGACGTGCATTCGTCGAAGGTCGACGGGCCGTTTCCGCACAACGACCGGTTCGCCGTCAAGTTTTCTTACGAAATCACGCCAAAGACCGGCCCCATGAAGGGGAAGAGGGTCGGAATGGACGAAGTGGGCATCTACACGGTCAAGAACGGCAAGATCGTCCGCGAGGAGTTCTTCTACTCGATGTGAGAAGTGTGTTACGCCATCGCAAACATGCAAGGGGCGGCCCGGTGGCCGCCTTTTCCGTTTGCCGCGGAACGGCCGTAAGCTATGGGCATGAAACGCCTCATCCCTCTCGCCGCCCTGCTTCTCGCCGCCGCCACGCCGCTCTTCGCTCTCGATGACCCAGCCCGGACGGACCGAACCGATCGGAATCGACGGATTGTCGTCGTCGATGAGGTCATTCGCATGTCGCAGGCGGGCGTCGACGATGACGCGATCATCTCCTACGTCGCGAAGTCGCGCGAGCCGTTCGACGTGAGCGCCGATGACATCATCGCCATGACCGACGCGCACGTATCGAAGGACGTGATCAAGGCGGTCGTCGATGAGTCGGCGGCGCGAAAGGATCGGCGCCGCTACCGAGACGAAAGAGTCTACGTGGCGCCGGCCTACTACGATCCGTGGTTCTATCCGTACGATCCGTTCTGGTATGGGCCGCGGTTCGCGGTCGGCGTCGGCTTCGGATTCGTACCGCGCTTCGGCGGCCGCGGATTCCGCCACGGGCGCCGCTAGTTCGCCACGGGGACGCGAGGCGGTGCTACGCGCGACAGGCCAACGCGCTGCAACAGCTTCTCGAAGCGAGGATCGGAGTAGAGCGACTCGAACGCCGGATCGGTGTTGATTTCCACCATGTGCGAGACGTGTCTTTGGTAGGCCCTCTCCAACCAGGCCAGGGCCTCATCCTTATCACCGCTCCACGCATAAAGGCTGGCCACGGCCACCGGCGTCTCAATGCTTCCCGCTTGCCGCTGGGCCAGCAGTTCCGCGCTTTTCCTGAAGAAGTCCCGCTTGCCGGAGCGTCGAAAGGTATCGGTCAGCAGCACATCACACTCGCGGAGCGCGCCCTTTGATTTGCGGATGGCCGTCAACGCGCCGTCGATGTCGCCGAGGCCGAAGAAACAGTTGGCGACGCAACTGGGAGCGAAGAAGTTCGGATCGAGCTCCGCGGCCCGGCGGGAAAAGGCGATTCCCTCACGATAGCGCCGCTCGTAGTAGAAGCCGTAGCACATCATGGCGTTGATGGCCGGTGAGAGAGGATCGAGTTTGTAGGAGAGCTCCTGCTCCCGCCGCGCTTCGTCCCACCGCCCCATGCTCCGCAACAGGTCGGCGTACCACTGGTGACCGGTGGCGTAATTCGGATTCAGCGTCAGCGCGCGACGGTAATCCCGATCCGCACCGGCGAAGTCCCAGAAGGTCCGGAACTTCGTGGTGGCCAGGCTGACCAGGGCATCGGCGTTGTCGGGATCGAGCTGCAGCGCCTTTTCCGCGGCTGATACGATTTTTGGTGCGCCGTTGGCTGCTGACACGAGGCCGTATCCGAGCATCACTCCATGGGTCTTGGCCAGGCCGGCGTATGCGGCGGCGAAGTTGGGGTCGCGCTTGATGGCCTGATTGAAATAGTCGAGCGCGCGGTGTAGATCCTCTGTTCCTCGCTTGTTCCAGGCGTAGAGACCTTTCAGATAGAGCTCCGACGCTTCCGGATCGGTGGTGTAACGGTGGGCGGCCAGTTGTCGTTGACCGCGGTCGACGCCGCGTCGCACCTCATCGGAAAGCTGGGCCGAGATTCGACTCTGCGCAGCCGACAGCGTTGCCGGCGTCGCTTCGAACCGATCGCCCCAGAGCTGCGTTCCATCGCGGACGTCGATTAGCTCGACGTGGATCGTGTAGCGATCGTCATCGCGCCGCATGTCGCCGACGACCACCGCGCCGACGTTCAGCGCCCGTCCCGCCTCCCGCGGTTCCTTTCCTTTATATTCGAAGACCGTCGTGCGGGCCATCACCCTCAGATCGGGAAGTCGCGAAAGCGAGTCGATGAGAATCTCGGTCATGCCGTCGCTCAGATGCTGACTCTGCGGATCGTCATTCGTGAACGGAAGAACGGCAATGGCATCGATGGCCCGTGCCGGCGGCGCCTCATGACGCCGGGTGACGAAATACGCGATGCCCGCGCCGATCATCACTACGACGAGCGTGATGCCGAGGAGGGTTGCGCGTGTCGACGGAACCGCCGTCGATGGGATCGATGCACCCCACGAGACGGGCGCGATGAACCGGTAGCCGCGCCGAGCCAGCGTCTCGATGAATCGCGGATTCTCCGCAGAGTCATCGAGAGCCTCGCGAAGTTTTCGCACCGCGGTGTTGAGGCTGTGGTCGAAGTCGACGAATTCCGAGGGCCAGAGGCGCTCGCGCAACTCTTCGCGGGTGACGACGGCGCCGGCGCGCTCGAGTAGAAATGCCAAAAGGCGGAAGGGCTGCTCCTGGAGCTTCACCTTGATTCCGTTCCGCCGCAGCTCCGCCGTCCGTAGATCGAGCTCGAACACGCCGAACCGAGCCACCCCGGAGAGATCACCTGGTTCGACAAGATGGGAAGCGTCAGTGACTTGCGAGGTCATCCGGGGTTGATCTCCAAATGAGTTTCCGTGCATCGAACCGCAGCGCCGGCAAGCCCACCTTGCAGAGCGATGCGAGTCCTACTTGCAGCAGCTTTCCTTTCGGTCATCCTACTCCACTGCGCCGTCGCGTTCGGTGCTGAGACCGTCGTGCAGCCTCCGACCGCCGTCCTCGTTGCGACGCTGGAGAAGCTCCATGCGTTATGCGGTCCGGATGGCGAGTTCGATGCCTGCACCCGCTTTGTCGCATACCGCTTGCAAGCAACCTGTTTACCTCAGGGAGAGTCGGCGAGCATCAACGCTTCGGTGACGTTCAAGCCGTTGATCTATCTCTACAACATCCGGCAGTTGCCGCACGAGCAGTTGCATATCGACGACATTCGGGGATTCGCGGCCTCGTATGTCGCTGAGCTCGAAAGGCTGCGCTTTGTCTCTCGTGAGCAATGTGAAGCAGAAGCGCTCCAGGCCGTCGGCGAATTCGGAACGACGATGCGCCAGTTCGCCATCCGCTCCAATCACCTCCGTCACCCATCGCTGGCGCGCATGGCTCCGGTTCGAAAAATCGCGACCAATGCCCAGAAATTCGCGAAATAGGCGAGCACTTGAAACACGCCTCGCACTCCGCCCCAGAATTGAAACCCGCGAAAGGCCTGCTCCAGTGCGACGGGATCGTTGCCGAGATGCCGCACGCTGAGCATGATCGGCGCTGCTTTGGCCGTGACGACGAGTCCCGCAACGGTCAACAGCGCTCCGGTGTAGATCGGAAGCGCCCCGGCGCGCGGCCTCACTCGAGCGCGGTAGAAGAGGATCGCCGCGGCGACGGAGAGGATCATTCCGGCGAATGCCTCGAAGGGATAGAGGATGATCGCCGCCGGTCCGAGGTCGGCGTAGCGGCTGAAGGTCGCCCATCCGATGGGGCCCACCTGCGCCCATGCCGGCATATCGACGAAGGCGCGATTGATATTGCCGCTGGCCAGAATGCCGTCGATAAACGTCGCCGCGATCAGGATCTTGGTGATGCGCGACATCACGGGAACGCCGGCGGCGGAACGCGCCTCTTCGTGGCCTGCTCGAATGCATAGCCGAGGCGCAGAAGCGTCGGCTCGCTGCAGGCCATGCACGTGAAGCTCACTCCAAACGGCGTCGGCTTCGCGTTGCAACCTTCGGGGAACGGCGGCGTTGGCGCATTCGGCACCATGCCGAACGGCACGATGACGGTCGGATAGCCGGGGCGCGCCGCGACATTTGCGCCGGTCGAGCCGGGGAAGAGGAGTGCATCGAGTTTGTTCGCCTTCATCACCTCGTCGATTCCGTGTGTGGCGGTCAGCGCGAGGTCGCGCGCGCGATCGGCCTCGTAACGCGTGCGATAGGTCTCCAGGTCCATCGCATCGGAGATGTCGAGCAGCGACTGGCCATACTTGATTGAGCCGGCCTTTTGATGCGCCGTGTTCCAGCGGCGGAGCTCCGTGAGCGATTTCACCGGCACCGCTTTGCCGACCGAGGAGAGCCACTTGTTGAAATCGCGCTCCATGCCGTAGGCGAGCACTGTTGAGCATTTCCGATCCTTTACCTCGTCCATGTCCGAGCAAATGCTCCAGAGAAGCAGATTGTTGTTCGCATCTTTGTCCACGGCGCTGGGGATGTCCGACGGATCGACGATGACCGCGCCGGCCTGTTTCAGCGCGTCGATGGCCTGAGCCATCACCTTGGCCTGATCGTCATTCAGTCCTCCGCGCGGTTTGTCCGCGCCCGGAGGCGTCGTCTTGTCATAGTAGTTGGCGCGCGGAATTCCGATGCGCGCTCCTTTGAGACCGTCCGCCTTCAGGAATTGCCTGTAGTCATGATTCGGCGGGGGAGTGCACCGGGTCGTCGCCGGATCGTTGGGATCGGGCTGCCCTTCGAGGACGCCGAGAAGGATCGCCGCGTCGGTGACGCTCCTGGCCATCGGGCCGGGTGTGTCTTGATCGGCTGTGATGGGGATGACGCCGTATCGGCTGATGCGGCCGACCGTCGGCTTCACGGCGGCAAGCATGTTGGCGTTTGCCGGACTGAGGATCGATCCGGACGTCTCCGTGCCGACGTTGGCAGCCCAGAAGCTTGCCGCCGTGCCGGTGCCGGAGCTCGATCCGCCGGTGTTCAGCGCCGGCCGTCCGTCGAAGGTCGCCTCCCGCGGATCGCGCCGTGGATCATATGGATTGAACCCATAGCCGTGCAGCGAGTTGTAGTTGTTCGGCATCGGCGTCGGAGATCCGGCCACCCAGTTGGCCAGCTCGGTCATCTGCGTCTTGGCCATGATGATGGCCCCGCCGTCGCGGAGATTTTTCGTCACCGTCGCTTCGTAGGACGGCACGAAGCCGTCGAAGACGAGCGCGCCACCGGTGGTGGGCATGTCGGTGGTTTGGATGTTGTCCTTGATGGCGATCGGAATGCCGTGCAGCGGCCCGCGGATGTTTCCCTGCTTGCGCTCGCGATCGCGCTCGTCGGCCTCTTTGAGCGCATTGGGGTTCACGGTGATCGCCGCGTTCAGCTTGTCCTCATACGTGGCGATGCGCGCGAGGCATTGCAGCACGAGCTCTCGCGAGGTGACCCGTCCGGTCCGCAGCGCCTCCTGCATCTGAGGAATGGTCGCTTCGACGACGCTGAATGGCTGGTCCTTCGCTAGCGCGGCACCGGCGATCAGAAGGAATCCGACGCTTAGAATCTGTTTCATGCGCGCGGATTGTAGCCGCTCGCGCTCGCCGTCGGGCCTGCGCGGGCCTACATTGGTTCGCATGCGAGTACGAGACGTGATGCAAAAGCAAGTTCGAACCATCAAGCCGACCGAGCCCACCTCCATGGCCAAGGAGCTGTTCCGCCGATACGACATCCACCATCTGGTGGTCGTCGACAAGAAAGACGTCGTCGGCCTCCTGGCCGACCGCGATCTGATGGATGTCGATTCGGATACGACTGTGCAGCGAGCGATG
>QHVS01000180.1 GCA_003223635.1 Acidobacteriota bacterium | reverse complement strand
CTGCATTCTGCATTTTGCATTCTGCATTGCGGCGGCGATTCTAGCCGGCTGTTCAACCATCAGGTCCCCTCCGTCCTTGTCGACCACCATCGACCGCATCGCCGCTGAGCCGCCGCTCGATCGCGCCATCTGGGGAATCCTCGTGACCGACGACGCTGGCCGCGCGCTCTACTCGCGAAACGCGCACACGCTGCTCGTCCCGGCATCGAACCGAAAGCTTTTCTCCGCATCGAGCGCCATCGATTGCTTCCCTCTCGATCACCGCTTCACCACCGAGCTGCTGCTGGACGGGAGCAATCTCGTGCTGCGCGGCGGCGGCGATCCATCCCTGGGCGGGCGGTGGGCGTTCGAGCGCGACAAGGACTTCGCGCCGTTTATCGATGCCCTCCGCAGCCGTGGCGTGACGAGCGTGGCGGACATCATCGCCGACGTCTCTCGGTTCGATCGCGTCACCGAGCCGCCGAGCTGGAAGATCGGCTACATGAGCGGCGGGGACATCTCGCCCGTCGATGCTCTCGCGTACAACGAGAACGTCGTCGGAGTCTTTGTCGAGAGTTGCGCGAAGCCGGTCGTGGATACCGATCCGCTGTTTGTCCCGGCCAGAGTGACGGGAATCGTGTGCGGCGCAGGCGAGCCGGATGTCCTCTCCGACGCGACGAACTCACTCACGGTGGAAGGGACGCTTTCCGATCGCTACCAGGCTCTCACCTCGGTCAACGATCCGCCGCTCTACGCCGCGCAGGCGCTGCGGGACGCGCTTCGACACGGGGGCATCGAAGTGCGAGGCGCGCTCCGCGTGGAACGTACTCACGGCTTTCAAACCGCCGAGAAGCTCGCGGAGATCGATTCGCCCTTCTTCGTGCAGCTCCTCATGGTGATGTTGAAAAACAGCCAGAACCTCTACGCGGAGATGCTCTTCAAAGGAACCGCAGATCCTCCATCAAGTTATGAACGAGCCGAAGATCTCGAGCGCGCATTTCTGACCGCGGATGTCGGCCTCGATCCGAGCGAGTTTCGCTTCGTCGATGGATCGGGACTCTCGCCCGACGATCTCGTCACGCCCGCGGCGATTGTTCACCTGCTGCGCTGGATGAACGAGCCGGCGCGTCGCGGTCTCTTCTGGAGCGTGCTGGCGACACCTGGCGAGGAGGGGACGCTGCGCCGCCGATTGCTTCCGCTCGCCGATCGCCTGCGCGCCAAGACCGGAACATTGCGCGGCGTCAACGCCCTCAGCGGAATCCTGGCCGGCGCGCACGGCCGCTACCGCTATTTCTCGATCCTCATCAACCACCACACCGCGGAGTCGGCGACGCGCGCGATCGACGACATGGTCACGGCGATCGCCGATTTTTGATGTACCGCCGGCGACTCGCCGGCGTTACGGCTCTTTTCCGATCTTTGCCTTCTCCGGATGGCCGATCCACTCGCCCCAGGAGAAACAGCGGACGCACGTGAAAGTGAAGTGGGTGATGCCGGTGGTCGCGTTCTCCTTCGTGTCGACCTCCAGCTCCGATTGGCAGCGATAGCAGAGGTTGGCGTCGCCTCGCTGGATGTTCTCCACGAAGCCTTCCACCTGCTGCGCCTGAAACGGAATCTGCTTGGGACGCTGCGGGATGGCGATCGTCTCCTTGCCCCGAGGGCAGGTGAGGAAGATGTGATCGGCGAAGGTGGTCTGCACGAAGGTGCCGGTCATCTTCACGCCGGGATGCTTCGGACAGATGATCTCTTTCCCCGCCCAGAAGGCGCGCGCCAGATCGCGGAGCTGCTCGACTTCGGTCGGCATGGTTGACGGATTTTACCGTCATCCTGACGCAGCTCCCCGCTCGATCTCCCCGAACGCGCGTAAAAAATTTGCGCCCAGGATCTTCTCGATGTCGCTTTCCGAAAGGCCGCGCTCGAGGAGTCGGGCGGTGACCTTCGGCAGCGAAGAGGCGGTCTCCAGTCCTGTCGGAAGTGCCGGCACTCCGTCGAAGTCGCTGCCGATGCCGACGTGATCGATGCCCGCTACCTCGACTGCATGCACGATGTGATCGACGACGTCCTCGACCTTCGCCGTGGGGCATCCGAGGGTGTTGAACCACTGAAGGTAGAGATCCCAGTCGAGCGTGTCATTGGGTAGCTCCTCGGTTCCTCCTTCCGAAACTTGATTGCGCGGTCGCTTCTGCGCCTTCATCACCACCTCAGCCACGGTATCGTTCACGAAAGCGGAAAAGAAGTTGATCATGCAGACGCCGCCGTTCCTGGCCAGCGCGCGCAGCATGTCGTCCGTCATGTTGCGCGGATGGCGGCAGAGCGCGCGGCAGGACGAGTGCGTGGCGATCACCGGCACGCGCGTGGTCTCCACGACCTGGTAGAACGCGTTGTCGGAGATGTGCGATACGTCGACGATCATGCCCAGGTCGTTCATGGCGCGCACGACCTGGCGTCCGAAGTCGGTGAGCCCTCCGTGGCGCCCGCTATCTCCGGAGGAGTCGCACCAATTGTTCGTGTTGACGTGGGTGAGGGTCATGTAGCGCGCGCCCTGGTCGTAGAGGTCGCGGAGAATGTCCAGCGAATCTTCGATGGCGTGGCCGCCCTCGACGCCGATCATGATGGCGATGCGGCCGCGCTGTTTCGCCTGGCGGATCCCCGCGGAGTCGGCGCAAAACGTGAGCTCGTTCGGATGGCGCGATGTCTCGGTTTTGATCAGATCGATCAGCCGCCGCGCGAAGCCCGCCGGCTGGCGTCCGACGTAGTAGGCCGGCACGTACGCAGCGAAAAACGACGCGGTGATCCCGCTCTCGCGGAGAGAGCGCAGGTCGACCTGCGCTTCCGTGTCGTGATCCTCCAGGTGGACGTTGCGGCGCAGGAGGCGGTACGGCGTGTCGCAGTGGCCGTCCACGATGATCGCGCGCCGGTGGACAAGGGCTGCGTCACTCATAGTCATCGACAAAGCTGCGTATGGTAGCAGCGAGGCGCTGGGCGAGCGGCGAGCAGCGAGCGGCGAGCGGGCCACCTCCCGCTCGCTGCTCGCCGCCCGCTGCTCGCCGGCCGGGCGGGCGGGATTGATTTTGGGCGGGACCGCTGTTATGTTGTCGCAAACTTAAAAGAGATCATTTGCAGATCTACTGGTAACTGGCTAAGGAGACAGTGTTTTGCCGACCACCAAGCAGCAGAAAACAGAGCTCATCGGGCAGTACAAAACGCACGACGGGGACACTGGGTCGCCCGAAGTGCAGATCGCGCTCCTCTCGAGTCGCATCACCTATCTGACGGAGCACTTCAAGTCGCACGCGAAAGATCATCACAGCCGGCGCGGGCTTCTGAAGCTCGTCGGCCGTCGCCGCCGTCTTCTGGATTACCTCAAGAAGACCGACCTCGAGCGCTATCGCACGATCATCGACAAACTCGGAATTCGTAAGTAACGCCGGCTCCCAGCCGGCCCTGCCGCCTGGTAGGCGGCGCTCCCTCCGGCCGAATCCCATCATTCGGCCCTCGCGGAAAAATTCAATCGCGCCGTGGTGATGAGTGGCCGCGGCCATCGAAGGAACCTCAATGAGTTTCAAGAAGGAAATGCAGATCGGCGGCCGTACGCTGTCGCTGGAGACCGGTGCGGTTGCACGCCAGGCCAACGGCGCATGCGTCATTCGCTTCGCCGACACGGTGGTTCTGGCCACCGCCTGTTTCAAGGAAGGAACGGTCCTGGGCGACTTCATGCCCCTGACCGTTGATTACAAGGAGTACACCTACGCCGGCGGCCGCATCCCGGGCGGCTTCTTCAAGCGCGAAGGGCGGCCGACGGAAAAAGAGATTCTCACTTCCCGTCTGATCGACCGGCCGCTTCGGCCCTCGTTCCCGGACGGGTACCGCCAGGAGACGCAGATCATCGCCCTGGTGTTCTCCGCGGACGGAGAAAACGATCCCGACATTCTGGCCATCAACGCCGCTTCGGCGGCGCTGGTCGTGTCGGAGATTCCGTTCCCCACGCCCATCGGCGCGGTGAGGATCGGATATCTGAACGGCGAGATCGTCGTCAATCCGACGAACTCGCAGCGCGACCTCTCCGATCTCGACCTGGTCGTCGCCGGGACCGAGAAGGCAATCGTCATGGTCGAAGCGGGAGCGCGCGAAGTCGACGAGAGCGTCGTGCTCGACGCGCTCGACGCGGCGCACCGCGAGATCAAGCGGATCTGCGAACTGCAGAACGATCTGCGGCGCGAAACGGGGAAGGCCAAGGTCGAAGTGGTGGCCAAGCCGAAGTTCACCCCCGAATTCTTCAATGAGCTGATGACCAGGTACGGTCCGGCGCTACGGCTGGCGCTGCTGACCACCGGCAAGCAGGCCCGTCGCGAAGCGGTGAAGAACGTCAAGGCTCAAATGGTTGCCGCCGTTCCGGTCGATGACGTGGAGAAACTCGCCGCGCTGGAAGCGGCCTACGAAGAGATGGAGATGCGGATCTTCCGCGATGTGATCCTCAACGACGGAAAGCGCCTCGACGGCCGGTCGTTCAAGGAGATCCGGCCCATCGACATCCAGCTCCGCGCGCTGCCGCGCACCCACGGCTCCGCAATTTTCACTCGCGGCGAGACCCAAGCCCTGGTCACCATCACCCTCGGCACTCCGCAGGAAGCGCAGAAGATCGAAGATTTCGAAGGCGAGACGTTCCAGCGCTTCATGCTCCACTACAACTTCCCGCCGTTCTCGGTGGGCGAAGTGAAATTCATGCGCGGCCCGGCGCGTCGCGAGATCGGCCATGGCAATCTGGCCCGTCGCGCCCTGCAGCCGCTTCTGCCTCCTGAAGAGGAGTTCGCCTACACCATCCGCTGCGTGAGCGACATCCTGGAGTCGAACGGATCGTCGTCCATGGCTTCGGTGTGCGGCGGATCGCTGGCGTTGATGGAGGCGGGCGTTCCGATGCGCGGCGCCGTGGCCGGCGTGGCCATGGGTCTGGTGAAGGATGCGTCGCGCACAGCAGTGCTTTCCGACATCGCCGGCCTGGAGGATCACGAAGGGGACATGGACTTCAAGGTCGCCGGCACGCGCAAGGGAATCACCGCGCTGCAGATGGACATCAAAGTGAGCGGGATCTCCCGCGAAGTGATGGCCCAGGCGCTGCAGCAGGCGAAGGAAGGGCGGCTCTTCATCCTGGACAAGATGGATGCGGCGATTCCGCGTCCGCGGACCGAGCTTTCGGAGTTCGCGCCGCGCCTGTTCACCATCCAGATCCCGAAGGATCGCATCCGCGACGTCATCGGTTCCGGCGGCAAGACCATTCGCTGGATCGTCGAAGAGACCGGAACGAAGATCGATGTCGAGGATGACGGCAAAGTCACCGTGGCCTCGAGCGACGAGAAATCGGCGCAGCGCGCCATCGAGATCATCCGCGGCCTGACCGCGTCCCCCGAGATCGGGAAAACTTACAAGGGAACCGTGAAGCGCGTCGAGCCGTACGGCGCATTCGTGGAGATCCTTCCCGGCCAGGATGGCCTGCTCCACATTTCCGAGATGGCGCACACGCGCGTCGGTCAGGTCACCGATCTGATGCAAGTGGGCGATGAGGTGGAAGTGCAGGTTGTGGCCGTCGAGCCGGATACCGGCAAGATCCGCCTCTCGCGCAAGCCGCTTCTTCCGCCGCCGACCGAAGAGGAGCTGGCCGCCGCGCGCGAAGCGCGCAATAGCCGTCCTCCGCGGGAGGGGGGCGGCGATCATCGTCAGCGCGAGGGCGGCCGCGAACACCGTCCGCGCCGTCGCCAGGGGTAGACCTGTTCTCGAGTTCCTTCTCCCCGCTTGCGGGGAGAAGGTGCCGCGAAGCGGCGGATGAGGGATTGGGAGTACGATGTCTCCCCACCGAACACAAGGAGGCGTCTAATGGCGGATCCGCGCAAGGCAACGAAGTCCGAAAAGCGAAGAGTGGCCGATTGCCGGCTGTTTCCGAGCGAAAAGAATTGCAGCCTGATGATCTCTGGAAAAGAAGACGAGGTCCTCAGTGTCGCCGTAGAGCACGCGGTCAAGGACCACGGCCATCAGCGCTCCCCGCAGCTCCGCGATCAGATTCGCGGCATGCTGCGCGACGAAGCCTGAGGGTTTCCTTAGGCGAAGGCGGCGGCAAGCCGCCGCACTCCGAAGGCCTTACGCTCTCGCCCGCGGTTTCTCCGCTGTGATTGGATCGATCACGTTCCTGACCTCCGACACGCGGTTGGCCGGGAAGCCGCCGCGCTTGGCGTGTTCGCGAACAGTCTTCTCGTCGGGAGCGATGTAGACGCAGTAGATCTTGTCGTCGGTGA
>QHVS01000179.1 GCA_003223635.1 Acidobacteriota bacterium | reverse complement strand
TCTTCTGGGCGCTGAAGGTGGCCGAGGAGCGGCTGCCGTATCGCGTCGAGAACAAGCCGATGCCGTTGGGCCTCAAGCTCAAATCATTTCTGGCCGACAAGACCGTTTTCAAGAAGATCCTGGCCCGCCTCGGCGGGCGGGTAAAGTTCGTTCTCTCCGGGGGCGCTCCACTCTCACCGGAACTGGCGTCCTTCTTCATCGGCGCCGGTGTGGAGATTCTGGAAGGCTACGGACTGACCGAGACGTCGCCGGTCATCGCGTTGAACACTCCGTCGAAGCGAAAGATCGGCACCGTTGGACCGATCATTCCGGGCGTGGAAGTGAAGATCGCCGCCGACGGCGAGATCCTGGCTCGCGGTCCGAACATCATGAAGGGCTATTTCAACAACCCGGAGGCGACGGCGCAGGCCATCGAGCCGGACGGTTGGTTCCACACCGGCGACATCGGCCTGGTGGACAGCGAGGGTTTCCTGAAGATTACCGATCGCAAGAAGGACATCATCATCAACGCGTACGGGAAGAACATCGCCCCGCAGCCGCTGGAGGCGCTGCTGAAAAGCTCGCCGTATATCGGCACGCCCGTGCTCATCGGTGATCAGCGCAAGTATCTGGTCGCCCTCATCGTGCCGAACTTCGACAAGCTGCAGCGCGACGCGGCTGCCATGGGCATCCGCGCGGCCTCGCAAGATGAATTGGTGAAAGAGGAGAAGGTGCGCGATCTCTATCAGCGGGAGATTAATCGCTTTAACGAGAGTCTCGATCGGCAAGAGAAGATCCGCCGCTTCGCTCTCCTTCCTCGCGACTTCACCATCGAAGCAGATGAGATCACCCCGTCGCTGAAGGTGAAGCGCAAAGTGATCGACAAGAAGTACAAAGACATCATCGACAAGCTCTTTGTCGACGACGGGCTCGACGAGGAGCGGGAAGTGAAGAGGGCATGACCACTCTTGCCGAAGCCGCACCCCGCGCTGCTTCGGCCTTCCGCATCGAGCGCGAGGGCGACCTCGCCGTGATCTGGTTCGATCTCCCCGGCGAGAAGATCAACAAGTTCTCCACCAGCGCAATGGAGGAATTCGCCGCCATCGTCGATGAGATGGAGCGCTCTCGCGACATCAGGCGGATCATCCTCGCCTCTGGCAAGCCTTCCATCTTCATCGCCGGCGCGGACGTCTCGGAGTTTACGAAGGTCAGCACGCTCGAGCAGGCCCGCCAGTACACGCGCTTTGGCCAGCAGACGTTCCACCGCTTCTCCAGGTTGCCGCAAGTGACGGTCGCCGCGATCAACGGCGCTTGTCTCGGAGGCGGATGCGAGATCGCCATCAGTTGCGATTACCGCGTCATGTCGGATAACCCGAAAGCGGTGATCGGCCTGCCGGAAGTGAAGCTGGGGATCTTCCCCGCGTGGGGCGGGACAACGAAGCTTCCGCGCCTGATCGGGCTCCTCCCTGCGCTCGACATCATCCTCAAGGGGCGGACGTTGGATGGCAGGCGGGCGAAGCGCGTCGGCCTCGTGGACGAAGTCGTTCCCGGCGCGATCCTGCTGGACGTGGCGAAGCAGTTCTCGGCGAAAGGAAAGCGAAGCGAGGGTGGGCGGACGAAGTTCTACATCGAAGGGAATCCCCTGGCGCGGCGCATCATCTTCGCCAAAGCGCGAAAGAACGTCCTGGCGGAAACACACGGCCACTATCCCGCTCCGCTCAAGGCCATCGAGGTCATGGAGCACGGCATGGCCGCCGGCATTGAGCGCGGCCTCGCCCGCGAGGTGGACGAGGTAGCTCCTCTGATCCTGGGGGAGGCCGCGCAGAATCTGGTGCGCCTCTTCTTCCTGACGGAGGATGCGAAGAAGGATCGCTTCCGCGTCGCACCGCGAGAAGTGGGGGAGGTGGGTGTGCTGGGGGCGGGGGCGATGGGCGGGGGGATCGCACAGATTGTCGCCGACAAGACGGATGCTCGCGTGCGCATGCGCGACATCAACTGGAAGGCTCTGGCCGGCGGAATGAAGGCGGCCGCGCGTATCTGGAGAAAAAAGGTTGAGCGGCGGCGGATGACCCGCGGAGAGATGCAGCGGAAGATCGCCCGCATCACTACCACGACCGATTGGGGCGGGTTCGAGCACGTGGATCTTGTCATTGAGGCCGTGGTGGAAAACCTGGAGATCAAACGACAAGTGCTCGCCGAATTCGAGAGCGTGGCCAAAGAGGGGGCGATCTTCGCCACCAACACATCGACGCTTCCCATTACCGAGATCGCCGCGCGAGCGAAGAATCCTGAACGCGTCGTGGGCATGCACTTTTTCAATCCCGTCGATCGAATGCCGCTGATCGAGGTCATCCGGGGCGAAAAGACGTCCGAGGCGGCGATGGCCACCGTGGCGGCGTTCGCGCGCAAACTCGGCAAGACCGTCGTGATCTGCAACGACGGACCTGGATTCGTGGTCAATCGCATTCTGGGTCCGTACATGAATGAGGCGGGCTTTCTGCTCGAGGAAGGAAACACCATCGAGTCGATCGACAAGGCCATGGTCGACTTCGGAATGCCGATGGGACCGATGGCGCTGCTCGACGAGGTGGGGATCGATGTCGCGGCGAAAGTCGGGGTGATTCTCAAAGAGCGCTTCTCTGGACGTATTCAGCAATCGCGCGTCGTCGACATGCTCTACGCGGATCACCGGCTGGGGAAGAAGGGCGGCAAGGGCCTCTACGTCTACGAAGAGGGGAAGCGCAAGGCTCCCGATCCCGCGGTCTACCGGTTGCTCAGCGTAACTGCTCCACATCCGGCGGATGCGAAGCAGGTGGTTGAACGGATGGTGCTTTCGATGATCAGCGAGGCTGCGTTGATTCTCCAGGAGAAGATCGTGGCGTCGGCGGCGGAGCTCGATCTGGCCATGATCATGGGGACCGGATTCCCGCCATTCCGCGGCGGACTTCTCCGCTACGCGGACTCGCTGGGAGCGCAGTCGATCGTCGCGCGGCTGGAAGAATTGACCAAGCGACATGGAGCCCGGTTCGCGCCGAGCGAGCCCCTCCGCCGTCTGGCCCAGCGCAACGCAAAATTCTACGAGGCCTATCCGCGCAGCTGACAGGCGCGGTTTTGCCTGATGGATCTCACCGTACCTCCTGCTCCGTTGACGTCCCGGCAGCACGCGATCTACTGGACCGTCGCGGCGTTTTCCGCGGTGTCGCGCTTTGCAGCCATGGCTCGATCCATGTGGGACTGGGATGAGGCGCTCTTCTGCCTCGGCATGCGCTCATATGACGTCACCAATCATCATCCCCACCCGCCCGGTTTTCCCGTGTTCATCGCCACGGCGAAGGCGCTGCGCCTGATCATTCCGAGCGATTTTCGTGCGCTCCAGGCCATCAACCTCGTCGCCGGCGTGCTGCTCTTCCCCGCGATGTTCATGCTGGCCCGCGAGCTGCGGATGCGATTCCCCACCGCCGTAATCGGCGCGGCGCTCTGCGCTTTTTTTCCCAATGTCTGGTTCTATGGCGGCACGGCGTTCAGCGATGTTCCTTCCATCACGCTGGTGGTCTTCGCCGTGGCGTTTCTTTTTCGCGGTTGCCGTGATGCGAAGGCCTATTTCGTCGGCTCGTTTCTCCTGGCCCTCGCGGTCGGGATCCGTCCGCAGAATCTTCTGATCGGTGTCTTTCCGTGGGCGCTGGCCACCCGGTATCGCATCCGGCGGTCGGTCCGCGATGTCGTGCTCGCGGCGGTCATCGGTGTCGCGCTGGTTGCGGTCGCCTACGGCGGCGCGATTCACGAGACCGGCACGCTCGCCCAGTACCGCACCGCGGTGCGCGAGCACTCGGCGTACATCACCCGAGTCGATTCGTTCCGCAATCCCGACCGCCCGCCCTTGTGGCGTCTGTTCGATCGCTTTTTCTTCAAGCAGTATCAGTCGCCCGCCCTCGGCACCGTCACGTCGCTCTTCGTGATCGTGTCTCTCATCGGCGCAATTCGGGCGCGCGATCGTTCCATGCTCTTCAACGCGCTGACGTTCGGCCCGTTCGCCGTGATGGCCTGGCTGATGCTCGATCGCTACAGCGTCAACCGTTTCTCCATCGGATACGCGCCGATGTTCGCTCTCTTCGCCGCGGATGGGATCGCGCGCCTCTCTCGTCGCGTGGAAATCGAAAGCTTTGTCGGCGCAATCCTGGTCGGATCGTTTTTCCTCTGGACCCTTCCTGCCCTCACTCCCGTCCGGAATGAGATTTCTCCGTCAGTTCTGGGTGTTCAGGCCGTTCGTCAACACCTTGATCTTCGTCGCCAGGATCTCTTTGTCGCCTTCTCCATGTCGCCCTTCCTCGATTATCTGGAGCCGCACGTGCCCTACAAACGTGTGTACGACGAGCGGGCCATGCCGCTCTCCGCGACGAACCGGCCGCCCTATCTGCTCGCGGAGCTGGAGCACACGCCAGGCTCGGGCTACATCTTTCGTCGTCCGCGCGGCAGGCTATGGAACATCGCCCGGCGGCATTACTTCGAGGTGGCCCTCGAGCCGCTGCAACGCCTCCCGCGCTTCGTGAGCGGTTGGTATCCGCCGGAACGAACCGAGGTGGAAGAGTTCCGCTGGATGGCCGGAAGATCGGTGACGATCCTTCCGCCCACGACTTCCGACGCAAAGCTGCGGATTCAATTCGACGTGCCCGACGAGCTGATGGCGGCGCCTCCGGTGGTCAGCATCGTGCTCAACGGCGCCGTAGTCGATCGATTCACGCCGCGGGAAGCGCATCTCGCGCGCGAGTACGGGGTCAAAGCGGCCCCGGGAAATGTGGACAACATTCTGGAGATGAGCGTCGATCGCACGTCGGTCCCGGCACGGGAACACGTCGGCGAGGACCCTCGTGAGCTCGGCTTGCTGGTGCGGTATCTCTCCTGGGGTCCGTTGCAGTGAAGCGGGTGACGGTATGATTCACTCTCGCAAATGACCGTCGCCGCCGAAGATCGAAAAACTGACCTGGTCGAACGGCTGGCCGCCGAGGTTCGGTCTCGCGTTCCGGCGGAGCAGCGGGAGAACGCCGAGCAATTTGTCCGCCGCTATTTCGCCCTGGTCGCTCCCGACGACATCATCTACACCTCGTTCGACACGCTGATCGGCGGAGCGTTATCGCTGTGGGAATTCGGCGCGCAGCGTCAACCGGGGAAACCGAAGGTCCGTCTCTTCAACCCGTCCGTGGAAAAGAACGGATGGGGGCTGGAGCACACGGTCCTCGAAGTCGTTAACGACGACATGCCCTTCATCGTCGATTCCGTCACCGCGGAGATCAATCGCCGCGAGCGCAACATCCACCTCCTGCTGCACCCGGTGATGCGCGTCCGCCGCGATAGCAGCGGTCGGCGCGTTGAGCTGGCCGCGAACCAGCCGGCGCCTCCCGATGCGATCACCGAGTCGTACATGCACGTGGAGATCGATCAAGAGACCGAGCCGGGCGAGCTGGAGTTAATCCGCGCTTCGATCGAGCGCGTGCTGGAGTCGGTCCGCGTCGCCGTGACCGACTGGCGCGCCATGCGCGCGCGCCTGGCCGAGAACATCCAAGAGCTCGAAACAAGAAAGCTTCCGATGGCGCAGGAGGAAGTGGATGAGGCAAAGGCCTTCTTGAAATGGCTCGATGAGGGCAACTACATCTTCCTCGGATTCCGCCGCTATGGATTCGAAACGCGCGATGGAAAGGACTATCTCCCTGCGCAGCCCGAGACCGGGCTGGGGATTCTGCGCGAGATGCGTCCGGAATCAGTGGAGCGCAGCGATCAGCCGCTCTCTCCAGAATTCAGCGCGTACGCGCGGCGCAAAGATCTGCTCATCATCACCAAGGCGAACAACCGCAGCATGATCCACCGTTCCGTGCCCATGGATCGCGTCGGCATCAAGCGCTACAACGATGAGGGGAACCTGATCGCCGAGGATCGCTTCCTGGGTCTCTTCACCTCGGCTGCGTACAGCCGGAGCGTGCGCGAGATCCCCATGCTCCGGCTGAAAGCGAAGCGGACGATCGATCGCGCCGGTCTCGATCCGCGCAGTCACAACGGAAAAGCACTGGTGGAGATCCTGGAGACCTTCCCTCGCGACGAGTTCTTCCAGATCACCGACGCTGACCTCTTCGAGGTCGCGCGGGGAATCCTGTTGTTGCAGGAGCGGCAGCGCGTCGCGCTCTTCACCCGCAAAGACGTGTTCGAGCGATTCGTCTCCTGCTTCGTCTTCGTTCCTCGCGATCGCTACACCCCCGATTTCAAGGAGCGAGC
>QHVS01000178.1 GCA_003223635.1 Acidobacteriota bacterium | reverse complement strand
AAGGCGTAGGGAGAGGAGCGCGGCTTGTACGCGCCGCCGCGGAGAACGCGCGCGCCGGCCCGGGCCACACGCCGCGCCGTCTCGAAGAGCTGCGTCTCGCTTTCCACGGTGCACGGGCCAGCCATCACCACCACTTCGGGCCCGCCGATCTCGATGCCGCGCGTCTTGACGATCGTTTTCTCGCGCCGGAACGCTTTGATCTCGCCGATCTCGATGGCGTACTTGGCGCGCTGGTTGAGCAGCCGGACGATCACCTCGTCCACGCGGTTGATGGCATCGCGAATGCGATCAATCTCACGTTCAGCATCGTTTCGATCCATAAAAAATCCTCTTCCCGTCGTCGAGAAGAGGTGATCGATCCGTCTGCTGTCGAGCGCCCCTTCTCCGCGACGGGGCGCACACGCTGCCCCTCGCTAGATGTCGTAGCCGTAATAAAACGAGTGCGCGAAGGGGCGGCGCTTCATGAGTGGGGTGAGGTTATGGAGCGGCGGGCGGCTTGTCAAGAATTCCGCGCACCACTGCGGCGGCGCGTGCCGGCGCACCGGCGGCCGCTCCATCGGCGATGGCCCCGACGATGGCGCTCCCGACGACCACGGCATCGCAGCGGCCCCGCAGCGCTTCGTAGTGCGCGTGCTCGGAGATCCCGAAACCGACCGCCAGCGGCTTGGTCACCTTGCGACGCACCTCGTCGAGGCGCGACAGCAGCGCCGGATCGAGTTCCTTCCGCGCGCCGGTGACCCCCGTGGTCGACACGTAGTAGATGAAATCGTCGCTCGCTCGATTCACGGCTTTGATCCGAGCGTCGGTCGACGTTGGCGCCAGCAGGAAGACGCCGCCCACGCGATGAGCGCGCAAGGCGCCGCGTACTTCCGGCGCCGCTTCCACCGGCAGGTCGGTCAGCAGCACGGAGTCGATGCCCGCCCCCTCCGCCTCCTCGGCGAACCGCTCTGCGCTGTAGCGAATCACCGGATTCAGGTACGAGAACGCGATCAGAGGAACGTCGCTGCGGTCGCGCACGGCGCGGGCGATGGCGAAGACGTCCCTGATCGTCGTGCCGCGTTTCAAAGCGCGTTGTGACGCCGCCTGGATCACCGGGCCATCTGCGATCGGATCGGAGAACGGAATCCCCAGCTCGACGGCGTCCGTACCGGCGCGCTCCAGCTCTTCGACGATCCGCACGGTCGTGTCGCGATCGGGATCACCGCACGTGACGTAGGCGATGAAACCGCAACGACGCTCCCGACGGAGCTGCGAAAACAAGCGTTTCAGACGTGAGGAGGGATGAGGGCTGAGGGATGAGGGCTGACTGGCTTTTTCATCCCTCATCCCTCATCCCTCATCCCTGCTACGGTTGGCACATCCTTGTCGCCGCGCCCCGACAGATTCACGACGACCACGCCTTTGAGCGAACCGCCGTTGCGCAACAGCCATCCGAGGGCATGCGCAGACTCGAGGGCCGGAATGATCCCCTCCGTTTCGCTCAGCTTGTGGAACGCCTCGAGCGCGAGGTCGTCGCTGCAGTTGTAGTACTCGACGCGCCCGGTGCGCTGCAACTCCGCGTGTTCCGGTCCGATGGAGGGGTAATCGAGTCCCGCGGAGATGGAGTGCGTCTCGGCGATCTGGCCGAACTCGTCCTGCAACACCATCGATCGCGTGCCGTGCAGCACGCCGACCGCGCCGCCGCTGAACCGCGCCGCATGCTCGCCGAGATTGGGGCCGCGGCCGCCGGCCTCTACGCCGATCAGGCGGATCGACTTGTGCTTCAGCATCTCGTAGAAGAGTCCGATCGAATTCGATCCGCCGCCGACGCAGGCCACGGCGGCATCCGGCAGCCCTCCAGTGCGCTTGCGGAGTTGAGCGAGCGCCTCGCGCCCGATGACCGACTGAAAGTCGCGCACCACCATCGGATACGGATGCGGGCCCAGGACGGAGCCGAGGATGTAGTGCGTGGTGCGAACGTTGGTGACCCAATCGCGAATCGCTTCGTTGATCGCATCCTTCAGCGTCCGGCTTCCGCTGGAAACGGGCACGACCTCGGCGCCCAGGAGTCGCATGCGGAAGACGTTCAACTCCTGGCGAGCCATATCGACTTCGCCCATGTAGACGACGCACTGCAGGCCGAGCAGCGCGCAGGCGGTGGCGGTGGCTACGCCGTGCTGGCCGGCGCCGGTCTCGGCGATGATGCGATGCTTTCCCATCCGCCGGGCGATGAGGGCCTGTCCGAGGGCGTTGTTGATCTTGTGCGCGCCGGTGTGATTGAGGTCCTCGCGCTTCAGAAAGAGTCGGAAGGATCCGCACAACTCGGCGAATCGCAGCGCCTCGCTGAGCGGCGTCGGGCGGCCGACGTAATTCTTCAGAATGTCATCGAGCTCCCTCCGAAAGGAGCGATCGCGTCGAAGCTTGCGGTAGGCGCTCTCGAATTCGTCGAGGGCGGCCATCAATGTCTCCGGGACATAGCGGCCGCCGAATTCGCCGAAGTAGCCGCGGCGATCGGGAAGCGTGGTCATGACCGCCTGACGCGCTCGAAGAGACGCGCCACTTTGTCGTGATCCTTCACGCCCGGCTCAGACTCCACGCCGCTGGCCAGATCGATCGCGTCCGGCCGCACCAGGCTGATTCCGGCGACCACATTCTCCGGCGTCAGTCCGCCAGAGAGGAAGAACGGCTTCGAACGCTCGTACTGCGCGAGGAGCGACCACTCGAAGCGGCGTCCCGTCCCGCCGGCGCGGCGCCCGTCGTACGTATCGAACAGCAACCAGTCTGCGCTCGGACAGCATTGTGTGTCCGGCAGCGTCTCGCCCACGCGGAGTGTCTTCACCACTGGCAGTCCGAGCTCCCGCGCCTGGTCATTGGATTCGCTGCCCTGGAGCTGCACCAGATCGAGCCCGACGAGATTGCCGATCTCGCGGATGTAGTCGCTCGAGGCATCGCGAAAGACGCCGACGATTTTGGGGCGCTGCTCGCCGCGCTCGCGGACTTTCGCCGCGATCGTCACCGCCCGCTCCGGCTCGATGAAGCGAGGCGTGGAGGGGACGAAGATGAAACCGAGGAAGTCTGCGCCCTGGTCGGCACAGAAAAGCGCGTCGTCTTCTCGCGTTAGTCCGCAGATTTTGATTTTCGTCATGGTTATTCAGGCGTTAAGGCACGCACAGCGGCTGCTCGGTCATTCTGCCGCAACAGCGACTCTCCGACCAAGAACGCGTGGAAGCCGGCGGCGGCCAGTCGAGCGACGTCGCGCGAGCTCTTGATGCCGCTCTCGGCCACCTTGATCGCGCCGTTCGGGATTGCTGCGCCGAGCCGCTCCGAAATGGAGAGGTCGACGCCGAAATCTCGCAGGTTGCGATTGTTCACTCCGATCACCCGCGCGCCGCCCTCGATCGCCCGCTCCAGCTCGCGCTCGTCGTGCACTTCCACCAGAGCATCGCATCCGAAGCCGTCCAACAGTGCGATGAAGCGCCGGATCGTCGCGGCATCGAGCAGCGACGCGAGAAGAAGGATGGCGTTCGCCTGTGCCGCCACTCCGCGCAGAAGCTGCGTGTCATCGATGACGAAGTCCTTCATCAGGATGGGAAGAGCGGAACGCGCCGCGCGGGAGATCCAGTCGCGTGAGCCGCGGAAGAACTCCGGCTCGGTGACGATGGAGATCGCCGCGGCGCCGCCGCGCGCGTACTGGACGGCGATCGATTCGACGTCGGGGTTCTCGATGATCGCCCCGGCTGAAGGCGACGCGGCTTTGATCTCGGCGATGACTTTGATCCTGGGACCGGCGAGCGCCTTCGAGAACGCGAAGGGATTGCCGAGCGGCTCCGGCGTGGCAGGCACCGGCTCTTCGCGCAGACGCGCGCGGGTGCGCGCGACGATCTGTTCGAGGAAGTCGCTCATCGCGCCGCCAGCTCCCGCGTCACCGCGATCAACTGTTCGAGCTTCTGCATTGCTTTTCCGGAGACAATCGCCTGACGGGCCAGAGCCACTCCCTCGCGGATGGTCGGGGCGGCGCCGGCGACATACAGCGCTGCTCCGGCATTGGCGGCCACGATGTCGGCGCGCGGACCGCTCGCCCCTCCCAGCACGGCGCGGGCGATCGCCGCATTCATTTGCGTATCGCCGCCCCGAACGGCCTCCAGAGGTTGTCGCTGAATTCCGAGGTCTTCCGGCATCACGTCGAATGTGCGGACCTGGCCGTACGCCACCTCGCAGATGCGTGTTGGAGCAGAGATGGAGATTTCATCCAGGCCGTCGCGGCCGTGGACGACGAGCGCATGCTGCGCGCCGAGCGCCACCAGCACGCGGGCCACCACATCGACGAGAGAGTCGGCGTACACGCCGAGAACCTGGCGCCGGGCGAACGCCGGGTTCGTCAGCGGCCCTAGGATGTTGAAGATGGTGCGCACGCCGAGCTCGCGGCGCACGCCGACGACGGCTCCCATCGCCGGATGAAGTTTTGGCGCGAAGAGAAAGGAGATGCCGGTCCGGCGCAGCACCTCGCTCATCCGCGGCGCATCGAGATCGATGGCCACGCCGAGCTCCGTCAGAAGATCGGCGCTTCCGCACGAGGACGACACGGCGCGATTGCCATGCTTGGCCACCAGCGCGCCTCCGCCCGCCGCCACCAGCGCGGCGATCGTGGAGATATTGAATGTGCCACGCCCGTCGCCCCCCGTGCCGCAGGTGTCGATCACCTGCGCGCCATCGACGTTCAGCGGCGTGACGCGCTCGCGCATGGCCATCGCCGCGCCGGTGATCTCCTCGGCCGTTTCCCCCTTCATGCGCAGGGCGATGAGCAGCGCGCTCTTCTGCACGTCGGAGGCTTTGCCGTCCATCATCTCGCCGAAAACCGCGTGCATCTCCTGGCGATCGAGATCCTGACGCTCGACGAGCTTCTTGATGGCTTCGCTGATCACGACGCCCCTCGCAGAAAGTTGACGATGATCTGATCGCCACCCGATGTGCCGTACGACTCGGGGTGAAATTGAATTCCGTAGATCGGCCGGGTGCGATGCGAGACGGCCATCACGACGCCGTCGGTTGTCTCCGCGTCGACGCGCAACGCCTCAGGCAGAGTGGGACGATCGACGATGAGCGAGTGATAGCGCGCCGTGTGCATGGGGGTCGGACATCCAGCGAACAGCCGCTGGCACCCATGCCGCACCTCCGTTACCTTCCCGTGGACCGGCACGCCGCCGCGCACGACCTTCGCGCCGAACGCTTCGCCGATGGCCTGATGACCGAGACAGACGCCGAGGAGAGGAACGTTCTCGTCGGCGCGGATGAGATCGACGATGCGGCCGGCCCGCGACGGCGTGCCGGGACCGGGAGAGATCACGATGGCGCGCGGTTTTTCGCGCAGCAGCACCGCGGGGTCGAACGCATCGTTGCGCAACACGCGAACGCCAGTGCCGGCGAGCCGCTCGATCTGCTGAACCAGGTTGTAGGTGAAGGAATCGTAGTTGTCGATGACGACGATCGGGCTAGGCGAGCCAAAGACGGTCTCGGGGGGCGTTCATGGCAAATGTAGCCTAGCACAAGGGATGAGGGATGAGGGATGAGGGATGATTGTTGAGGATGCGCGGTGAAGCCTCTGGCTTCATCCCTCATCCCTCATCCCTCATCCCTTCTCGAACGGCAGCACATCGCCCGGATCATCCCCCTGCATCGTCAGCCGAAGCTTCGACGACTCCAGCGGCACGGCCTCGATCTGATCGAGCGAGGCGAGTTCCTTGCCGCTGCCGGCCATACGCTGCATCTCCTCCCCTTTCGGCCAGAGGCGTACATCGATGGAGCGGATGACGCCGTTGTATTTCTCCACCGTCTTGCCCAGCGTGGCGCCGAGCTCGGCGAAGAGCTCCATGACCTTGACGAAGCGATTGAACAGATCGACGCCGGCGTCGTACATCCGCTTGGCGTTCTCCTCCGTTCGCTCGGCTTTCCATCCTTCGGCCACCGCTCGCAGAAGGGGGATGAGAACGGTCGGGG
>QHVS01000073.1 GCA_003223635.1 Acidobacteriota bacterium | reverse complement strand
TTGTAGTCGTCGTGGTCCCGTTCGAAACGCCTGACCAGCTCTTCGACGCCGATCCCCGCGGTCACGGCGAAGCCTCCCACGTAGTCGGCGACATCGGCGCTCTTTGGCGCCACGAAGTCGGCCAGGGCGAGGTTCACACCGGTCGTAGTTTCCTGCTGCTGGCGCAGCGAATGGATGGTGGCGATCACTCGCCGGCGCGCGTCGTCGGCGTACAACTCGATGTCGTCGCCAACGCTGTTCGCCGGCCAGAAGCCGTACACCGCCCGCGCGGTCAATAAGCGCTTGTTGATGATCTCCCTGAGCAGCTTGCGCGCGTCGTCATAGAGCTCGCGAGCCCGCGGCTCATCGAGAATCTGCGGGTAACGGCCCCGGAGCTCCCAAGCCTGGAACAACGGATTCCAATCGATTAGCGGCTCGATGCGCTCCAGTGGGAAGTCTTCGTAGGTGCGGACGCCGAGGAATGTCGGGCGTCGCGCGTCGCTGTAATCGAGCTGCGGCTTTCTGCGGCGCGCTTCGCCGAGGGGCAGGATCGTACGATCGGCCTGCCGCGACGACTGCTGTTGCCGCAGGCGGTCGTATTCCTGGCGAACGCCGCGCTCGAAATCCTCGCGCTTGCCGGTGAGAAGCGAGGTCACGACGTTGACGCAGCGCGATGCGTCCAGCACGTGAACAGTAGCTTTCGAGTAACGCGGCGCGATCTTGATCGCCGTGTGCAGCTTCGATGTCGTTGCCCCTCCGATGAGGAGCGGTCTGTCGAAATGGCGCCTCTCCATTTCTGAGGCCACATGCACCATTTCATCCAGCGATGGCGTGATCAGGCCGGACAGGCCGACGATGTCCACCTTCTCCGCCGTCGCTGTGTCCAGGATCTTCTCCGCGGAAACCATCACGCCGAGATCGAGAACCTGATAGTTGTTGCAGCCGAGGACGACTCCGACAATGTTTTTCCCAATGTCGTGGACGTCGCCCTTCACCGTAGCCAGGAGCACCTTGCCGCGCTGCGATTGATCGCCCGTCTTCGCTTTCTCCGCCTCCATGTACGGGAGAAGCCAGGCCACCGCCTTCTTCATCACTCGCGCGCTCTTCACCACCTGCGGCAGGAACATCTTGCCGGCGCCGAAGAGATTGCCGACGATGTTCATCCCGTCCATCAGCGGCCCTTCGATGATGGAGAGCGCGAACGGATACTTCGTGCGCGCTTCTTCCAGATCGGGTTCGAGATAGTCGATGATCCCCTTGATCAGCGCGTGGGAGAGACGCTCCTCGACGGTCCCGCTCCTCCATGCCTCCTCTTCCTTTGCGGTGGTTGTTTCCTGGCCCTTCACCGAGTCGGCGAAGGCCAGGAGGCGCTCCGTGGCGTCAGGCCGCCGGTTCAGCAGGACGTCTTCCACCAGTTCGAGCAGATCCTTGGGAATCTGCTCGTAAATGGCGAGCTGTCCGGCGTTGACGATGCCCATGGTCAGCCCGGCATTGATGGCGTGATAGAGAAACGCCGCGTGCATCGCTTCGCGGACGGCTTTGTTTCCTCGAAAGGAGAATGAGACGTTGCTGATCCCGCCGGAGGTGTTGGCCTCTGGAAACTTCTGGCGCAGCCGGCGCACACCCTCGATGAACGCCACACCGTATGCGTTGTGCTCTTCCATGCCGGTGGCCACGGTGAGCACGTTAGGATCGAAGATGATGTCGGTCGGCCGGAATCCCACTTCGTTGACCAGGATGTCGTGGGCGCGCGAGCAGATCGCTACTTTTCGCTCGATGGTGTCCGCTTGCCCCTTTTCGTCGAAGGCCATCACCACCACGGCCGCGCCGTAGCGTCGGGCCAGCCGTGCCTGTTGGCGGAATTTCTCTTCCCCTTCCTTCAGGGAGATCGAATTGACCACCGATTTCCCCTGCGTGCACTTCAGCCCCGCCTCGAGGACCGACCATTTCGATGAGTCGATCATGATCGGCACGCGGGCGATTTCCGGCTCCGAAGCGATGAGGTTGAGGAACTCGGTCATGACCTTCTCGGAGTCGAGAAGGCCTTCGTCCATGTTGACGTCGAGGATGTTCGCGCCGCCCTCGATCTGCTGGCGGGCGATGGCCAGGGCCCCTTCCAGATCGCCGCCCTTCACGAGCTGCGCGAATTTCGGCGAGCCGGTGATGTTGGTGCGCTCGCCGACGACAATGAAGTTCGATCCGATGGAATCGGGCCGGCCCGTGAGCGGCTCCAGCCCGCTGAGCCGCAGATAGGGATCGATCTTCGGCGGGACGCGCGGCCGGAGGTCGCGCACCGTCGCGGCAATGGCGCGAATGTGATCGGGCGTCGTGCCGCAGCAGCCGCCCACGATGTTGAGCCAGTTGTTATCCGCGAAGTCGCGCAGCAGCGCGGACATCGACTGCGGCGTCTCATCGTATTCGCCGAGCGCGTTGGGGAGGCCGGCGTTCGGATAGCAGGAGATGTAGATCGGGGCGATCCGCGCCAGCTCCTCGATGTGCGGCCGCATCTCGAGCGCTCCGAGAGCGCAGTTGATGCCGACGGCCAGGAGCGGGGCGTGAGAGATCGAGTTCCAGCACGCCTCGACCGTCTGCCCCGAGAGCGTGCGTCCGGAGGCGTCGGTGATCGTGATCGAGGCGATGACCGGCAGCCGCACGCCGCGATCGTCGAAAAACTTTTCAATGGCGAAGAGCGCTGCTTTGAGATTCAGCGTGTCGAAGGTTGTCTCCGGCAGAAGGATGTCCACGCCGCCATCTATCAGGCCGCGCACCTGCTCGTAGTACGCGGCGACCAGCTCATCGAACGAGGTTCCGCGGAACGCAGGATTGTTGACGTCGGGGGAGAGCGAGGCGGTGCGGTTCGTCGGGCCGATCGATCCGGCCACGAAACGCGGCTGCTCCGGCGTCGAGTAATCATCGACCGCCTTTCGCGCCAGGCGCGCCGCAGCGAGGTTCATATCGTAGACCTGCGCCTCCAGCCCATAGTCGGCCATGGAGATCGCCTGCGCGTTGAACGTGTTCGTCTCGATGATGTCGGCGCCGGCCTCGAGGTAGGCCCGATGGATCTCTTCGATCACCTGCGGCTGGGTCAGCGAAAGGAGATCGTTCGCCCCTTTGAGATCGCGCGGATGATCGGCAAATTGCGAGCCGCGATACGCGCCCTCGTCCAGCCTGTAGCGCTGGATCATCGTTCCCATCGCGCCATCGAGGATCAGAATGCGCTGCTGCAAGGCGTCGAGAAGTTTGCTCATAAAACAAAAACCCCGCGATTGCGGGGCCGTCGCTTACGCGAACTCTTGCCGGCTCTTTAGCTTTTTTTAACCTGGTTGCAAGCGGCCCCCAAATCACTCCAGGTGGCGGTCAATGTACGGCAGCTTCTGTGCCATGTCAAACGCGGGAAGTTTATCCCGAGCGAAGCGAGGGATCTCTGGCAGCACAGCGGCATGTAGTGGTCTAGTTTGACGGGCGACCTGTAACAGCGGCTGACTAAACATCGTACGGGTGCATTTTCGACCCTATGAGTTCTGTTAGCTCGCGAAGAACCCTTTTCCTATCTCTTGGGTCCGAATCCGCTACGTGCTCCATCAGCTCTGCTCGCTCTTCGAAGGTGTCGATGTCGATCAGTCGCCCGTTGAGAATGAGCGCGTATAGCAAAAAAAAGTACGCAATTCGCTTGTTCCCGTTGATGAAAAAGTGCTGCTTGCACAATTCATAGACCAGTGCTGCGAGTTTTGCGGCGAGGCTACGGTAGCGTCGTCGCCCGAATATCGGTTGGTTGATCGCCTCGACCGCGCTCGCTGCGCGATAAACATCTTCGATTCGTGGAGTCGGGATAGGCTCGTCCGGAAAGTCGCGGCCGTAGAGTCGAAGGAATTCGCCCAAAGCCCAAGCGAATTCACATCGGCAATCCAAACGTGCCTCACTTCTTCGAGAGAATTCGAAAGGTCTCGCGATCCGAAGTAATGATGCGCGCGATGATGCGACCCTTCTCTTTGATGGTAAAGACGCGAGTACCGCGCAAAGCTTTCGGGCGACGCGGCTTACGCCGGACACTCTTATCTTTGACACCGACCATGGGTTTGTTCCTTCCTCGCGCTAGCAAAATGTACTCGCCAAAAAGTAGGTTAGGCCGCCAGCCGACAACCGTCAACCAAAACTACCGTTCGTGGGCTTACCCGCTACCTCTGTTGATTGCTCCTCGTCTTCATCTCCAGCCCGCCGCTTCCAACTGGTCGCCCCTAGGAAAACGCGCGGAACCTTGGAATCCAGCGATGGACTCTGCGGCAATAGGCCTCGTAATCGGAGCCGAAGAGGCGGCGTAGCGTCGGCTCCTCGTAGACGACGACGAACAGCGAGACGGCGGACCAGAGAATGAGCGTCAGGATCAGCATCGTCCTGGTGATGTGCGGGAAGACGATCGCTTCGCCGATAAGCGCCACGCCGAAGCCGAGGTACATGGGATTGCGCACCCAGCGGTAAGGGCCGCTGATCACCAGGCGGCGCGGCGGATCGAATGGCGCGGGCGTGCCCAGGCCGCGCCAGGCAAACTGCCAAATGCAGGGGAGGGCGATGGCGGTGCCGGCGGCGACCACGATCCAGCCCAGCGGATGCGGATCCTCAAACGCATGAGGGCCGCCCAGCCAACGTGGAACGAACACCGTCCAGAGCCAAATGAACAGCGGCGCGATGATCAGAGCGCGGACGACAGCAAATACGCGGCGGCTAAGCATGATGTGCGACTCTGTCATCCCGAGCGTAGCGAGGGACCTGGGCGGGGTATCGCGCGCGAATCACGTTCTGCGCGCCCCTCGCACCCAGGTCCCTCGCTACGCTCGGGATGACATCGGCTCCCGGTTTCATCTCGTTGGCATCGTGCTATCTTCGCCACGGAATGTCCACGGTCGCTGAGACGCCGATCGCCCACACCGATCCGGTCAACGCGCAGATCCTGAGCGTCTCCGAGGATCGGATCGCTGGTTTCGTGCGCGATCCGATCGGAGAGATCGCCCGGCGCTCCGGCGTCGACGTCGACACCGTCCTGGAGCGCATCCGGGCCATGCTCCAGGCAGGCACGATTCGCCGCGTGCGCCAGACGTTGATGGCCACGAATCTGGCCGAAGGCGCTCTCGTGGCATGGCAGCTTCCGAACGACAAGATCGATGCCGCGTTCGACTGGATGTTCCGCCAGGACCCGTTCTCCGGACACGTGGTCATTCGCTCGACGGACGCAGCGACTGCCGGTTCGAACTATCGACTGTGGACGACGGTGAAAGTTCCTCAGGGATTTTCCATCGCCAGACACTGCGCAACACTCGCCCGCCTCACCGGTGCTGAGCGCTTCCGCATCATGCCCGCGAAACGAATCTTTGCCCTCGGCGTCGGGCATGTCCGCCGAAAGGACATCCCGCCGGGAAGCAAGTCCGAAGAACTGGCGGTGGCGAAAGATACAGAGAAAGTGGAGCTGAGCGATCTTCAGTGGCAGGTTCTCACCGCCTTGAAGCGCGAGTTCGCATCGGAGGAAATCGTCCGCGATCTCTGGACCGCTCGGGCCACGGAGGCGGGTGTGCCGGTGGCGACCTTCTTCGACGTCGCTGAAGATCTCAATCGGCGCGGCGTCATCGGCCGATTCTCGACTTTCCTCGAGCACGTGAAGCCGGTGGCCGGCGGAGAGCGCGTCACCCGATTCAATGCCCTGTTTCACTGGGCCGTGCCGGCGGGTCGCGAAATCGAAGCGGGCCGCGAGATCGGCCGCTTCCACATCCTGACGCACTGCTACTGGCGTGAGGGCGGGCCGGAGTTTCGCAACGTGAACGTCATGGCCGTCGCGCACGGTACGGAGAAGGATGTCGTGCTGGCGCACAAGCGAGCCATCGATGAACATCTCTCTTCGATCGGTATCCCTGTGTCCTACACGAACGTCTTCTGGGGCGGCCGCAGCGAGATCAAGCCTTCCGAGATTTCGCCGTTCGCTTATC
>QHVS01000109.1 GCA_003223635.1 Acidobacteriota bacterium | reverse complement strand
CACGCTCTCGCCCATCGGCCTCGCCGAGCGGCATGGGCCCGAAGATCTCTTTGCCCTGAAGGTCCTGCCGTGAAAACGATCAGCGTCATCATCCCGACCTACAACTACGCCCGCTATCTGCGCGAGGCCATCGACAGCGCGCTTGCACAGACGTACGCGCCGCTCGAAGTGATCGTCATCGATGATGGTTCGACCGACGAGACGCCCCTGGTCCTGGCCGAGTACGGCAATCGCATCCGTACGATCCGCCAGAACAATGCTGGCGTTGGCGCGGCCAGGACCAGCGGCATCGCCGCAGCGCGTGGCGAGTACATCGCCCTCCTTGATTCCGACGACATTTGGCTGCCGCGCAAACTCGAGCTGCAGATCGCGCGCTTCGAGGCCGATCCGTCGCTCGGTCTGGTCCACTGCGGATCGGAGGCATTCGACGACGCCGGACCGACTCTGAGCATGTCGCTCGACGGCATGGAAGGCCGCGTGGCGGATGAGATGCTCCGCTTCGAACGCGAGGTCCTCCCGGCGAACGGCAGCAGCATCCTGTTTCCAACGCGAATCGCCGAGGAGGTCGGTGGCTTCGATGCGCGCCTGCCACCGTCGGACGACTGGGATTTTTGCTACCGCGTCGCCGTGCGCCACCCGATCGGCTATGTCCGCGAAGTCCTGGTGCGTTACCGCCAACACGGGAGCGGCTTGCACCTGAACATCGCGAAAATGGAGAACGCGATGCTGATCTCGCTGGCGAAAGCGTTTGAATCGCGTAACGTGCCGTCGCTGCGGAGGCAGGCGTACGGCCGCCTCCATCGCGTCCTCGCCGGCTGCTACTTCCAGGCGCACCAGCCACTGCCCTTCGTGCGTCACATGATGAAGAGCCTGCGCTACGACGTCAGGAACTTCGCGTACTTCGCAGCGTATCCGTGGCGGCTTCTGTCGCGGGCTCGGAGGCGTCGAGCCACGCCTGCAGCATGAGCACAGCCCAGAGGTGAAACTTCCACTCCCCTTTTCCGGCCAGGTGTTCGTCCCACGTTTCCCGGACCGGCTTCGGATCGATTAAACCCTGCTCCCGGATGACCGACGCATCGAGCAACGACTCGGCCCAGTCGCGAAGCCGGCCGCGCAGCCACTCATCCAGCGGGATGCCAAAGCCCATCTTCGGCCGCTCGATGAGCGCCTGCGGCACGTGGCGGTCGAGCACCCGGCGAAGCACTTGCTTTCCCTTCCCGGCTCGCACCTTCATCGACAGCGGCAGCCTCCAGGCCAGCTCGACGAGGCGGTAGTCGAGCAGCGGCTCCCGCGCCTCGAGCGAGACGGCCATGCTGGCGCGGTCGACCTTCGTCAGAATATCGTCCGGCAGATAGGAGATCTGATCGAAGTACATCATCCGCTCGATCGGATCCTCCAGCGGCGGCCACTTCTCGCGCGCGGTCACCGGCGCCTCGGCCTCGATTCCGTCAATTACGATGTTCGACCAGTGCGAGACGAGCTCGAAGTACATGGCGTCCGGATCGCCGGCGGCGAGTACGCGCGCAACCTTGTGGATTCGCTCGCCCGGGCGCGGCTGGCGGAGCCGGTCGGGCAGCAGCGGACGCCCGAGTCCCAGCATGCGGTCCCACATGCGCGACGGCACAGTCGTCAGTGCGCGCCCCAACACCGTTCGCATCGACTTGGGAAGCGCGCCGACGCGGCGGAACAGTGTCTGTCCGATGAAATACCGCGCGTAGCCGCCGAACAGTTCGTCGCCGCCGTCGCCGGAAAGGCTGACGGTGACGTGCTGCCGCGCCAGCATCGCCACGAGGTGCGTCGGCATCTGCGACGAGTCGGCGAACGGCTCGTCGTACATCGCCGCCAGCTTGGGGATGACGTTCACGACGTCGCCGGCCGTCATGGTCAGCTCCGTGTGGTTCGTCCCGAGGTGCTTCGCGATCGCGGCCGCAAACGGCGCCTCGTCATAGGCCGCGTCGGCGAATCCAATCGAGAAGGAGCGGACGGGCGAGCTGCTCTCGGCCTGCATCAGAGCGGTGACCAGCGACGAATCGACGCCGCCGGAGAGAAACACGCCAAGGGGCACGTCGGCCACCAGGCGAATGCGCACCGCGTCGCGGGCCAGCCGCTCGACCTCGTGCGACGCCTCCTCGATCGATCCGTCGAAGCGATGCTGTGTCCCGCGGATGGCCGCATCGCGCACCGACCAGTAGACCGTCGTCTCCGTCTGCCGCGTGACAGGATCGAAGGTCAGAATCATTCCAGGCATCAGCTTCGAGATGCCCTCGTAAATGCTGTACGGCGCCGGGACATACATGAAGCGGAGGTAAAGCTGCAACGCGCCGCGATCGATGCGACCCTCGAAATCGGGATGGCGCCGCAGCGCTTTCAGCTCCGAGGCGTACAGGAACGTCCGACCGGCGAAGCCGTAGTAGAGCGGCTTGACGCCCATGCGGTCGCGGATCAGGAGCAGGCGGCGCTGGCGCCGATCCCACAACGCGATGGCGAACATGCCGTTGAAGCGCTTCACCGCCGCTTCCACCCCCCACGCGTCAAACGCCGCGAGCATCACCTCGGTGTCGGAGTGCCCGCGGAACGACGGCGCCAGTCCGGCTGCCTGCAGCTCGCTGCGCAGCTCCTCGAAGTTGTAGATCTCGCCATTGAGAGTGCCGACGAAGCGTCCTGACGCCGAAAGCATCGGCTGATGGCCTGCCGGCGACAGATCGATGATCGCAAGACGCCGGAATCCGATCGCCACGCCCCGATCGGCATCGATCCATTCACCCGCATCGTCAGGTCCGCGATGCACAAGTGCGTCGCACATCCGACGCACAATGGGAACCAGCTCGTCGGAGCTGGATCCGAGCATCACGAACCCGGTCAGACCGCACATAACCCCGATTCTCGTCGATTTGGAAGGAAACCGGCATTGGCGCCTTGCCTTCGAACACGGGCACGATGGGTCCGGCAGGGTCGAGTGTTGCGCGAGTGCCGGATCTCAGCCGAGCTCGGGGCACCGCGCTCGCTGGCTCTGTGGTACGGCCAGCACATTCCTCACCCGGTCACCGAAGTCGGCGGGCCTGAGAGGGTGGAGGCTGCCTGCCGCGCCGATCTCGAGGAACCGGTAACCTGGTCGCGGCAGGTTCGCCAGATAGTCGGCCGCGTCCGCCGCCTGAAAGCCAAAGCCGTGCGCCGGACCCGTACCGGTCTCAAACAGAATCGCCGGTGCGCTGATCTGATCCAGCGTTTTCCGCGCGCCTTTGAAGACCATCAGTTCCGCGCCCTCCACATCACACTTGATGAAGTTCGGCACCTGTATCGTGCCCGACGCCACGAGATCGTCAATGCCCCTTGCTTGTACGACCATGGTATGCGCTTTGCCGAGGCGCAGTGTTTTTCGGTATTTCGCCAGCGCTTCGTCGCTCGTCCAGTCGGCGAGACTCCCCATCGAGTCATCCGCGGGGACGAACAATGTGCACGCCGTGTTCGAATCCGACAACGCGTTAGGAAAGAGGGTCGTGTTGCTCAGCCCTTTAATCGTCAATTCCAGTGTCGGGAGAAGTTCCGGGTTTGGCTCGAATGCGAAGACGCGGCCTTGCGGCCCTGCCAGTTGTGCCAGCAGCATCGTGTGCAGCCCCCGATTGGCTCCGATGTCGAAGGCTACATCGCCCGGTTGGACGAACCGGCGCATCACCGCCTGTTCATCGAGCTCACTCGGTGAACGATCGAAAGGCGTTCCGGCGAACCAGAAGTGCGAATTCCGCAATCGTAAATCCATGTAGACCGGAGGCCAGTCGGCGATGTTGATCGGCACCATTTGCAGCGTTTTGAAGGTTCGGGCAAGCAGCAACATCACCGTTGTTCGTCCTCGGACTTTACTGCGGTAGCAGGCCCGCAGAATTCTGGCCAGCAGCGGCAGTTTCGGACTGACGCCCACTGGATCATCTTGACTGAACCGCCGCGTGACTTGTCTCATCGAGGTTATAGCGGCAGCGTCGGCCGCTTGTGATACGGCAGTATGTGCCATTCGATGCTTTCGCTCCGAGTTCCTGGCTCCCAGCCTCCACAGCATGCCAGGTCGTCGCGAGGAGCTCGCGGATGCTGGGATGAGATTACGCGCCTACGCCTGATCCCGCGGCTGGACGCGAGACGGCCGCCACGGCGCGTTTGCCGAGCCGTCTCAGCATCAAGCGTGAAGGTTCGATGGAGCCGTGGAGGCAGGTGACGACGCGATTCCGATCGCCGTAAGGAATTGCCGTGCCACTACTGGCGCATCGTAACTGACGCACTCGCGCACGTCCGGCGCAGCCCATCGCATGCTCAGCGCGCAGACCGTGCAGCGTCGGGGAGCGTACACGATGCGACCGCGCGAATCACGATCAGACCAATCGCAAGCGGTCATTTAGGCGCAGGGCTTGCGATAGAAGCAAGTAGTCCAATCCGGTTCAAAGAAGATCATCATGCGTTCTCAATGAATTAGGTCGTTCGATATCCGCTCGCGCTCGCTGTGCCACTGTCACTCGCTGCCGAAACACGCAGCCGGCAGAGGACACAGCTCGAGCGCCTCGCGTGCGTACGAGGCCTTGGAAACCAAACAGTGAAGGAAATATTTTCTGTATGAAAGTCCACAACATTCTCGTCGTCGACGACGACGATTCCACCCGGGCCATGATCCTGGCTGTTCTGCACCGGGCGGGCTTCGCAGCGGATGGGGCGGCAAGCGGAGACGAGGCGCTCTCGCGTCTCGAAACGACCGATTACAGCGCTGTGGTCCTCGATGTCGTGATGCCCGGCATCAGCGGAATTGAAGTCATGCGCCAGCTGGTATCGAGGGGTCGTCATACGAAATGCGTGGTGTTGATGACGGCCGGAACGGAGTCGATTCTGGATGACGCTCCTTCCGCCCTCCTCCACACGAAGCTTCGCAAACCATTCAACATCGACGATGTCGTCGAGGCTGTGCGCGGGTGTGTTGAGAGCCTAGGCATCGGTGAGCCGCCTTTCAACAACTACCCCGGCAAGCAGCCCAGAAAGTAATCGCCGATCTGGCGCAGCAGGCGCTCGAACGCATTCGCTACTGGCAGCCCGCTGCGCGCACGTGTCTTCGCTTGACGCTCGGCACAAAAGCGCAGTACAAGGTCGCGCCGGAACCCTGGTTGAAGTTCCCGCCCCCATTTTTGGCGAAGGAGCAATTCCTATGACAATTTGGCGAAGATCAGCGGGCGCGCTCACGGCGATATTGCTTTACGCGGCTGTTGCAAGCGCGCAAGTGTGGCAGCCACTGAACAATCCAGCGAGTTTCAGCGCGGGAGCAATGCTGCTGCTGACGGACGGCACCGTCCTGGTGCACTCAGAGCAGTCGAACTCATCGCTGTGGTTCAAACTGACGCCCGACGCGAATGGCAGCTACGTCAACGGCACGTGGAAACAGATCGCTTCGATGCCGGCCGGTTACGCGCCGCTGTATTTCGCTTCGGCCGTGCTGCCCGATGGCCGCATGATCGTAGAAGGCGGGGAGTACAACAACCTCAGCGCAGTCTGGTCAAACCTGGGGGCGATTTACGATCCGCTGGCAAATACGTGGACTTCCGTCGCGCCTCCAAGCGGCTGGAAAACAATCGGCGATGCGCAATCCGCGATTCTCCCGAACGGGACCTTCATGCTGGCGAACTGTTGCACGAAAGAGACGGCGCTACTCGATCCAACAACGTTGACCTGGACTCCTACGGGTGCAGGTAAGTTCGACGTCAACGATGAAGAAGGCTGGAATCTGCTGCCCAATGGCAAGGTCTTGACCGTGGATGCCTACGTCTTTCAATACGACAAGAGCGGCATGAATTCGGAGATCTACGATCCAGCCCTAGGAACATGGACGAGCGCCGGCAGCACGATCGTGCAACTGTGGGATTCAGCGGCGGGTTGCGGCGGAACGAATAAAGCCAGTTTTGAAGTCGGCCCAGCGGTGCTGCGGCCGGACGGAACGGTGTTCGCCACGGGCGCGAATGCGTGCGGGGGAGCCCATACGGCGATTTACAACAGTCTCTCGGGAACGTGGACGGCGGGCCCCGATTTCCCCGGTAGGTACAACGTCGCCGATGGTCCCGCCGCGCTGGAACCCAGCGGCCACGTAATCGTGATGGCCAGCCCCAACGTTTTCGTTCCCCCACATGCCAAGTTCTTCGAATGGGACGGGAGCAGCCTCACCGAGATTCCTGGTCCGCTCAATGCGTCCCACGACGCCTCGTTCTATGGCCACTTCCTCGAGTTGCCCACCGGCCAGTTGCTCTTCACGGATTTCAGCAGTGACATAGAGGTCTTCACGCCGAGCGGGACTTACAACCAGTCGTGGGCGCCGACAATCTCCAAAGCGCCACCAACCGTGGTGCGCGGCCACACCTACACCGTATCCGGGACGCAGTTCAACGGGTTATCGGAGGGCGCTGCGTATGGCGACGATTTTCAGGGCGCCACAAATTTTCCATTGGTGCGCCTCGTGAACAATACGACGGGGCACGTCTCCTACTGCCGTACGCATGACCACAGCACCATGGCTGTGGCGACCGGGGACACGACAGTTTCGACGCAGTTCGATGTGCCGGCGAACGCAGAGACCGGAGCCAGCCAGCTATTTGTGGTGGCGAATGGGATCGCATCGCCGCTTTGGTCATTGAAGGTCAACTAAGACTTGAAATAGCCGCAACTCACGCCCCCACCCCCGCCCCGCGCTCCGGCGTGGCCATCGGCGCGTGTGCGGATGATGGCCGCGGGATCAGCGGCAGCGTGACAGTGAACGTCGCGCCTTTGCCGGGCCCCTGGCTCTCCGCCGTGATCTCGCCGTGATGCAGCTCGATGATGTGGCGCGCGATGGCCAGGCCCAGCCCGAGGCCCGCCCGCTTCGTCGGACTGTCTCCCTGTCGCAGACGCTCGAACACATATGGGAGAAACGAGGGCTCGATCCCTTCTCCCTGATCTCTGACCGAGATGCGCAGCTTCCCGTTTTCCTGCGTCAGCTTCAGATCGACTTGCTTCCCCGGCGGCGTGAACTTGATCGCGTTCGACAGGATGTTCCCGATCACCTGCTGGAGCCGCGTGGCATCGGCGGCCACCAGACCGTCGACCGGCTCGATCTCTGACGTCAGCCGCACGCCGCGCTCCGCCGCATCTGGACGCGCCCCGTTCACCGCCGCCTCCACCACTTCGGGCAGCCGCGTCGGCCGCAGATCGACTTGGAATTTCCCCACCACGATGCGCGAGACGTCGAGCATGTCGTCGATCAGCCGCTTCTGCAGGCGCGCGCTCGATTCGATCATCTGCAGCGCTTCCTCCAGCTCCTCCTGGCTGACCTCGCCCGCGCGGAGAAACTGCACCCATCCGAGGATGGACGTCATCGGCGTGCGCAGCTCATGGGAGAGTGTGGCCAGGAACTGATCCTTGGCCCGGTTCTGCGCCTCCGCCTCGCGATAGCGCCGCTCCGACTCCGCCGCCAGCGCCGCGGCGCGCTTTTCCGTCATATCGCGGAACGTCAGGACCGAACCGAGGACCGTCCCTTCCTCGTCCTGCATCGGCGAGATGCAGAACTCCACGGGGAAACTCGTTCCGTCCGCGCGGAAGAAGGTCCCCTCGGTCTGATCGGGCGTCCTCCCTCCGAGCAGCGCCGCATACAACGCGCAGCGCCGGATGTCGCAGGTGGCCACGCCCGGAAACGACGGATGCAACACCGCGTGGATGTCTTTGCCGTTGACTTCTTCGATGCGGCGGCTGAGCATCCGTCCCACCGCCGGATTGACCGAGGTGGACATCCCGTTCAGATCGACTCCCAGGACGCCGTCGGCGGCGGCGCTGAGAATCAGCTCGTTCCGCCGGCTGAGGCGCGCCAGCTCCTGCGCCTGACGCTTGATCGCGTCGCGCTGGCGGAACAACTCCACGAAGACCGTGACCTTGGCCCGCAGCACTTCCGGATGAAACGGCTTGGACATGTAGTCGACCGCGCCGAGCTCGTATCCGCGGAAAACCGCAGTGTCACTGCGGCTGATGGCCGTGAGGAAGATGATCGGCGTGCCGCGCGATTTCTCGCGCTCACGAATCAGGGCGGCAGTCTCGAAGCCGTCCAGGCCGGGCATCTGCACGTCGAGCAGTACGACGGCGAACTCCTGATCGAGAAGCGCCTTCAGCGCCGCGCGGCCGGAGTCGGCCTTGACCAGGTTCTCCCCCATCTCGCTGAGGATGGCCTCCAGGGCGAGAAGATTCTGCGGCTGGTCGTCGACCAGCAGAATGTTGACCTTCGATACGGGAGAAGGTGTCATGCATGATCCTGGTCGACACGGCAGCGCTCGACAAGCCAGGGCCCGATCTCATTTAGAGGCAAGATCTGATCCACAGCGCCGGCCTCGATGACCGCCCGGGGCATCTCCGGCGCCTCAGCCGTTATCGGGTCCTGGGCCACGACGAGACCGCCGCGGCGTTTGATCTGCAGCGCGCCGCGCGCGCCATCCGCGTTGCTGCCGGTGAGGACGATACCGATGACGCGTGGTCCGTACGCGTCGGCCGCCGACTCGAAGAGGACGTCAACCGAGGGACGGGAATGGTGCACGGCATCGTCGACGGAGAGATCGACCCGACCTTTATCCACCAGGAGGCGATAGTCGGCCGGAGCGAGATAGATCGTCCCCGGCTTGATGAACTGCTTGTCCTGGACGTCGACGACCGGCATGTCCGAGGAGCGGCGGAAAAACGTCGGCAGGTTTTCGTTCGAAGTCCTATGCCGATGCTGCACCACGGCGACGGGAATGCAGAAGTCCTCCGGCAGTCCGCCGAAAATGATCCGAAGCGCCTGCATGCCGCCAAGGGAGCAGCCGACCACGATGATGTCGTAGGGCAGCTCCGCCGTGTCGCGCGCGGGGGGTCGCAGGCCGCTCGTCGCCGGTCGAGCGCGCCGCTCGGCGTTCATCGCACCCTCCGATAAATCCGCTCCTCGGCATCGATCACCTCGTAGGAATCGGCGATGGTCGTGTACTTGATCGTCTCTTTCTTCCCCAGGCCGAGGATGCCGAAGGTCTCCATGCTGTTGAGGAAGAGCTTCTGCACCCGATCCTGCAGCTCGTTGTTGAAGTAGATCAGCACGTTGCGGCAGAAGATCACGTTGAATTGATTGAACGAGGCGTCGGTCACCAGGTTGTGCTGGGCGAAGACGACGTTCTCCCGCAGCGACGGCCGGAAGATGGCATGGTCGTAACGCGCCGTGTAGTACTGGGAGAAGTTTCCGGTCCCTCCGGCGGCGATGTAGTTGCTGGTGTTCTCCTGCATGCTGCTGAGCGGGAAGATTCCTTCCTTGGCCCGCTGCAACACCGCCTCATTGATGTCGGTGGCGTAGATCCGGCAGCGCTCGTACAGCCCTTCCTCCTGCAGCAGCATGGCCATCGAATAGACCTCTTCGCCGGTGGAACATCCGGCGTGCCAGATGCGGACGAAGGGATAGGTGCGCAGCGTGGGGACAATCTTCTGGCGAAACGCGAGATAGAAGGTCGGATCGCGAAACATCGCGGTGGTGTTGATGGAAAGATCGAGCAGCAGACGTTCCATGGTGCCCGCATCGTGCAGCACCTTTTCCTGCAGGCCGGATACGGTGCTCAATCCTTCAGCGTAGATGCGCTTCCAGATGCGGCGCTTCATGGAGGGGACGGAGTAATCGCGGAAGTCGAATCCGTAGTGCTCGTAGATCCCTTCGGTCAGCAGCTTGATCTCCAGCGCTTCCAGGTCCAGCTTCTCCTGTTCTTCGAGGGGGGCGGTCCTGGCGACGGATTCGGACATTGGTCATCAGTGAGCAAACAGTGGGCCGCCTTCGGAGTGCGGCGGCTTGCCGCCGCTTTGGAAGAAAGCGGTGCCAAGGCACCGCACTCCAAAGGCTTTACCGATACAGCCAAACGCGCAGCAGCGATACCAGCTGCTGGGCGTCGATCGGCTTGGTGATGTAGTCGCTCGCTCCAGCCTCCATGCACTTCTCGCGATCTCCCTTCATCGCTTTGGCGGTGAGGGCAATGATCGGCAGGTTCTTGAAACGGTCCGACGCGCGGATGCGGCGCATCGCTTCGTAGCCATCCATCTCCGGCATCATGACGTCCATGAGGACCACGTCGATGTCGCGGGCCTTGTTGAGCATCTCGATGCCTTCCGAGCCGCTCTCCGCATAAAGGACGTGCATCTTGTGCCGCTCCAGCAGGCTGGTCAGCGCGTAGATGTTGCGCATGTCGTCATCGACGATGAGCGCTCTCTTGCCGGCCAGCACCGGATCGGACTCGTGCAACTGCTCGAGGATCTGGCGCTTGCTCTCCGGCAGGTTGGCCTCGACGCGGTGCAGGAAGAGCGCGGTTTCGTCGAGCAGGCGGTCCGGCGAGCGCACATCCTTGATGATGATGGCCTCGGCCATTCGGCTCAGCTCCGTCTCCTCGCGCTTGGTCAGCTCACGCCCGGTGTAGACGATGATCGGGATGTCTTCGATCTTCAGCTCGTTCTTCATCCGATTGAGGAAGTCGAAGCCGCTCATGTCGGGAAGGCCGAGGTCGAGGACCATGCAGTCGAAGTGACGCTCGCGGAGAATGGAGAGCGCTTCTTCGCCGGTGGACGCGGCGGTGATCTCCACGTCGCCTTCGCCGCCGATCAGCTCGACGATTGCGTTGCGCTGCACCTCGTTGTCTTCCACGACCAGCAGCGACTTGTTCGGCCGGTCGACGAATCCTCGGATCCTGGAAAACGCGTCGTCGAGCGCTTCCTTGGTCACCGGCTTGTGCACCTCGGCCAAGGCGCCGAGCTTCAGTCCGCGTCCGGTGTCGTCGTCCACGGAGATGATGTGCACCGGGATGTGCCGCGTGGCCTTGTCGTGCTTCAGGCGATCGAGCACCGTCCAACCCTCCATGTCCGGCAGCACGATGTCGAGGGTAATGGCTTCAGGGCGATAGCGCTTGGCCAGATTGAGCGCGGAGTCGCCGCGCGTGGCCACGATCGCTTTGAATCCCTTGGTGTGGGCCATGTCGAAGAGGATGCGCGCGAAGTTGACGTCATCTTCCACGACGAGCACGACGCGGTCTCCTTCCTTGATGTTTTCGCGATCGTCGGGCACCTGCTCGTCGATTATGACGAGATCCTCTGCCCCTGCTCGCTGGAGCGCGGGCGCCGTCGGCGGGGCGTCCGGAGTGACGGTTGATTCTCTCTCCACCACCTCCGGCCGGCGTCCCTCGTCGCGGCCGCGCTGCGGGGCAATGTAGCCCTGAGGCAGATAGAGAGTGAACGTGGAGCCGACACCTTCCTGGCTGGACACCTTGATCTCGCCGCCGAGGAGGCGAGCCAGCTCGCGGCTGATGGACAGACCGAGTCCGGTGCCGCCGTACTTCCGCGTGGTCGACGAGTCGGCCTGATGGAAGGCTTCGAAGATGATCCGCTGCTTGGCGTCTGAAATGCCGATGCCGGTGTCGCTGACGCTGAAGGCGATCACGTCGCCGGCCCGATCGAGGATCTCGTGTCCGGGCGTCCAGCCGCCGCCGACCTTCTCCACGCGCAGCGTCACGCCGCCCTTCTCGGTGAACTTGAAGGCATTGCCCAGAAGATTCTTCAGCACCTGATGCAAACGCGTGGCGTCGGTGTGGATGGCGGGCGGGAGATTCGGCGCCAGATTGATGTTGAAATCGAGGCTCTTGTCCTGCGCCACCTGCCGGAACGTGCGGTCGACGAAGTCGGCCAGCTCGCCGAAGCCGATGTCGACCAGGTTGATGGTCATCATCCCCGATTCGATCTTGGACAGATCGAGGATTTCGTTGATCAGCGTGAGCAGATCCTGGCCCGATGAATAGATCGTATCGGCAAACTCCACCTGTTTGTCGGTGAGGTTGGCGTCGCCATTGTCGGCCAGCAGCTTGGCCAGGATGAGCAGAGAGTTGAGCGGCGTTCGCAGCTCGTGCGACATGTTGGCCAGGAACTCGCTCTTGTACTTCGAGGTCAGGGCCAGTTGCCGGGCCTTCTCCTCGAGCGAGCGCTTGGCGTTCTCCACTTCGCGGTTCTTCTGCTCCACCTCTTCGTTCTGCGCCTGCAGCAGCCGCGCTTTCTCTTCCAGCTCCTCGTTGGTCTGCTGCAGCTCTTCCTGCTGCGTCTTGAGCAGCTCTTCGGAAGCCTGCAGCGATTTGGCCTGCTGTTCCAGGCGCTTGTTGGTCTCGGTCAGCTCTTGTTGCTGCGACTGCAGCTCTTCGGCGAGCGTCTGCGACTGGGCCAGCAGCTCTTCCGTCCGCATGTTGGCCTGGATGGTGTTGATCACCACGCCGATCGAGTCGGTGAGCTGATCGAGTAGAGTCTGGTAGGTCTCCGTGATCCGGTTGAACGAGGCCAGCTCCATCACCGCCCGCACCTGGCCTTCGAAAACGATGGGCAGGACGATGATGTTCATCGGCTTTGCTTCGCCCAGGCCGGAGCTGATCTGGATGTAGTCGTCGGGAGCGTTGGTGATCAGGATGCGTTGCTTCTCGAACGCGGCCTGTCCGATCAGCCCTTCGCCGATGTGGAACTCTTTGTTGAGGTGCTTGCGCTCCTTGAACGCGTAGGTGGCCGCGAGACGGAGCAGCGGCCTACTGCCTTCCCTCTCATCCATGATGTAGAAGACGCCGTGCGCGGCGCTGACCACTGGGGCCAGCTCGCTGAGGATCATCTGGGAGAGCGTGGCCAGGTTCTTCTGACCCTGCATCATCCGGGTGAACTTGGCCAGATTGGTCTTCAGCCAATCCTGTTCCGCATTCTGCGAGGTCGTAACGCGCAGATTGCGGATCATCTCGTTGATGTTGTCCTTCAGGGCTGCGACTTCGCCTTCCGCCTGCACGGTGATGTTGCGAGTCAGATCGCCCTTGGTCACTGCAGTGGCCACGTCGGCGATGGCGCGAACCTGCGTGGTGAGATTGGCGGCGAGCTGATTGACGTTGTCGGTCAGATCGCGCCACGTGCCGGCTGCGCCGGGGACGTTGGCCTGGCCGCCCAGCTTTCCTTCCACGCCGACTTCGCGAGCCACGGTGGTGACCTGATCGGCGAACGTAGCCAGGGTGTCGATCATGTCGTTCATGGTGTCGCCCAGCTCGGCGATCTCACCACGCGCTTCGACAGTCAGCTTGCGCTTCAGATCACCGCGGGCGATCGCCGAGACGACCTTGGCGATGCCGCGAACCTGATTGGTCAGGTTCGAGGCCATCATGTTCACGTTGTCGGTGAGGTCCTTCCACGTGCCGGCCACGCCCCTGACGATGGCCTGGCCGCCCAGCTTCCCTTCCGTGCCGACTTCGCGAGCCACGCGCGTGACTTCCGAGGCGAACGAGTTGAGCTGATCGACCATGGTGTTGATGGTGTCCTTAAGCTCGAGGATCTCTCCCTTCACATCGACAGTGATCTTCTTGGAGAGATCGCCGTTGGCCACGGCCGTCGTCACCTGCGCGATGTTGCGAACCTGATTCGTCAGGTTCGTCGCCATGTAGTTGACTGAGTCTGTGAGGTCCTTCCACGTTCCCGACACGCCCTTCACGTCGGCCTGTCCGCCAAGTTTTCCTTCCGTGCCGACCTCGCGCGCCACGCGGGTGACTTCGGCGGCGAACGCGTTGAGCTGGTCGACCATCGTGTTCATGGTGCTCTTCAGCTCGGCGATCTCCCCGCGGACGTCGACGGTGATCTTCTTCGACAGATCGCCATTGGCCACCGCGGTTGTCACCTGCGCGATGTTTCGAACCTGGTTCGTCAGGTTCGAAGCCATCTTGTTGACGTTCTCAGTGAGGTCCTTCCAGGTGCCAGCCACGCCTTTGACGTCGGCCTGCCCGCCCAACTTCCCTTCCGTGCCGACCTCGCGCGCCACGCGCGTGACTTCGGCAGCGAACGAGTTGAGCTGATCGACCATCGTGTTGATGGTGTTCTTCAGCTCGAGGATCTCGCCTTTCACAACGACGGTAATCTTCTTCGACAGATCGCCCATGGCCACAGCGGTGGTGACCTGCGCGATGTTGCGAACCTGGTTGGTCAGGTTCGAAGCCATCACGTTGACGGACTCGGTGAGGTCGCGCCATGTGCCGGCCACGCCCCTCACTTCGGCTTGGCCGCCCAGGCGGCCTTCGATGCCGACTTCACGCGCCACGCGTGTCACTTCGCTGGCGAATCCACTGAGCTGATCGACCATCGTGTTGATGGTGTTCTTCAGCTCCAGGATCTCGCCGCGCACGTCGACGGTGATCTTCTTCGATAGATCGCCGAGCGCGACCGCCGTGGTCACCTCGGCAATGTTGCGCACCTGCGAGGTGAGGTTCCCGGCCATGGCGTTGACCGAGTCGGTCAGATCCTTCCACGTGCCGGCCACACCGGGCACTGCCGCCTGACCGCCGAGTTTCCCTTCGGTGCCCACCTCGCGCGCCACACGCGTGACTTCTGCGGCGAACGAATTGAGCTGATCGACCATCGTGTTGATGGTGTTCTTCAGCTCCAGGATTTCTCCTTTGACGTCTACGGTGATTTTGCGCGACAGATCGCCGAGTGCGACCGCAGTAGTCACCTCGGCGATGTTGCGCACCTGACCGGTCAGGTTCGAGGCCATGGAGTTGACCGAGTCAGTCAGATCCTTCCATGTGCCGCTGACGCCCTTGACGTCGGCCTGTCCGCCGAGCTTTCCTTCCGTTCCCACTTCGCGCGCCACGCGCGTGACTTCCGCCGCGAACGAGTTGAGCTGATCGACCATCGTGTTGATGGTGTTCTTCAGCTCCAGAATCTCGCCGCGCACTTCGACCGTGATCTTCTTCGACAGATCGCCTGTGGCCACCGCCGTGGTGACCTCGGCGATGTTGCGCACCTGCGCCGTGAGGTTGCTGGCCATGGCATTGACCGAGTCGGTGAGGTCCTTCCATGTGCCGGCCACGCCTGGCACTTCGGCCTGACCGCCGAGGCGACCCTCGGTGCCAACTTCGCGTGCCACGCGGGTGACTTCCGACGCGAACGCGCGGAGCTGATCCACCATCGTATTGATCGTGCTCTTCAGCTCCAGGATCTCGCCCAGTGCCTCCGCAGTGATCTTCTTCGACAGATCGCCGTTTGCGACCGCCGTCGTGACTTCCGCGATGTTGCGCACCTGTCCGGTGAGATTCGCGGCCATCGAGTTCACGGAGTCAGTGAGGTCCTTCCATGTGCCGGCGACGCCTTTGACATCGGCCTGGCCGCCGAGCTTCCCTTCCGTGCCGACTTCGCGCGCCACGCGGGTGACTTCCGAGGCGAACGAGCGGAGCTGATCGACCATCGTGTTGATCGTCTCTTTCAGCTCGGCAATCTCGCCGCGCGCTTCGACTGTGATCTGCTTGGAAAGGTCGCCGTTCGCGACCGCGGTCGTGACCTGCGCGATGTTGCGAACCTGGTTGGTCAGGTTCGAGGCCATGTAGTTGACCGAATCCGTGAGGTCCTTCCAGGTTCCCGACGCGCCCTGCACGTCGGCCTGTCCGCCGAGTTTTCCTTCCGTTCCCACTTCGCGAGCGACGCGAGTGACTTCCGAAGCGAACGAGCGGAGCTGATCGACCATCGTATTGATGGTGTTCTTCAGCTCGAGAATCTCGCCGCGCACTTCGACGGTGATCTTCTTGGACAGATCGCCGTTGGCTACCGACGTCGTCACCTCGGCGATGTTGCGGACCTGACTGGTCAGGTTTGCGGCCATGGAGTTGACGGAGTCGGTGAGGTCCTTCCAGGTTCCCGAAACGCCCTTCACATCGGCCTGACCGCCGAGTTTTCCTTCCGTTCCCACTTCGCGCGCCACGCGCGTGACTTCGGACGCGAACGAGCCGAGCTGCGCGACCATCGTGTTGACGATCTTCGCGGCTCGGAGAAATTCACCCTTCAGGGGGCGGCCATCGAGCTCGGTGGACATCGTGCGTGACAGATCGCCCTGGGCCACGGCGCCGATCACGCGGGAGATTTCGAACGTCGGCTGAACGAGATCGCCGACCAGGGAGTTGAGCGATTCCGGAATCACGGACCACGAGCCGCCGGCTGCCGGGACCTGGACGCGTTGATTCAGTTTGCCTTCTTTGCCCACGACGTCGCTGATGCGCGCCACTTCCGTGGTCAGGCGTTCATTCAGTTCGATGACTTCGTTCAGCGCGTCGGCGATCTTTCCTGCCGTCCCCGTGAACTCGACCGGCATTCGGGCGGAGAAATCGCCCTTCTTGAATGCGGTCAGAGTCCGGAGCAGCAGGCGATCGAAGTCCTTCGGCGCGAACTCGCTCGCCTTGTTAATGCCGATTCCGGTGGTCATTGCACGTTGTCCTTTCGCGAGACCCAATCGGATAGAAATAGTGCAGATGCGGCTTCGCCGCTGTTGGGTTCGCTATGCAACGCGAGAGCCAGCGGTGGAGCGGCGGGCTTTAGCCCGCCGGCGGCCTGAAGGCCGCCGCTCCACCTTCGCTCACCTACGGTGGATTCGACGTTGTCGTCGGCGGAGGGCTGGTGTTCGTCGATTGCGGTGGAGCGCTGGTGTTCGTCGACGGCTGCGGCTGCGTCGGCGGGCGCTCCGGCTCGCGCGTCTCGGTTCGCGCCAACGGCGGAGGCGGAGGGGGCGGGACCGGGATCACCGGTGCCGTTTCGGTGGGAGGCAGTGGGGCGGTGGTCATGCCGGTCGTATCGAGAACGATTGGATTTCCAAATTGATCGAGCATCATCGCCGGCGGTGCCTGCGGGCTGTGCAGCGGGCAGGGAGCGGTCGGCTCGGTGCCGCTCTTGAACGCATCGCGCACGATCACGTTGTGCGGACAGAGCGGCGTGGCCAGCCCGCCGCTGGTTTCATCGACCTCCACGAATGAAATGCCGGGCGGGACGGGGAAGTCGGCGTCCGGCTGGCCCGCGGTAGCGGCGACCATGTAGCGCGTCCAGATCGGGATTGCCCCCTCGCCGCCGGAGAGACCGACCGGCGCGTTGTCATCGAATCCGATCCATGTAAGCGCCAGCGTCGTCGGCGTGAATCCGATGAACCACGCGTCGCGCTTGTCGTTTGTCGTGCCGGTCTTTCCCGCGGCCGTCAGGCGGAAACCCAGGGAACGAGCGCTCGCCGCCGTTCCGCGATCGAGCACACCTTTCATCACATTGACCAGGATGTACATGTCGCGCGCCGGAAAGACCTGCACCGGCTGCGGCGGGTCCGCCGCCGCCACGACGTGACCGCGATCATCAGTGACGAAGCGGATCGTGCGAAGGGGCAGACGATTTCCGATGCGGGCGATGGAGGAGTACGAGTCGACCATCTCGATGGGAGGAATATCGACCGCTCCGAGGAGCACCGCCGGGTTATCCGGAATCTCGGAGGCGATCCCGAGCGTGTGCATTGTGCGGACGACCGATCCAATGCCGCAGGCCAGTCCGATTCGGACCGACGCGGAGTTCATCGATTGCTCCAGCGCCTCGCGCACGGTCACCGTACCGTGGTATCGCTCCTCGTAATTCTTCGGCGACCAGTTGCGGTATTCCTTCATGGGCGGGATGCGCGTATCGCTGACCAGCGTGGCCGGCGTGATGTTCTGCTGGGAAAGACTCGGCTCGAATGCCGTGGCGTAGACGAACGGCTTGATGAGCGAACCGATCTGCCGCCTGGAATTGAGCGCGCGATTGAACTGGCTGAAATCGTAATTGCGCCCGCCGACCAGCGCCCGGATCTCCCCTGCCGGAACATCGACGTGAATCATCGCCCCCTGCAGCGGGCTGTCGCGCCGCCGAAGATAGCGGCTGCCGCGCTCCAGCGACTGCAGTCCCGCCTCCAGCGTCTTGGCCGCTGTGTCCTGGGCATTGAGGTCGATCGCGGTATAGATCTGCAGGCCGCGACCTTTGACGTCTTTGACACCGTAGTCTCGTCCCATCTCCTGCAGCACGCGATCGACGTAGAAAGGAATGGATGTCAGGCCGCTGCGCTGTCGGAATGGTTTCCGCGGCAACGGCGTGGCCATGGCCTTCTCGTATGTGGCCTGATCGATCTTCCTGTTTTTCAGCAGCAGGTCCAGAACGGTGTTGCGCCGCTGCATGGCCAGGTCGGGGCGGACGAACGGCGAATAGTTGTTCGGGCTGCGGATCATCCCCGTCAGCAGCGCCGCTTCCGCCACATTGATCTCCGAGACCGGCTTGCCGAAGTAGAAATGCGACGCCTCGCCGACGCCAATGATGGAGATCGACCGGTTGCGGCCCAGGTAGATGTCGTTGAGGTAGGCCTCCAGGATCTCTCGCTTGGAGTACTTCGCGTCGAGAATCACGGCCATGAACGCTTCGACGAGCTTCCGCCTCAGCGTTCGTTCCGGCGTCAGGTAGTAGTTCTTCACCAGTTGCTGCGTCAGCGTCGATGCCCCCTCGGTTACTCCGCCGGCGCGCAGATTCCGAAATCCCGCGCGGAGCACTCCGATCGGATCGACACCCGGGTGATGCCAGAAGCGAATGTCTTCCGTGACGATGACCGCGTCCTGCAGATGCTGCGGCACCTGATCGAGCGTCACCGGGCGGCGATTCTCGAGCTGATCGCTGAGGATCGATGTCAACTGCTCCGGCTCGAGCGCGGCCTTGTCCAGCGGCCGCGAATCGCGCAGCGAGACCACCGAATCGATCGACGCCCCGCGATAGGTAATGCGGATCGGCTGCGCCTCATACTCCCCGCTGGGATGGGAGAACTTGCGCGTGTAGATGTCCACGTCGCCGTGCGAGGCGACGTAATCGCCGGGCTGCTGAAGAGCCTTTGCCTCGCGATATCCGAGGCGGTCGAGCTTTTCGAGAAGATCGTCGCGCGGAATGATCATGCCGGCATGCAGCGGCGTGAGGTCCGCGTAGACGCGAGTGGGTAGCGACAGGCGGCGGATCTCGAACTTGCCGGTCGATTGCCTGTAGACATAGAGCGTGAGCAGAGCGATGGCGACGAGGATCACCACCACCGAGATCGAGAGGACTTGGAAGACGGTCCGGCGTTTTGGTAGGCGCGGTGAGAAGGTGGCCACTACTGCGCGACGATTGCAAGGTTTCGTCCACCCTTCGCGCCGTCACGGCGATAAGAATGGAAGAGCGAACCCTCGCATCGCGTGCAGAGACCGGAGTCGATGATGCGCTCGGCAGCTAGGCCGCGCTCGCGTAGAACGGCAACCGTTAGGCCGGCCAGATCGATGTGCGGTTTGGTGTGGCTGCGATCGATGTAGCGATCCGCGTCCCGGTAACTATCCTGAAACTGTTCGACCACTTCCTCCCCCACCTCGAAACAACACACGCGAATCGAGGGACCGAGCCAGGCGTATGCGCTGACCGCGTCGAAGGCGGTCCCGCGCTCCAGCGAATCGAGCGTGAAGGAGGTGATGCGCCGGACGGCGCCGCGCCAACCGGAGTGAATGTTGGCGATGACCGAACGGCGCGGATCGATTAACGACACGGGAAGGCAGTCGGCTGTCTTGATGGCCAGGGCGGTCTGCTTGTCGCGGCTCCAGAGCGCGTCACAGGAGTCAGCTTCGCGGAAGCGAGGATGCGCTTCCGCGCGCCGTACCGTCGTTCCATGAATCTGTGTACAGGAGGTGATCATGGCCGTGATGCCGAACTGCTCGCGAATCACGCCGGAGAGTAAATTCCCGTTCGGCTGATCGAGCCGGCCGTGAAAATCCAGCGTGGTATAGAAGACCGCGAATCCCTTCGGCACCTTCGGGGGAACGACGATCCGGCCGATCGCGCTCTGCTGGACGGTGACTTCAACGACCGGAGATTCCATGCACTGCGGATCGTAGCACTGCCCCTCATCCGCCCTTCGGGCACCTTCTCCCCGCAAGCGGGGAGAAGGCACTCGATGTCACAAGGCACTCGAGAACCCTCGCCCCGCGAAGCGGGGAGAAGGTGCCGCGAAGCGGCGGATGAGGGGCGAGTATCCTTTGCCGCATGAAACGAACGATGACGCTCGTCGTCCTCGCCCTTCTCTGCGCCTGCGCGACTTCGCGACCCTCTTACGACATCGTGATCCGCAACGGCTTGCTGTACGACGGCAACGGCGGCGATCCGGCGCCAGGCGATGTGGCGATTCGCGCAGACCGCATCGCCGCTGTTGGCAAGGTCGACGGACACGGACGAAGCGAGATCGATGCGCACGGCATGGCCGTGGCTCCCGGCTTCATCAACATCATGAGCCATGCCGAGGAATCGCTGATCGCTGACGGCCGTGCTATGGCCGACGTCAAGCAGGGGGTCACGCTGGAAATCTTCGGCGAAGGCGAGTCGCCCGGTCCGCTCACTCCGGCGATGAAGAAAGAGGCGCTCGCGGCACAGGGCGATATCAAGTACGCCATCGATTGGACGACGCTGGACGAATATCTGCGGTCGCTCGTCCGCCGCGGCGTCTCTCCGAACGTCGCCTCCTTTCTGGGCGCCGCCAATCCGCGCATCTACGTCATGGGCCGGGCCAATCGCGCGCCGACCGCCGCGGAGCTCGATCAGATGCGCGCCGTGGTCCGCCAGGCGATGTCGGACGGAGCGTTCGGCGTCGCCTCGGCTCTGATCTACGCGCCCGGCGCATACGCGACGACCGACGAATTGATCGAGTTGAGCAAAGCTGCCGCGCCGTATGGCGGCATCTACATCTCGCACATGCGCAGCGAAGGCAATCGTCTGCTCGAAGGCGTCGATGAGTTGATCACCATCGCGCGCCAGGCGCATCTCCCCGCGGAGATCTATCACTTGAAAGCCGCCGGCGAGCCGAACTGGCCGAAGATGGACGACGTGATTCGCCGCGTTGAAGCGGCACGCGCGTCAGGGCTGCGCATCACCGCCGACATGTACACGTACGGCGCCGGCGCCACCGGACTCGACGCGGCCATGCCACCGTGGGTGCAGGAGGGCGGCTACGAAGCGTGGCGCAAACGATTGCAGGATCCGGCCACACGCGCGCGCGTACTGCAGGAGATGCGCGACCCGAATGTGCCGTGGGAGAACCTGATGCGCCTCACCGGTTCGCCGGAGCGCGTGATGCTCGTCGGCTTCAAGAGCGAGCGGCTCAAACCTCTCACCGGCAAGACGCTCGCCGAAGTGGCGCGCATGCGCGGCGTCTCGCCGGAAGAGGCGGCCATCGATTTGGTCATCGAGGACGGCAGCCGCGTCGAGACGATCTACTTCCTGATGTCCGATGACAATATCCGCAAGCAGATCCGCCAGCCGTGGGTCAGCTTCGGTTCGGACGCCGACGCGCCTTCGGCCGAGGGAGTGTTCCTCCGATCCAACCGCCATCCGCGATCCTACGGGAACTTCGCCAATCTGCTCGGCAGGTATGTCCGCGAAGAGAAGGTGATCTCGCTGCAGGAAGCAATTCGCCGGATGACGTCATTGCCCGCGTCAAACCTCGGCATCGGCGATCGCGGCCTGCTCAAGCCCGGCAACTTCGCCGATGTCGTCATCTTCGATCCGCAGACCGTCGCCGCACGGGCGACCTACGAGAAGCCGCATCAATACGCGGTGGGCGTGATCGATCTGTTCGTCAACGGTGTGCAGGTGCTGCGCGATGGGGAGCACACCGGGGCGAAGCCGGGGCGGGTGGTGCGGAGGGCGAGCAGGCCGTAGACGCATGTGGCACAGACACTCTTGTCTGTGCCGGCACAGGCAGGAGTGCCTGTGCCACACTAGACCCTCACGATCTCCTTCCGCGCGTCATCCCATCTCCACAACTTCTCGCGCGTCAGATGCGTGCCGCCCAGCCAGAAGCCGGCGTTGTTCAGTTCGATGAAGTCAGCTTTGGCCTCCAGCACGTTGCGGCCCGCGGGCGTGAGGGCGAAGAGCGCCTTGGGCGGGTTCTCTCCTTCCACCTCGGTGATGGTGATCATCGGCACGGGAGGCGAGGCGGCGCAGATGGCGCAGAAACTCGCCGTCGCCGAAACCGTAGCGCGGGGGATTCTCATCGAAGCGTGTGAAGAGTGAGAGAAAGTCGGTCGCGCCGGCGGCGATCGCATCCATCGCCCGACGCTCCACCTCCCCCAGCCCGTTGCGCGTCGAGGGAAAGCGTGCGGCGTGCAGCAGAAATCCGTCGCGCAGAAACGAGAAGTCGATCCCCGCGCCGGCCACGAAGCGATTCAGCGCCATCGGATCGTCGGATGTGTACGCGCTCCACGCGTCCGCCGCAGTTCGAAGCATCGCCGGCGGCACCGCCGAGCGCGAGTTGAACAGAGTGACGATGTCCGGTTCCGGCATCGTGCCCAGGGGGAGCGAGGACCAGACCATGGAGAGATGGCGAGCCTTGCTGAGGCGGACGAGAAGATAGAGAAAGTTGATCAGGCAGAAGAGGTCGTGCTCGAACCACAGCACGACTTCGTCTTCATGTCGCGCGGCATCGAGGGTCTGCTCCTGATCGACCAGCTCGGTGCGCACGCGCAGCAGATTCTGATCGTAGTTGTCGGCCAGAAAGCGCGCCCGCTGCTCGATCCAGTCGTGCGGCGACAAGCCTGCCTGCACCGGGCCGGTGATCAGCGTCTCCCGGAATGGCAGATGCCGGCCGGGGACATTCGCCCGCCGCGCAGTGATCGCCGTGCTGTCGCCGTTGTGGAGGTGAATCATGCGCGGCGGATAATAACGCGCTTGCTCGGCTCCATCCTGCTGGCCACCACGCTGATCATCAATCGCGCGCACGTCGCGGCACGATTCGATCCGCAGGCTGCGCTCGGCGCGACGATCGACGCGCACGACGAGGGGGAGACGGCGAAGATCTTCACGCAGCCGAATGTCGAGGCCATGCTCTCCGCCGGCTTCCAGCCGCTGTCATATCGGCTGGCGACGGAGCTGTGCGGTGAAGCGTGGCACTGGAATCCGCGCGGAACCTGGAGCGACGCGGCACGCCAGCAGGGCTACTGGACTTCGTCAGACGAATCGACGGAGCCGATCGATGTCTCGTACGGCTATCGCCTTCCGCGGCGCGGCAACACGATCGATCAATCGCATAACAGCGACTGGTCGCGCATCGACGACGGCGATCGGTCCACATTCTGGAAGAGCAATCCGTATCTCGGCGATCGGCCGCAGTGGATCGTCGTCGATCTCGGCGCGCGCCGCCGCGTCGATTGGATCCGCATCGCCTGGGGCGAGCCCCACGCAGTCGAGTACTCGATTCAGTACTGGACCGGAGTCGACGCCATCAACGATCCGATTAAGGGCCGATGGATCACGTGTGGCACAGACACTCTTGTCTGTGCCGCACAGGCAGGAGTGCCTGTGCCACAAGCATCGCCGGTCGCACGCTACGTGCGCGTCTACATGACGCGCTCCTCGCACACCGGAAGCGGAGACGACCCGCGCGATCGTGTCGGCTTCGCCGTCGCGGAGATCTCTGTCGGTCGAGGCGATGTCGATTATGTTCGCCACGCGCCGTCACACGACCAGACGGTCATCTGGGTTTCCTCGACCGATCCGTGGCATCGCGCCAGCGACATCGACCGCACGCTGGAGCAGCCGGGATTCGACACCGTATTTCGCAGCGGCCTGACGCGCGGTCTCCCGATGCTCACGCCGGTCGCAATGCTGTACGGCGTTCCGGAAGACGCGGCGGCGCAGATCCGATTTCTGCGGCGGCGCGGCTACGCCTTCTCGCAGATCGAAATGGGAGAAGAGCCCGACGGACAGAACATCGCCCCCGAGGATTACGCGGAGCTGTACATGCGCTGGGCGGACGCCATTCACGCCGCCGATCCGTCGCTCCGCCTCGGCGGACCGGGGTTCCAGAGCACACGCGACTTCACCGCCTTCTGGCCCGACGAGCGCGGACGCACATCGTGGATCGGCCGCTTCGTCGATGCGCTTCGTGCCCGCGGACGCCTGGCCGACTTCGCGTTCTTCTCGTTCGAGTGGTACCCATTCGATGACGTCTGCGGTTCGCCACAGCAACAACTCCTCGAAGCTCCACGCATCCTCGAGCGCGTCCTGCAACGATGGCGGGCGGAAGGCGCTCCGACCGACATCCCCTGGCTGGCCACAGAATATGGATGGTCCTCCTACGCAGCAGAGGCGGAAGTCGATCTGCCCGCTGCCCTCTTCAACGCCGAGTTCATTGCGCAGTTCCTGTCGGAGGGCGGCGGAGCAGCGTACTTCTATGGATATGAGCCGCAGCCGTTGGGCCGTGAACGCCGCTGCCCGAGCTGGGGCAACCTCATGCTCTTCCTCGGCGATCGCGATCGGAGGATCCGGGCGAAGCTGCCGACATACTTCGCCGCGCAGTTGGTGATGCGCGAGTGGCTGCAGCCAGGCGGGATGCACGATCTGCACTCTGTGCGCGGCACGACAAGATTCGTCCGCGCGTTCGCCGTGCAGCGCCCGAATGGAACCTGGGCCCTGCTGATCGTCAACAAGGATTCACGCGAAGCGCACCGCGTTCGCATCGCGGGCGATCTCCATATCGTGCAGTACTCGCGCGCCGAGTACGAATGGCACGCTGCGGGCGAGAACGGTCGTCCCATCCGCGATGAGACGCCGCGCCGCTACGACGCGCGCGATGAAGTCACGCTGCCGCCCTGGTCGATCACGGTTGTAGTGATTCTCAACCGCGGCCCCTCACCCGGCGCTGCGCGCCACCCTCTCCCCGCTTCGCGGGGCGAGGGTTCTCGAGAGCGAGAGGGTTCTCGAGAGCCTTCTCCCCGCATGCGGGGAGAAGGTGGCCGGAGGCCGGATGAGGGGCCGCCCCTACTCCGTCCGCAGAATTGAATCCGCCGTGCCGTTATCCACCGAGGAAGTGAAGATCGTCACCGCGCCGTTTCCGCTGATCACCTGGAAATCCGCCTCGAATCCGCGCAAGTCGCCGACCGTCGTGCGGTTCGCCCCGAGAATGTCCCCCGCCATGCCGTTGACCTGCAGATACTGATTCGGCGAAAGGTTGTAGTCCTTGAACGCCGTTCCAATCCCCTGCACTTTGGCGCCGGCGGGATAGGTGAACCGCAGCGTGACGCGCACAGTCACGCTTTGTCCGCTGACTTCGGACAGACCGAAATTCGTGCGGAACGTCGCCGGACGCTTGACGGAGCCCGGAAGCGCATCTTCCAGTGAGCCGATTGCGCGCAGCGATCCGTTCTTCAAGGCAGCGGCCAACGCCAGCGTCGGCGTGGCGCTGCCGAACGTGCCCGGCTCGTTGGGCAACGTGGCGTACGTGCGGCTGGTGATGGCGAACGTGCCGTTGACCGGCGTGAAGACGAGATAGCCGACAGTCGGCGTCGTGATGCCGAACAATGTTCCGGTGAGGTCGGCGATCGCGGTGGTCTGTCGTGCTCCCAGCGTGATTTGACGATCCAGGACCGTAGCGCCCGATACGTAACGCAGCGTGCCGCTGGCCGTCGTCGCTCCGGTGTTCATGATCGCGGCATCGGTTCTGAAGAAGCCGCTGATTCCCTGTGTTCTCCCGGCCACCGGAACGACCACCACCTCGCCTGGCGAGTATCCAAACTGCCGGCTCCAGTCGACGACACTCCAGGTATCGCTGCTCTTCTCATCGACTGGCGTCGCGTACGCGAGAAATCTTCCGGCTCCCGTGCTGGTGTTGGTCATGATTGCGCTCACGGCTCCGCTGGGTGCCGGGCTGCCGATCTGCAGCAGAGTGAAGGGGCCGACGTTGAGATCATCACGCGTCGAAAGCGTCGATCCATCCGCGGACAGGAACTCGGTGTGCACCGAGACGCCGACTCCGGCGGTCTCCTGGATGAACATTCGTATGGCTTAACGTCGGTTGCTGCGCCAGACCGGTGAGGAACAGCTTCTCGCCCGCGCCGATCGCGCGATCGGATCGGAACGTAGGGATTGAAGTGCCGAATGTTCCCTTCGGATTGCTGGACACGAAGATGTTGGTGCTCACGCCGAGCTTGTCGGCGACCGAGGAGCGAATCTGCAGACTTCCAACGTCAGCGTCGGCGCCGAAGACGTTCTTAACCACGTCGGCCAGCGCGACGCTCACATTGGAGGGAATGGAGCTGACCGCCGCGGATTTCGTGCTTTCCGTTCCCTTGAATCGCGGCGTGTAATAGAAGCGGAGATCGTTGATCGCGCTGCCCAGCGGATTGAGGACGGCAACATCCGAGATGAAGAGGCCCACGCTGCCCGGCGCGTGTCCAACGCCGGGAACGAAGAGAGCGACTTCGCCCTCGCCGAGGGGGGGAGGCACCGCCGGGGAAACGGAGAGTTGCACCGTGTCGACGACCGTCACGAAACTCACCGAGACCGGCGCGACTTCATTTCTCCCGATCTTCGCCGCCGGTCCACTCAGATAGACGAGCGACAGGTTGCCGGACGCCGATCCCACCGGCGCGGCGGAGTCGGAGCGCTGCGAGCGATCGATGGTGAATGTCACCGTGAACGTGCTGTGCGGAGCAATGCTCACCACTCCCGCCTGCGGGATGATCCACGGGACATCGGAAACCAGAATGCCGGTGAGCGTGGCGTCGCCGTCGTTGGTGAAAACGACTGAGCCGCCGCCGGGCTGATTCACGTCGACGCGATTCGTCGCCGGCGCAGCAGTCACTGTTCCGGCGGGCGGCGCCGCGGAGAGCAGCTTGATCGGGATCTGCAGGCCGGAGGGCACACCGTTGCCGGACACGCTCGAAAAGCCCTGGAACGACCCGGCGCTCAGGGGCAGGCCGGTGATGGTGACGGCCCGACTCTCGCCGGAAGCGAGCGCGAACGACGTAGGCGTCTGTGTGAAGAACGAGCCGTTCTGGTTCAGCGTGATGTTCGTCGGCGATCCGCCGGCGTTGGTCAGCGTGTAGCTCGTCGTCGCGCCGCCTACTCCCTGCGCTTGCAGAAGTGCCGAGGGGAAGGCGCTCACCGCGACGATGGGCGCGGTCAGGACGTTCACCGTGACGGTCGACGTCACCGTGTTCGAGCTGCTCATCGCCGTCAAAGTGTACGTCGTGGTCGCTGACGGGGAGACGGAGAAGGATCCGGACAGCGGCTTGGAGCCGACGCCGTGGTCGATCACGACCGTGGTCGCGCCTTCGGTCACCCAGGAGAGGGTGACCGGTTGTCCGAAGCGAACCGTCGGTGGCGTGGCCGAGAAGGAATCAATGATCGCAGTTGTCGCTCCGGTAGACCCTGAGAGCAGCCAGGAGAACCGGGTCGTCGACGACGAATCCGGGGTCAGGTCATACGTGAGCGCATCCGAGAATGTTCCGGGACTCGTAGGCGAAAACTCGAAGTCATGCAGAAGCACTTCGCCGGCCTTCAGGCTCACAGGAAGACTCACCGGCGTTCCACTACACCCTACCATCCCTCCGATGTCGACCCCCTTCCGGTAGTTGGTCACGCGAAAAGGAAGATTGACTGAATGCACCAGCACGATCGTGCCGGAGTAGTCGCAATTCGCGGCTACGCTTTGATAGAAGCAGTCGTAGTAGCAATCCTGAATGGATGTCGTGTTCACCGGTGTGACAAACGGCGGGACGGCGAGGTCGTTCGTCACGATAGCCTGCGACGAACGGCGATGTACGACGCCGCGATTGATTCTTTGCGCGGCAACCGGGTCGGCAGCAAGGCAAAGGAGAACGATGAGCGAGAAAACACGGCGGAGGAGGGTCATGAGTGTCTCCACGGAGTTGTTTGGATTTTTGGGGACCCCAAGAATAAGCGCCTAGGGCCGCCAGCGCAATGCCAGCCAGCCCTTGACACCGCGTATGCCACTCACGCGCGCGGCGCCGGCGGTGAGATCGAAAGCCGGGGAGGGAGCGGAGAGAGAACTCGATTCCGCGGACATCGGTGTAGGGACCGGCTTCAGCCGGTCTTGTCCGGCTAAAGCCAGACCGCACACTGTCGGTACCCACACTGTGCCGCTACCAGAAGAAATCGACGCTGGAGAGGATCAGATCGCCGCGCACGCCGCGATAGCGACGGGCCGCGGCAAATCCGAGAGGGAGGGCGGGATCGAGAACGCGTCCGATCAGCAGCGCGTCGGGGACGATCGACGAGGCCACGCCGCCGACGCTCATCCGCCGCGCCGCCTCCGCGCTGGCGGCGAGGCGAACGCTTCCCAGTCGCGCGGCGGCCCGCACGCTCGCACGCGCGTGCTGCGCGGAGTCGGCAGCTACTCGCGCCGTCGCACTCTGGCGGCGAAGCCGTAGTGCGAATGATCCGTCGACGAATGCGCGCCGATCCGATCCAGCCAGCCCGCCGCCTTCGACGCGCGCCAGGGTGATGGGCGCGCGGCG
>QHVS01000108.1 GCA_003223635.1 Acidobacteriota bacterium | reverse complement strand
TCGCCGCGTGGCCGCTGAACCAGAAGTCGCTGGCGTTAGGTCTGCCGAAGGTAATGACTCCCTTCGGAAAGTTCCACACGATGTGATCCGGCGGAGGCAACGTCGTGGCATGAAGGAACAGCCAGTGAAGAAAATACATGACGTAGAGGCACAATGCGAGCCTCGCGCCCCTGCCCGTGAACAAGACGCTGAGCGCGATGCCCATGAAGAACAGTTCCAACGGCAGAGTGCCGAGCCACAGGATGTATTCCGCGCGGTGCAGGCCGAACAGGCTAACCAGCGAAGGAACGTAATAGTGGCCGATGTCTCGCAATCCGGTGGCATTGCGATAGCCTGGAAGCACCACTGCGCCGAGCCAGACGGAAACGAGGTACAGCGACAGCAGGATGGCCGCCACCACGAGGCGTTGTTTCAGTTTCACACTTAGCGGTGCCATCGCTTGCTTTCGGCAGGAACGTGGCGAGCGCTCTTACCGCCGCCGGCGTCCCGCGTAAAGCAGCACGACGCCGCCTGCGATGAGTACTGCGCTGATCGCGGGATGAACTTTCTCTCGCGTCGTGGTCTCTACTCCGAGAGAGATGTCGCCCGCGCGGATGCCGGCTCTCTCTCGATGCGGGATCGGAACGAACAGCGAGGCTACACCAAGGACGAGAAGAAGGGCGCCGATGATGAACAGTACGCGCATAGTCAGTCCTTCAGCATGCCGTGGAAGACACGCAAGAGATCGATCTCGGTCACGATGCCGGCCAGCCGACCGTCGACCACTACGGGAATCGCCCCCACTTTGCGCTCGATGAAGATTTTGACCGCAGCCTTCAGGCCGCTGTCGGGCGAGACAGTGATCGGCTCGCGGGTCATGAGCTGCGTGACTTTAGTTTCGTCGAGCACGCGATCGTATTCCTCGCGATCGACGCCGGACAAGAGGGACGGCGTGGCCCGCTTAATGTCCCGGTCGGTGACGATCCCGATCAACCGCGAATCTTCGACCACCGGAAGATGGCGAATGTGCTTGCTCTGAAGCAACTCGATCGCATCGCGAAGCGTCTGCTCCGGGGTGACGGTCACCACGGAGCGGATCATCACTTCTTTGACCTGCATGCATTGGAGTGTACCCGATAGTCGCAGTTTGTGGTCCGCAGGTCGTGGTCCGCTCAGGACTTGCCTGCCGGCTTTGCCGCGAGAAACTTGCGGATCACCTCGCGTTGCTTTTCATCGCGGATCCGCGTGAAACAGCTTTGTTCCCAGCTTGTAGATTGTTTCCGGGCGATCGAAGGGCAATCGCTCGTACATCTTCCCGCCCGCAAAATGACACGGCACGCAGCGCTGCTCCAGAATCGGCCGCACGTCCCTGGCGAACGTGACTGCTGGCGGCCGGTCGCTGCACAGCAGGAGAGCGAGGACCAAGGGCCACATGCTGATAACGTAGCGCAATCGCGCGACGGGCGCCTGTAAATATTCGATGACTGACTCTTTCATGGAGGCCGCGATCGAAGAGGCGCAGCAGGGGCTGAATGAAGGCGGCATTCCGATCGGTTCGGCGATCGTTAATGCAGGGCGCGTCATCGGCCGCGGTCACAACCGGCGGGTGCAGCGAGGAAGCTCGGTGCTGCACGGCGAGATGGACGCTCTCGAGAACGTCGGCCGCCAGCCGGCGGCGATCTACCGCCAGTCAGTGCTCTACACGACGCTCTCGCCTTGCGCGATGTGCTCGGGGGCGATCCTTCTCTATGGCATCCCGCGCGTTATCGTCGGCGAGAATCAAACCTTCCTCGGCGAGGAAGAGCTGCTCCGCTCCCGCGGAGTGACGGTCCACGTCCTTCAGGACGAGACCTGCATCCGCCTGATGCGCGAGTTCATTGCAGCCCATCCCGAGCTGTGGAACGAGGACATCGGGGTCTGACCGCCGCGGCTTGCAAGCTCAGCCGCAGCGCCGTAAACTAACCGCGTCGTCCCAAGAAGCTGTCATGGTTGGCGATCACGCTCGCAGGTGGTGGGCCGGTGCGCTCGGCGTGCTGAGTGGGATGGTTCTATTCACCGGCTGCGCTTCCATTCCCTACGATCACACCGCCGCTGCTGCGCCGCAGCAGGTGGTCACGCTATCCGATGACGATGACTGGAGTCAGCTCGTCGCGCAACTCCGCAGCGATTGGAATCGATACAACAGCAGAGAAATCGCACGTAAGCCGACGATCGCTCCGAGCATGACGACCCCTCGCGGGCGCGATCAGGAATTCGCGGAGCGGGCGCGCGCGCTTTTTGCGCCGCTCAACGGATCCGCACTGCGCATGCCGGTCGTGGGCGTACGCGCTCAGGACCTCAGCGATAGCTGGCACGACCTGCGGGACGGCGGCGTCCGACTGCATAAGGGCATCGACATCTTCGCCCGCCGAGGAACGGAAGTGGTGGCCGTAGCCGACGGAATCATCAGCTTCATCGGCGATCAGCCGAAGGGTGGCCATTGCGTGTGGTTGACGACCGAGAACGGCGCGTCATTCTTCTATGCGCATTTCGACCGCTGGGCGCCAGGGCTCTACGAGGGTATGGAAGTGCAAGCCGGCGATCTTCTCGGCTTCGTCGGCAACACCGGCAACGCCGCTCACACGCCATCGCATCTCCATTTCGGCATCAACCAGAATGACGAGATGGTGAACCCCTATCCGCTGCTGACGCACGCTGCGCCGACGATTCATGCGCGCGTCCACGTCGAGCTGGGCGGCGGCTTCGGCACGCGCTAGAGCGGGTGCAGGCGGACGAAGACCTTTCCCGGTACCTGCTTGAATGCTGCTCCGCTCTTGAGGTCGACCGCCGTAGCGGCCTCGAATCCCAGCGCCTGGCCACCGTCGTAGCCGATCTCCATCAGCTCCTGATCGCCGAACCATAATCCCACAGCGCCAAGAAAGATCCCTGTAGCCACACCGACCACGTGATTGACTCCGACCGCATGCGATGTCTGTCGTCGGAAATCAACCTGCCAGTCCTCGTATCCGGTCTTGACGATGGTGATGCTGCACGCATCGGCGCTGCGGTCGAGAACGACGTCAACCGGGGTCACACCCGCATCGGGGTGCGCCTTGCCGCAGTCGACGTGCACCGCGGCGCCCGGAGGCTCGGAGCGAACAGGGACAATCTGATCGCGGCCGCCGTTCACCAAGGTGGCGCAGCCGGCGAGCAGAGGAATTGCGAGAAGGGCGACGGGCCATCGCACGCCGAATAATGTAGCACGTCATTGCAGGGTCCTCAGTGTGGCGCAGGCAATCTTGCCTGCGCGGGCGGCGATCAGCGCAGGGAGTGGCCGGTTAGCGGGTCGCGCCACGGTAAACGCAATTCGCCCAGGGGCTTCACCACGAAATCGCGTCGGAGATATCGCGGATGTGGCAGCGTCAGCGTCGCGCTGCGCATGACGTGCGCGCTGTGCAGGATCAGGTCGAGGTCGATCACGCGAGGTGCGTTGCGCGCGCCGCGGCGGCGGCCCAGACGCGATTCAATCGATTGCAGAGCGTCGAGCAATCGCTCGGGCGAGAGGTGCGTGTAACCGGCAACGACCATGTTGAGGAAGCGCGGTGAGCCGCGAGGGGCATCCACCGGCTCCGTCTCGATCACCCGGCTGATTCGCACCACGGACACCGCGTCGCGCAACTCATGAATGGCGCGCCGCAGATACCAGCCGCGATCCCCGAGATTCGATCCAAGGGCGATGAGCACGGAGAAAAGTGGAGGCCGCGAATTACTCATCGCTGACATCGATTTCGTCTGGCAGCTCGTCGACATCATCCTTGGCGCGCGGAAAGTATTTCGCCAGATGCCAGCCTGCCTCGCTGATGGCCTCGACGATTCCATCGGTGAACTCGCCATTCTTGAAACGAGAAGTCAGGCGGGTCGCGATGTCATCCCAGAACCCCGGCGGTACCTTCTCGTGGATACCGCGATCGCCGAGGATGGTGAACCGCTGCTCTTCGGTAGCGATGAACAGCAGCACGCCGTTGCGCAGCTTCGTGCGCGTCATGCCCAGGCGCTCGAAGGTGCGCTCGGCGGTTTTGCGAATGTCATCGCCCCCCTTTGGTTGGACGTGGACGCGGATTTCTCCCGACGTCTGTTTCTCGGCGCTGCGGATGGCATGGACGACGCGCGGCTGATCGAGTTGGGTCAGAAATTCTTTCTGTTGCATCACCAGCCTCCGCTCGCCCCGCCCCCGCCGAACGACCCGCCGCCCCCCGAGAACCCACCCCAACCGCCCCCTCCCCCGCCGCCCCACCCGCCCCCTCCCCCGAACGTGCGCCCCCCGCCGCCGAGGAAGAACAAGGGCCAGAGGCAGCCGCCGCAGCCGGGGCGTGATCGCGTGACCACCGAAGCGATCACGATGATCACGAAGATGACCGCCAGGAGCGCGAACACCGACCCACATGCTGCCCCTTGCGGGCTGCCGCCGGCAACGGGCCGCTGTCGCGACTGTGCCGGAGCGACCGGCGCTTCTTTCTGCTGGATCTGGGCGATGATCGCGTCGGCCGCGGCGTTCAAGCCGCCGGCGTAATCGCCGCTCCGGAAATGGGGGGCGATGTATTCGCGGATCACGCGCGAGGAGAAGGCATCGGTGATCGTCGGCTCCAGCCCGTAGCCGACTTCGATGCGGAGCTTCCGCTCCTTGACGAAGACGAAGAGGATGATCCCGTTGTCGTACTTCTTGTTGCCGACCTTCCACTTTTCCGCGCAGCGGATGGTGAAGTCTTCCAGCGCCTCATCGCCCAGCGTCGGGAAGATATAGATGATGAACTGGACGCCGGAGGTTTGCTCGAACTGGGCGAGCTTCTCGTTCAGCGCCCGGGCCTGATCAGCGTTGAGGATTCCGGCCTGGTCGGTGACGAACGTGGTCGGGGGCGGCGGGATGGGGAGGGCGAACGCTGTGGCCGTGACGAGGGCCAGTACTAGAAAGAGGGATGAGGGATGGGGGATGGGGGATGAATGCTTCGCTACGCGAGGCTTTGCGCAGCTATTCATCCCTCATCCCTCCGCCCTCATCCCTCTCTTATCGCGTTCCCGTGGCCGGCGCCGGCGTCGGCGCAGGGGCGGGGGCGGGTTGATTGCCGAACGGCTGGAAGTTGACCTCCGGCGGCTGGGCTGATCCGGTTACTCCCCGGAAGTACGCCTTCGGCTTGAACCCGGTGAAGTTCGCCACCAGATTCGCCGGGAACTTGATTACGGAGGTGTTGAACTGCTGCGCCACCTCGTTGTATCGGCGGCGTTCGACGGCGATGCGATTTTCCGTTCCTTCCAGCTGCGACTGCAGCTCGAGGAAATTCTGATTCGACTTCAGTTCGGGATAGCGCTCCACGACGACGAGCAGTCGCGACAGCGCGTTGCTCAGGCCGTTCTGCGCTGCCTCGAACTGGGCCAAGGCCTGCGGATTGTTGGGAATGTTGGACTGCGTTCCCGGCGCGCCGCCCGGCATCTGCACCTGGCCGACGCGCGCGCGGGCATTCACGACCGCTTCGAGCGTCGACTTCTCGAAGTTCGCCGCTCCCTGCACGGTGCGCACGAGGTTGGGAATGAGGTCGTATCGGCGCTGGTAATCGTTCTCCACCTGGGCCCATTGCGCCTGGACCTGCTGATCGAGCTCCACGAGATGGTTGCGAACTCCGATGAACCATCCACCGAACACGAGGAGCACGAGGATCAGCACTCCGATGCAGCCAATCAATCCGAGCTTCATCTAATACTCCTCTTCTTCCTCTTCCGCTTCCGGTTCTTCTTCGCGGTCGGTCTCCGGAACGATCGTCTCTTCCTCTTCTCCCTCCGCGGCGACGACCGGCTCCGCCTCGCTGGGCTCTGGGGGGAGCTCCTCTTCGATCGGCTCTTCGACAATCACTCTGCTGCGGCCGCGATGCGCGGGGGCCGCCGGGGCTTCTTCCGCATCGCGCTGATCGGCGCCGCACTTCGGGCAAATCGGCTCTGGTTTTCCGAGGTCATAGAACTTCGTGTGACAACTGTAGCAGGTGTACTTCCGTCCGAGATCTGGCATGTTGTTAACGGCTCTCCTGGTGCGAAAAGCGGCGACACGTTAGCACCGACAACGGCGAGCGGCAAGCGGCGAGCAGTGAGCGGGGGCAGACGAAACGGCGAACGGTTTGTACCCGCTCGCCGCTCGCTGCCCGCTGCTCGCTTATCTCGTCTTCGGATTCACCTGCGCGGCGCGCGAGCCGGCGTCCGGAGAGGCTCCAGCACCGTGCGCGCGCACATCCGCTGCCTGCAGCGCGAGCTTCTGCGCCTCAGGGAAGACGTCGAGCGCTTTCTCCACCTGCGTATCGCCTTGCAGGCGATACGGGTAGGAAGCGTCGAAGCCGTACTTCGCGGCGATGATCTCCGCCTTCAAGGCGCGCTCGATGTAGCGCCGATCGTTTGCTTTCTGCAGAGTCTGGCGGATGTCTTCCGCCGGAGCGATGTCCTTGTCCGCGGCGAAACGGGCGAAATCGTCGATGACATTCTGCGTGATCACCAGATCCTTGTTCAGGTCGGGATGATTGGCGGCGTACTCGACGGCGTAATTGAAGATCGCGCTGCGCACTTCGAGGAGCTGCGTCGTTCGCGACAGCGGAGCCGGCTTGATGATCACGTCGGGCGTGATGCCGCCACCGCCGTAGACCACGCGGCCCACGTCGGTCTTGAACTGCTTGCGATCCTTCAGGGGAATCTCCGCGGTGCCTCCATCTTCGCTGTCGTCGGCCACGTAGTAGTCATAGAACGAGCTGTAGTCGCGCTGGATGTTTCGACCGGACGGCGTGTAGTACTTCGACGTGGTCAGCGCCAGGCCCGCGCCGTACTGCAGGGTGTAGACACTCTGGACCAGGCCCTTGCCCCAGCTCGTTTCACCAACCACCAGCCCGCGATCGTGATCCTGGATCGATCCGGCGACGATCTCCGACGCTGAGGCGCTTCCGCGATTGACGATGACCACAAGAGGAACATCGAGCTTCTGATGCTTGCCCGGCGCGACATAGTCCTGCGCCGAGTCGGTGGTGCGGCCCTTGGTGTAGACGATCATCTGGCCCTTGTCGAGGAAGTGATCGGCGACGCCGACCGCCGCGTCGAGCAGCCCACCCGGATTTCCGCGCAGGTCGAGGACCAGGCGCTGAAGCCCTTGCGCACGGAGCTTCTCGATGGCGTCATCGAGCTCGCGCACGGTGGTCGACGTGAAGTCTTTGATGCGGATGTAGCCGATGCCCGGACGGATCATCAGCATGTTGGAAATCGAATTTGTGGGAATCGCCGCCCGGACGATGGTCAACGGAATCGGCTCCTTGATCCCCACGCGAATGATCTTGATGTGGACCGTCGTCCCCTTGGGTCCCTTCAGCCGCTTGACGACCTCGTCGAGCGTGAGGTCATCCGTCGACGTCCCTTCCACTTCGGAGATCACGTCGCCGGCCCGGATGCCCAGCCGGGCGGCGGGCGTCCCTTCCAGCGGGGTGATGACCGTAACCTGGTCGTTGCGCTTGGTCACCAGGATGCCCAGGCCGTAGAACGAGCCCTTCTGGCGATCCTGCATGTCGGCGTACTCTTTCGGCTCAAGGAAGGTGCTGTGCGGGTCGAGCGTCCGCAGCATTCCGTCGATCGACGAATAGACGAACTTGTCTGAGCCCACATCTTCCGGCGCCCACTGGGTGACGGCGGCAAGCAGATCCGTGTACTCTTTGATCCTCTTCTGCGCATCGCCCTGCAGCGGCGCGCCGAAGAGACGGTTGCCATAGATGCCGCCGAGCAGGGTGGCGCCGGCAGCGGCAACCAGCAAGGTCAGCGAGAACGTCCATTTTCGTGTTTTTCGGATTGTGGCCATGAGATCCTTCGTCGCAACGAATTTGGGGATGCTAACGTCATTATAGGGGCGGAGTATTCGCCAGCCCGGGGACGTTCACGCCGCAGAAAGGTTTCCACATGTTCGGTTCTCTCGGGCTCCCGGAGCTGTTGGTCATCTTTGCCGTGGCGCTGATTGTCTTCGGCCCTCGCCGCCTTCCGGAAATCGGCCGCACCCTCGGCAAGGCCTTAGGCGAGTTCAAAAAGGCGAGCGATGAGCTGAAGAACACCATCGAGCGCGAGGTGCACGTCGAGGAGTTGAAACAGATCGCGCCGGAAATCCGCGCGGCGACCGAGACCGTATCAAGAGGCGAGCCACTCCCCGTGGAGCCGGCCTCCACCGTTCCGGGCAATTCCTCCTCATGACCGACGGCATCCACCCAGCCGAGGCTTTTGCCGGTCCGGAGGAAGATCGGGAACGCGAACTTCCGAAGATGAGCTTCCTCGAGCACCTCGAGGAGCTTCGGAAGCGGCTGGTGGTCTCCATCGCTGCGCTCGGCGTGGCTTTTCTGATCTGCTGGAACTTCGCCGATCGGATCTTCGGATATATCGAAGTCCCATTGGCGAAATACCTCCCGGCCGGCGAAAAGATGGTCTTCACCCGGTTAACCGAGCCCTTCATGCTCTACATGAAGGTCGCGTTTTTCGCCGGAATCTTCATCGCTTCACCGATCATCCTGCTGCAGTTGTGGCTCTTCATCTCGCCCGGACTCTACAAGCGCGAGAGGCGCTACGCCGCGCCTTTCATCGTCTTCGCCACATTCTTCTTCGTCCTGGGCGGCTATTTCGGCTACCGCGTGCTGCTGCCGGGAACCTGCGCCTTCTTTCTCGAGACCGGCAAGCAGTTCAAGCAGATGATCAAGGTGGACGAATACTTCTCATTTGCCAGCACCATCATCCTGGCCACCGGGCTGGTGTTCGAGACGCCGATCCTGATTTTCTTTCTGGCCCGGCTGGGGATCGTCACGCCGGCGTTCCTGATGCAGAAGTTCAAGTACGCGGTCGTGCTGGCCTTCATCATCGCCGCCGTCGTCACGCCGACTCCTGACATGGTCACGCAGACCGCTCTCGCCTTGCCGATGATCGGTCTTTACCTCCTCGGCGTCGCGATCGCGTACGTGTTCAGGAAAAAACCGGCCTAGTTGTAGATGTCATCCCGAGCGTTAGCGAGGGACCTGAGCGGGCGGGGCGCGACGACGTGGGTTACCGCAATCCGCACCGCACACCCAGATCCCTCGCTACGCTCGGGATGACAAGGCGGCCTAACGTTCTACTTCGAAATCCGCTGCGATCGTGGGAACCGCTTCGTTGAAGATGACGACGGTCTCGCCGATGGGAAAGAGAACGGTGTGGTTGCGCTGCTGCACTTCCATCACTACTTCGTAGTACCCGCCCGTGTCGTTCACAGCGATTAGCATTCCCGGTTTGCCCTTCATCTCCAGGGTCTTGTTGAAGATCGAGACCTTCGACGGTATTTCCATGGGGGTAAAGGTAACAAAAGATTGCGCGAGCGCGAAGCGCCTTGAAGGCGGCGGCAAGCCGCCGCACTCCAAAGGCCGCCGGCTACGCTTACTGCTTCTTTTCCACCGCTGCCGCGGGAGCGGCGGGCGGGGTGAAATAGGCTTCGTTGAAGGTCGGCTTGGCCGCGGCCTTCATGGCATCGAGCTGATCGCGCAGCTTCTTCTGCCGCACCGTCTTGTCCAGCGCGGCCTTGACCGAGTCGAACGGCGTGGTGGTGCGCTCGTGGACCTGAACAACGTGGTAGCCGAACTGCGTCTTCACGACCGGGGTGATCTCACCAGGTTTTGCGTTGAAGACGGCCTGTTCGAACTCCGGCACCATCTGACCGCGGCCGAACGCGCCCAGGTCGCCGCCGTTCTTTCCCGACTCGATGTCGTCGGATTCTTTTTTCGCCAGCTCAGCGAAGCTGGCTCCGGCGACGAGCTTCTTGCGCAGCTCCTCAGCCTTCGCTTTCGCTTCGGCGTCGGTGAGCGACTTCTTCGATTTCTGCGCGGCGGGACTGCCCTTGAAGGCGATCAGGATGTGCCGGGCTTTGACCTGCTCGTATTCCTTCTTGTTGTCCTCGTACGCTTTCTTGAGCTCCGCGTCGCTCACGGTGATCGAGTTCTCCAGCTTCTTCAGCTCTTCGGTGGCCACGAGGTTCTCGCGCATCAGCTCGAGCTGCTTCGTCACCTCCGGAGTCTTGTCCAGCCCTTCGCCCAATCCCTTCGCCGCGAGCAGCTTCATGCGCAGGTAATCTTCGGCGAACTGCTTCTTGCCGGGACCCATGGCAAACGTCTGGTACTCGGCGGGAAGCGTCTTGACCGCCGCTTCGAAGTCGGACTTGTGAATCGTAACGGCGCCGGCGGAAACGATCACTGGATCGGGGTCCGCCGCGACGGGTGGTTGTGCCGCTGCTTGCGTGGTCGGGGCCGGTATTGCCGGCGCGGGCTGCGTCTGCGCCATGGCGAGCGCCACCGTCAGCGCGGCGATGAGCATCAGGATCAGTTTTCTCACAGAATCTCCTTGAGTTTGCCGGCGATACAACGGGGGGTGGAAAGTGTTGATTCCCTAGAGTTTTCGGAGCGCAGCATCAATCCGCTTCACTCCCTCTTTGATCCGCTCGAGCGACGTCGCGTAGCTGATGCGCACGTGGTCGTCGGATCCGAAGGCGATGCCCGGCACAACTGCGACGCGCGCCCGGTCGAGAAGAAAATCGGCAAACGACTGCGAGTCGACGATGCCGGCCTTTCCGAAGAAGGCCTTCACTTCCGGAAAGAGGTAGAACGCGCCGTCGGGATCGAGGCAGCAGAAACCCTTGATGCGATTGAGCGCCGGAACGAGCCAGGCCCGACGCTCGCGATACGCCTCGAACATGCGCCGGACTTCCGACTCATCGCCGCGCAGGGCCTCCAGGGCGGCGGCCTGGGAGATGGAGCTGGGATTCGATGTGGAATGGCTCTGGATTTTCCCTGCGGCCCCGATCAGCTCCGGATGCGCCACCGCGAAGCCGAGGCGCCAGCCGGTCATGGCGAAGGTCTTGGACATCGAGTTCACCACGATGATCGTCTCCGGATGCCCTTCGAACCATTTGATCGCCGAAACGTGCCGGGCGCCGTCGTAGACGAAAAACTCGTAGGTCTCGTCGAAGATGAGAAACAGATCGCGCGCGCTGCACCACTCGACGATTGCCGCCAGCTCGGACTCCGCGATCACCGCACCGGTGGGATTGCACGGTGAGTTGAGGATCACGCCGCGCGTGCGCTCGGTGGCCACCGCCTCGATCTCCGCCAGCCGCGGACGGAATTGACGCGACGGATCGCTCGGGGCGAACACCGGCGTGCCGCCGGCGAACTGCACCTGATCGGGAAAGCTGACCCAGTACGGCGACGGGATGATCACTTCATCGCCCTGATCGACGAGCGCCAGGATGATGTTGAAGAGCTCTTGTTTCCCGCCGGTCCCGGCGATCACGTGATCCGTAGTCAGCTTCGTCCCATAGCGACGGTTGTATCGCTCAGCGATCGCGTCGCGCAGAGGCTTCATGCCGGAGGCATTCGTGTATTTGGTGAAGCCGCGGTCGATGGCCCGCTTCCCCGCTTCGGCCACGGAAGGAGGCGTCGGGAAATCAGGCTCCCCCGGACCGAAGTCGACGACATCGACGCCCTGCGCCATCAGATCCTGGGCGCGATTCATCACCGCCAGCGTCGGAGAAATCTCGATCCCCATGACGCGGCGGGTAAGTCGGATCTCTGGCTTCGTCGTGATCGTCAACGTCGTCCCACCTTTTTACCATTAGGCGAAGCGTTGCGCGAGCGTGCGGCGAAGACAAATCCAGGCCGCCGGAGCCGCCCGCCCTGCCGAGAGCTTGACGATCTCGACCACGCACCAGGCGAGATACACCCAGATCATCGCCTCGCGGGTGAACGGCATGACGAATTGCACCAGCCAGAAGACGAAGAGAATCGACGCTTCGTGAAACTTCAATTCCAGGTTCAGCAGCAGTAGAAATCCGAGAAAGCTCTGCAGGATGGTGAGCAGGATTTCCTGTCGCTGGTGGCCGTCGAACACCAGCGGCCGCAGCTCACCCGCGCTGATCACGAAGAGCACAGGAATCATCGCCGAGAGGATGCTCCACTGGTTGATGTTCGACGACACCATGTTCATCAGCGCCACGTTCGCCGTCGACACCTTGCGCGCCCAGTAGAAGGCGCTCAGTTTCTCAGGAAACTCGGACAGAAACGGCGCCACCCACTGCACGAAGATGCAGGTGGAGATGCGCAGAGTCCCTGCGATGGCCAGCATGGAGTTGAGGAACGGATGGGCGGACAAGTAGAGGATCACGCCGCCGGCGAGGAAGAGGAGCCAGATGGCCACCGCGCGCTTGCCGGGGTTCAACTTCAGGACGCGGCGCGGAACGACGCCGAGGTCCTCGAGTGTCTCTTCGTCACTCTGCCGCGGCGGGATCTTCCAGAGAATCCACAGATAGACGAAATAGCACGCGGACAGCGGAAACGCGTCCCAGAACGACAGCGTTCCCTTCCACCAGATCACGACGAAGTACAGGATCGGTAGCAGCAGCCCGAAGATCTCCACCGAGTGCTCTTCGTCCAACTGGATGGCGATGAGCTTTTTCCGGAAGAACGCCGCGACGAAGTAGATCATCGGCCAGCCCAAACCAACGAGCAGCCGCAGACTGCCCGTGAAGTTTGCGATGGCCAGATGCGTCTTGGTCGGATCCTTTCCCGCCTCCCAGGCGATCACCGCTTCCACCGCGAATTCCGGGAGCGTCTGCAGCCAGGCCAGGATGGCCAGGGCCAGACCCTGCGAGATCAGAAACTGCGCCGCTTCCGCGCCCCAGGCGATGACGAACGCTGAGATCAGAATGCTCGGAAACGTCCAGAGCGCAGAGAGCGGGGTGGTTTTCAGTATCATCCGGCCGACTCGAAAAAGCGGGCCATTGTAATTGATGACCAGAATCAGCAGCCGGCAGAACGCCTGGTTCAAGCGCGTGCGCGACGCCCTGCGTCAGCACAGCGACGAGATTGTGATCGAAGGTCCGAAGGCCGTCGCCGACGCCATCGCCGCCGGTTGGAAGCCGATCGCCGTGATCGGCGCGGATGAGAATCCGACCGTCACGCATCGATTTTCGCGCGAGCTCTTCAGTGCGATCAGCGACACGAAGACGTCACAAGGTGTCATCGGACTGTTCGAGCGACCGCGCGCGACCGCAGAGGAGATCTTCAACAAGCGCCACACCATCGCGGTGGCGCTCGATGGCGTGCAGGATCCTGGCAACGTGGGAACGATCGTCCGTCTCGCCGCGGCGTTCGACGCCGCGGGAGTCATCCTCCTTCCGGAATGCGCCGACGCGTTCAGTCCGAAAGCCATCCGCGCCTCGGCGGGGGCGATCCTCAGCGTGCCGGTCGTCCCCATGAGCTACGACGAGCTGCGCCGCGCCGCGGTGCAGCATCGGTTTCAAGTGGTGGCCGCGGAAGGGCGGGCAGCCGCGCACGAGCCGCCGCCGAGGGAGGCGGTGATCGTTTTCGGGAGCGAGGGGTCCGGCGTCTCCGCAGCGGTGCTCACCTTCGTCAAGCCGATCTCTATCGTGACGTCTGGACGCGTCGAGTCGCTGAACGTCGCCGCCGCGGCAGCCATCCTTCTTTGGCGGAGCTTCACGGCGCGGTAGGCATCCTTTTCGCTGCCGCGACCGGCATGGACGACGACATGCGCGACTTGCAGCGCGACTATCTCGCCGACCTGCGGCAGACCGTCGTCCAGATGCGCGAGCACGGCCGGGGCTTGACGAGCAACTTCAAGAGCGCCTTCCCTGCTCTGCTCTTCCTCGCCCACCAGTTGAAAGGATCGGGAGGCTCTCTCGGCTTTCCGCGAATCAGCGAGCTGGCCCGAAAGATGAGCGAGGAGCTGAATCTTTTTCTCGACGAGGAACATGCCTCGCGTCCCACGCCGGAGGAGCTGTCGCAGACGCTCATGGCGCTGTCGGGCGAGTTGGAGAGCGAGATCGCGGCGCTCTGGAGTGCGGCGGCCATGCCGCCGCGACCGTCCGATTGAAAGAGCGGCAGCATGGCTGCCGCACTCCAGATACCATTCGCTGAATGTCCGGCAAGCTTCTGATCGTCGGTACACCCATCGGCAACCTGTCGGACTTTTCGCCGCGCGGCGTCGAAGCGCTCAAATCGGCGGACCTCATCCTCTGCGAAGATACTCGCCACACGCGAAAGCTTCTGACGCATTTCGGCATCCACCGGCCGGCGCAAAGTTTCCACGAACACAATGAGGAAGAGAAGGCCGCGGCGATCGCCGATCGGATCGCAGAAGGCGAGACCATCGCTCTGGTCAGCGACGCAGGCATGCCCGTGATCTCCGATCCCGGTTTCCGCCTGGTTCGCCTGGCGCGCGAGCGCGGGCTGCCGGTGGAAACGATTCCCGGACCGTTTGCCGGCGTTCTGGCGCTCGCTGCCAGCGGCATCGCGCCGCTGCCGTTCACGTTTCATGGCTTCACCCCGCATCGCCGTGGCGAGCGTTCCGAGTTCTATCGGCGCGTCGCCGACCAGCGGCAGACAGCGATCGTCTATGAGTCCCCAGAGCGTCTCCTCGAGTCCCTCGACGATGCCCTCTCTATCCTCGGCGACGTCGAGGTCACCGTGGCCCGGGAGATGACCAAGATCCACGAAGAGTTCATCAGCGGCACGGTCCGCGAGGTGATCGATCTTTTGAAAAAGCGCGGCGCCATCCGCGGCGAGATCACCGTCGTATTCGCGGCAGCGACCGTCGAGGCAAACCAGATCTCACAGAAGGAAGTGGCCGAGGAATTCGAGCGGCTTCGCGCGTCCGGTATGCGGCGAAATGACGCGGTCAAGGCCATCGCTGAGAAGTTCGGGCTCCGCAAGAACGAGGTTTACCGGATGCTGCTACCTGGTTAACGGTTAACGGTTTAACGGTTAACGGTGCCAGGGCTTTGCCACCGTTGACCGTTAACCGTTAACCTTCCACCTCATGCGAACACTAGCGCTCCTCTCTCTTCTCGCTGCGCCGGTCCTCGATGCCGCGTCACCGTCGTACAGCGTACGCATGCTGCCGCTGCCGCATGGCGATCAGAACGGCATCTATATGGATTACATCGCCTTCGATCCGGCCACCGGCTTCGTGTGGGCACCAGCGGGAAACACCGGCGCGATCGACATCGTCGATACGGCGACCCAGAAAGTGAAACAGATCGGCGGGCAGGGCACCAAAGAGGTGGAGGTGCGCGGACGGAAACGCATCTTCGGTCCCACGTCGGTGACCATCGGGAAGGGCGTCGTGTACATCGGTAACCGCGCGGACTTCAGTATCTGCGCGTTCAATGCACGCACGCTCGAGAGTGGCCCATGCCGCCGCATCGACTCGATGCCCGACGGTCTCGCTTACGTCGCATCGACGAGCGAAGTGTGGGTGACGGCGCCGCGGGACAAGTCGATTCGCGTCCTCGACGCGGCGACACTCGCCGAGAAGGCGAAGCTCACCTTCGAGGGGAACCCGGAGGGCTTTGCCGTCGATGCAAAGCGCGGCCGTTTCTACACGAATCTGGAGGACAAGGACCGCACGCTGGCCATCGATCTGAAGAGCCAGAAGACCGTTGCCACGTGGAACCCGTCATGCGGCGAAGACGGACCGCATGGAATTCGGCTCGATGAGAAGGCCGGCTATCTCTTCGTGGCCTGCAGCGCGCAGGCGAAGGTGCTCGACGTGGGGCGCAGCGGCTCGGTGCTGTCGTCGATCGCCACCGGCGACGGCGTCGACGACATCGACTACGTCCCGACGACGCATCTGCTGTACGTGGGGGCGGCGAAAGCAGGCAACCTCACGATCGCCCGAGCGGATAAAGCGGGACATCTCACCCTCGTCGCGCAAGTACCGACACATGAAGGCGCTCGCAATGGCGTGGTCGCCAAGGATGGAACGGTCTACCTGGCCCACTCGATGCTCGGCGATCTGAACGACCTGATCGTCGTCAGACCGAACAAGAAGTAGCCACCTTCGGCCGACCTCACTGTTGGGCTTCTGTACTGGTGAAGCCGGTGGTCCCTCCGGTGGATCCGCCGATTCGATTGCCGCCGTGAGAGATCAGCAGGCCGCCGTTGATCGGGTTCAGGTTCGCAAACGTGTTGTTCATCACTATGTTCTGTCCAGCACGTACCGTGGCCACCACGCCTGTGCCAAACTGGGCCGATCGAAGACCGTATCCGTTCTTCGTCACCAGACACGAATCGACGATGATTTCGGTCGACAGTCCGTTAGCGGCAACCGCGTCAAAGCCGATTCCGTTATCCTCGGCAACACTATTGCGAACAACGACATTGGCCGCGTCCGACGCGTATACGCCATAGGAATTCTCAATAGCGCGTGAGTTCTCGATGACCGCAGATGGTCCGCGCACGTCAACCCCAATAGAGTTGGTCCTGAAGTCACTGTTATGCACCCACAGTTTCGAGCCCGCTGCATAAGCCCCGATGGCAGCGTTGCTGAACGATGAGATCACCATGTTTTCGACATTGAGCGTTCCGCCGGCGCTGAAATAGATCCCGAAGGTATCTCCGAAGACCGCCCCATTCATCGACAAGCCGCGCAGGGTCACGGTATCCGTGCTCGCGATGGTCACAGTGATGGTCCGACCGACAAACGCCACAACGCCGGGCGGCGCGTTGATCGTGATCGATTTCGTGATCGTCGCCCCGCCGTAACCGCCGCTGCTCACGATCACGACCTCCGCCCCCGCAGCGGCCTGATCGATCGCGTACTGCAGGCTGCGGCAGGGAGCTGCCGCGTTGGAGCAATCCCCGGAATCAGTGCCCGTTCCGGAGAGAAACACGCGAGCCGCGGCGAAACCTCGCGGCACGACGATCACAGTGAGAAACAACGACGCGACGACCGCTCGGCGAATCAAAGTTCCGTTCATATCGCTCTCCTTGTTTTTGAGGAGGCGATTATAGGTTGAGCGAATCTGACTCGACGACTACGGTCTACTGCTGGGCCTCCGTGCTGGTGAAGCCGGTGGTTCCTCCGGTTGCGCCTCCGATGCGATTGCCGCCCTGGGAAATGATTTGACCGCCACCGTCGACAAACAGATTCGCGGTTGCGTTACTCATCATGACGCTTTCTCCGATGCGGACAACGGTTGTTGTCGTACCCACAGCGGCTTGCGAATAGACACCATAGCCATTGTGGGTCGCCAGGCAGGAATCGACGATCAGCTCGGTCGTACCTCCGATCGCGTAAAAAGCAATGAAATTACGTTGTGCGACGCTGTTCCGGATCGCGACTGCGGTCCCGCTTCGCCCGATTACGCCGTAGTTGACATTCTCCACGGCGCGCGAATTCTCAATGACCGCAGAACCAAGTGCGACTTCGATTCCGGCAGAGCCATTCTTCTTGAAGTCGCAGTTGTGGACCCACAGGTGGGCGAGCGCTGCAGTGTCGTAGATGCCATCATTGGCAAACGACGAGATCACTGTATTCTCCACGTTCAGTGTGCCGCCGGCGGCGAGATGGATCCCATTCGCATCCCCGAACACTGCCCCGTTCATCGAGAGCCCGCGGAGAGTCACGGTATCGGAGGTGCCGATCTGGACCGAGATTGTCCGGCCGACAAAGGCGACGACACCGGTGGGAGCATTCACTGTGATCGACTTCGTGATGAACGCCCCGCCGTAACCGCCACTGCTCACGACCACTACTTCCGCTCCCGCTGCGGCCTGGTCGATGGCGTATTGCAAACTTCGGCATGGAGCGGCCGCATTCGAGCAATCCCCGGCATCAGTGCCGGTCCCCGAGAGAAACACGCGCGCCGCCTGTGCGAAACCGCGGGGCACGACTATGACAGCCAGAAACAAGGACACGACGACCATCCGGCGATTCAGAGTTCCGTTCATATCGCTCTCCTTTTTGTTGAGGGAGGCGATTATAGGGTGAGCGAAGACTGACTCGACGCCTAGGGTCTTACTGCTGGGCCTCTGTGGTGGTGAAGCCGGTGTTTTCGCCGGCACTCCCGATCCGATTGCCGCCCTGGGAGATCAGGCCTGCCGCCACTCGCGCTCAAGTTCGCGAACGCATTGCTCATCACAACCCTCTCACCAACGCGGGCAACTGCTACCGAACCGGCGCCCGTCGCGAACGAATACACACCAATTTGGTCGTTGTGGGTCGACAGACAAGAATCGGCGATGAGCTCAGTCGAACCGCCGGCATTCTCTTGCGCGGCGAAACCGCCACCATTGTCTTGAGCGACGCTGTTCCGCACGGCGACGCTCGCCGAGTTGAAGGCGTGGATGCCCCAACTCGGATTCCCCACGATTGTCCCAAAACGGCCGGCAGACTTTTGACGGCTTCGATATGTTCCGGCTCAGCGGGAAATGGAACAGCGTTCCCCCGTTAAGATAATGGAGCGAACGCATGAAGAAGCAACGGAAGCACTACAGGCCGGAAGCGAAAGTTGCCAAAGGAGCCGTGACCACGCGTCAACGCAAGGTCCACACTCAACTCGGCCGAGCCGCGGTCCGGATCTTTGCCGCCAACGATCGCGTGAACCAGATTCTTATCGAACATCTTGACCCTGCCGCCTGGAGAGCCAAACCGCCCGGCAAGGTGCGCACCATTGCAGCGATCTTCACGCACATGCACAATGTCCGCTCCAAGTGGGTCAGGCTTACAGCTCCGCACCTGAAGGTTCCACGACAGCTCAACCGCGCGCACTGCACGCCGCAGCAGGCCCGTGCGGGATTGGCCGAGAGCGCCGCTCGCTGTGCGGAGATGCTCGCTGAAGCGCTCGGCGGTCGTGGGGGCCGCGTCGAGAAGTTTCGCAGAGACGGCTGGGCTCGGCCCTGGCCGGTTGGCCTGGAAATGCTGTGCTACATGCTTTCTCACGAAGCCCACCATCGCGGCCAGATATGTATGCTCGCGCATCAGCTCGGATTTCCGTTGCCGGACGACGTGGCGTACGGGATCTGGAATTGGGAAAAGCTGTGGAAAGAGTGCGGGTGGCCTCGCGGCCCCGGCTACGACTCGAACAACGAGCCCTTAGTCGAACCGCCCCGCTGAGAGACGTGCGGATCATTGCTGCGATCTGTGAGAGAAGTGGCGATGGTGCGAAAGGGGGGACTCGAACCCCCACGGCTGTGAACCACTGGCTCCTGAAACCAGCGCGTCTACCAGTTCCGCCACTTTCGCATGCTTACGGCAGGGGCCGCGATTCTCACGCGACGCCGTCAGGAATGTCAATCGCCGTTTCGAAATTCCTATGGGTGCATGTATTCTGACGTAGCGGAAACAACCGAGACTCTCTGATGTCGCAGCCCACTGCCGACGCTCCTCCGGCGCTCCTCGATCGCCCACGCCCTGTTCCGCCCGCACCCGAGACGGTTCGAATCGAAATCTGGAATCTTCCGAATGCGCTGACGCTCTTCCGCATCTTCCTGGTGCCGGTTCTGGTCGTCGTCCTGCTGACGAAGTTTTCCAACTTCCTCGGACTGGCCATCTTCCTCGTGGCGGCGATCACCGACTTCTTCGACGGCTACTTCGCGCGCCGTCTCAACAAGACCACCCGTCTCGGCGCGTTGCTCGATCCGATCGCCGACAAGCTGCTGATGTCCGCGGCGTTCATCTCGTTGGTGGAGCTCGGAGTGGCCCGGGCCTGGATCGTCGTGATCATCATCGGCCGCGAGTTCGCCGTCTCCGGCCTCCGGGCCATCGCCGCGCAGAACGGTGTAACCATCGCCGCATCGCCGCTGGGAAAGACAAAGACGGTGGCGCAGGTGATCGCCATCTCGCTGCTCATCGTCGGCTACGAGCTGGGGGAGTTCCGCTTCACCGGAGAACTGGCGCTGTGGGTGGTGATGCTCTTCGCGATCGTCTCCGGGATCGACTACTTCATCAAGTTCTCGCGCGCGGTGCTGCGCCCGCAGTCGTAGTCGTCAGGCGTCTTCGAGCGCTTCCAGATTTGTGAGGATCGACTCGATGCGCTTGCGGATCTCGCCGCGTTCCTTCTGAAATCGCTCGCAATCCTCTTCAAGCGACACGAGGCGATTCGTGTCCAGGTCATGTTTCTTGGCTCGCCCCTCGATCTCGTGCAGTCGCACCTTGAGCGAGTCGCGCTCCTGACGAAGCTCCTGAATCGTGGCGATGGCCTTCTCCACCCGCTCGTGGAGGCGAGCCAGAATCTCTTCTTCGCTGCCGCTGAGGGTCATCTGCTCTGAGCCCTTCTTCTTCATCACGACACCAATCTCACCGGGAGCGTTTGCGTCAGCCGCGCCGCGAGCTGCTGCTGCAGCGCGGAGACTTCCTCCTGCGTCAACGACCGGTCAAACGCCTGATACCACATTCCGAGCGTGGTCTTCACGACGTTTTGCTCCCCTTCCGGGAGGAAGCGATCGCGCAATCCGACCTCGTGCAGATACGGGACGGCGAACGAACGGATCGTCTCGATCAGCCGCTGGTACTGCAGATCGGGCGCATGAGTGACGGCGAGGATCATCGGCACGCCGGGGAAGCGAGGGACCGGCTGCATCTTCCACTCTCCGATGGATTGCAGCAACGCTTCGACGTCGATCTCCACCGCCGCGACCTCCCCTTTGATTCCGAACGTCTGCAAAATCTCGCTGGTCAGGAATCCAATGGCGGCCAGCGTCCGGTTCCCGAGCCACACCGCCGCACGCCGTCCGCTGCGAAGCCACGGCTCTTCGGATGGCGCGAATGTCAGAGGAACGTGCAGAGCGTCGCCGATCTGCTCGACCACCCCTTTGACATCGAAGAAGTCGATCGGCCGCTTCGCCTCGCCCCAATGCGAACCGATCGCGCCGAACATGACCAGCGCCAGGCGCCGATGCTCGCGCACCCGCTCGCCTTGCCGATGATAGGTGCGCCCTACTTCGAAAAACGCGCCATCGCGGGTTCCGTACGAGCGATTGAAGACGACCGTCTCCAGCAAACCGGGCAGGAGCGAAAGACGCATCGCGCTGACGTTTTCCGAAAGGGCGTTCGTGACGGCGACCGGCTTCTCACCGGTGAACAGCGCGTTGTACTGCGGGCGAATGAAGGCGTAGTTGATCGCCTCGGTCAGCCCGCAGCCGACGAGAATCTGCCGCAGCTGATCCTCCAGCACATCCTCCGGCTCGCGACGGACATCCCCTGTTGTCAGACGTGGCAGCGCAGCCGGAACGTTGTTGAGACCGTAGAAGCGCAGCACTTCCTCTACGAGATCCATCTCCTCGTGAATGTCGCGTCGATACGTCGGCACCGTCACTTCGATTTCGTCGGCCGTCCGACGCACGCCGAATTGCATCCGGCGAAACAGCTCGATCGCAAAATCGATCCCGATCACGCCTCCCGACGCTTCTCTCAGCTTGGTTGTCCGAAGGCGTGCCGTCTCCGGCTTTGTCTCGACGGCCACGATGTCGATCGGGGCCTCCGCGTTTCCACCGCCGCTCTCGACGATCAACTTCGCAGCGAAGAGCGACGCCGCCACAGTGTCATTCGGGTCGACGCCGCGCTCGAAGCGATACGACGCGTCCGTCTTGAGGCTCAGACGGCGGGCCGTTCGGCGGATCACCGCCGGCTCGAACCAGGCGCATTCGAGCAAAACGTTCCTGGTGCCGTTCGTGATCTCGCTGTCGAACCCGCCGATGATGCCGCCGAGGGCGACGGGGCGGCGGGCGTCGGCGATGACGACGGTCTGCGGATCGATGGCTCGCGTCTCACCGTCGAGGCTCTTGATCTTCTCGCCGCGATTCCCCGCGCGCACAATGATCGTCGCCTCGGCCAGTTTGTCCAGATCGAACGCGTGCAGCGGATGCCCGAGAGAGAGCATCGCGTAATTCGTAGCGTCCACCACGTTGTTGATCGGCCGGAGGCCGACCGCCTCGAGCCGGCGCTGCACGGCGGGAGGCGACGGCTTGATCGTCACGCCTCGAATCGCCAGGGCCGTGTAGCGGCGGCACATGTGAGGAGCTTGGATTGTGATGTGTGGAGCGGCGGGCTTTAGCCCGCCGGCGGCCTGAAGGCCGCCGCTCCACTTCAGCTCTCTCCCCAGTGCCGCGCTCAGCTCCCTGGCCATGCCCAGATGCGACATGGCGTCGACGCGGTTGGTGGTGATCTCCAGATCGAAGACGGAGTCGTCGCCCTGTTTCTCCAGCGCCTCAAGCGCGTGGCCAATGTCGGTCAGCCGTCGAACGAGCTCGTCATCCGCGAAGTTCGAGAGATCGATGTAGTCGCTCAGCCAGCGGCGCGACAGTTTCATGGGAGGCGGATTGTAACGTGTGCCGCAATTTCAGAACGTCACCCGCTCCAGCACACCCTCCGCGGCGTCGTGCGGATTGTTGCGCTTGCGGAGCACGTCTTCCAGAAGCTGTTCGTAGTCCGCTTGGGCCAGCGTCCCGCCGATCAGGCGGTCCATGAATTTTTCCTTCAGCAGCGTCTCAATGCGGATGCGCACCCGCTCGCGACTGCGGCGATCGAGCTCGCCGGATGCGGCCAGATACTCATAGTGCCGCTGGATCGCGTCATCGAGCTCCTCGATCCCTTCGCCGCGCGTGGCCACCGTCTTCACGATCGGCGGCAGCCACTCGGCATGCTCTTCCACCAGCGACATCATCATGGTCACTTCGGTCACCGTCTTGTCGGCGCCGGGGCGATCGGCCTTGTTCACCACGAAGATGTCGCCGATCTCCATGATGCCGGCTTTGATGGCCTGGATGTCGTCGCCCATCCCCGGAACCAGGATCACCACGTTCGTCTGCACCGTGCGG
>QHVS01000107.1 GCA_003223635.1 Acidobacteriota bacterium | reverse complement strand
CCTTGCCCGTGGCCGGATAAATCTCGGCCAACAGGCGGGCGGAGTCGGGATGCTCGCGCTCCACCAGAGACACGGCTCGGGCCAGGGCTCGGAACTGCCCGGCAAGAATTCCGTCGACGAGAGACTGCAGATCCACTGTCACCGTGAATGCAGAAGCGCCTTTGGAGTGCGGCGGCTTGCCGCCGCTTTTTCCGAACCAAAGCGGCGCCAAGGCGCCGCACTCCAAAGGCCATTCATTCGTTCCCCGAGAGCAGTTGTCTGGCGATGACCATCCTC
>QHVS01000394.1 GCA_003223635.1 Acidobacteriota bacterium | reverse complement strand
GCTCATGTTCAAGGGTCAGATGTTCGTGCTCGCGGACACGACGGTGACCATCGAGCCGAATGCGGAGCAGCTCGCCGAGATCGCCGCGCTCAGCGCGGAGACAGCCAAGCGCTTCAACCTGGAGCCGCGCATCGCCATGCTCTCCTTCTCCAACTTCGGATCGACGAAGCATCCTGAAGCGGAGAAGGTGCGCGATGCCGTTCGCATCCTCAAGGAGCGTCGCCCTGATCTCGTGGTCGAGGGCGAGATGCAGGCCGATACCGCCGTGGTGCCGTACATCGCCAAAGTGGACTATCCGTGGAGCCTCATTCAGGGCGATGCGAACGTGCTCGTCTTTCCGAACCTCGACGCGGCGAACGCCGCGTACAAACTTCTGTGGCGCCTGGGAGGGGCGGAAGCGATCGGTCCCATCCTGCAGGGACTGGCCAAGCCGGTGCACGTGCTGCAGCGCGGCGTCGACGTCAGCGACATCGTCAGCATGGCGGCCATCGCCGTGATCGATGCGCAAGTGCAGGGCTAGCAGGGAAGAACGACGCAACTGCGCACCAGCGCGCTCAGCGCGCCGATGTCGAACGGCTTCGGCAGGAAGGCGTAAATGCCCTTGTCCACGGCTTGAGCAATTTCGGCTCCCCGCGCGGCGCTGACCAGGATCACCGGGATCTGAAGCAGCTCGGGATCGCGCGATCGCTCCTGCAGCACGTCCCAGCCGGACAGGATGGGCATCATCAGGTCGAGCAGAACGACAGAAGGAGGATTTCGCCGCATGATCTCCAGCGCTTCCTTGCCGTTCGCCGCTTCGACGAAGGCGTAACCCTCGCGACGAAGCGCGGCGATGATCAATCGCCGGATACTCGCGTCGTCATCGACGACGAGAACGCAGATGACGCGTTCTTCCCCGCTACGCTTTTCCTGGACCAATCGCCGACAACGCATGCATGTTCAATGCCTTGCGGAATATCGCGCGCTCCTGCAATGCTTAGGAAACCGCCATGAAGATCGCGGTCGCCATGTCGGGCGGGGTCGACTCGTCGACCGCCGCGTACATTCTCAAGTCCGGCGGACATGACGTCGTCGGACTGTCGATGCAGATGTACGACAACCTGTCGAACGCCGACTCTCCGTACGGCGGCTGCTGCACCATCGACGATCTGGCGGACGCGCGGCGCGTGGCGTGGAAGCTCGAGATTCCGCATTTCACGCTGAACCTCGAGCAGAATTTTCATGAGAAGGTCATCACGCCATTCGTGCAGTCGTATCTGAGCGGTATGACGCCCAGTCCGTGCGTTCTCTGCAACACGCACGTCAAGTTCGATCTCTTTCATCAGAAGGCTCAGGCCATCGGCGCGGAGAGAATCGCCACCGGGCACTACGCGCGGATCACCTCGGACCGCCACGGCGTCCTTGAGCTGCGCAAGGCAAAGGATCGGGCCAAGGATCAGTCCTATTTTCTCTTCGAGCTTTCGCAGGATCAGCTCCGCGATGCGATGTTTCCACTCGGCGAGCTGACGAAGCCGCAGGTGCGGGCGATCGCCGAGGAGGCGGGATTGTCGGTGGCGCGAAAGAAGGAGTCGTACGAGATCTGCTTCGTTCCGCAGAAGGACGGCTACGCGAGCATCGTCGAGCGCGAGGCCGGAATCGCTTCTGGCGCCGATGCCGGCGAGATTGTCGACGCCGAGGGGAACGTCGTCGGACAACACGACGGCTACTATCACTTCACCATCGGGCAGCGGCGAGGATTGCAGATCGGCGGATCGGCCGAGCGCTCGTACGTCATCGACGTGAATCCCTTCACCAGGCGCGTAGTGGTCGGTCCCGGCTCCGCTCTGGAGCGGAACGAGCTGGTCGCCGAGCGCGTCCACTGGATCGGCGAAGCGCCATCAGGCGCCGTGGAAGTGCAGGCGAGGGTGCGGTCACGCGCGGCCGACGTTTCCGCCACGGTCACTCCGCTCGGCGGCGAGAGGGCCCGCGTGTTGTTCGCGCAGAAGCTTCGAGGCGTCGCTCCCGGACAGGCCGTTGTTT
>QHVS01000393.1 GCA_003223635.1 Acidobacteriota bacterium | reverse complement strand
TCGCATCCGCGGCGGAGCGCGATGTGATACGCCAGCAGTTGCGTCGGCACGACGGCCAGGATTGGCTGCAGCGCCTCGATGCACCACGGAATCTCGATCACGTCGTCGGCTAGCTTTCTGATGGTCTCATCGCCTTCGTCGCAGATGACGATCAGCTTCCCGTCGCGCGCTTTCACTTCCTGCAGGTTCGAGACGACCTTCTCGTACACCGGCGTGTGCGTGGCGATGGCCACCACGGGCATGTTCTCGTCGATGAGCGCGATCGGCCCGTGCTTCATTTCACCCGCCGGGTAGCCCTCGGCGTGGATGTACGAGACTTCCTTCAGCTTCAGCGCCCCTTCCAGGGCGATCGGATAGTGCAGGCCGCGCCCCAGGAAAAGAAAATCCTGCGACTTGTAGTACTTGTGCGCGAGATCTTCGATCTCCTTTTCCTTGCGCAGAATTGTCTCCAGCTTGTGAGGGATG
>QHVS01000048.1 GCA_003223635.1 Acidobacteriota bacterium | reverse complement strand
GGAGGCGATCGTTCTCAATGCCCAGCCGCCCGGCGGCGAGAATTCTGAATGACGACCGAGATCGCGGACGAGCGGGACGCGCTGAAGTTCGTGCTGCCCGCAAACGCTGCGCTGAGCGTGTGAGTGCCGGGCGCCAGTGTAGTCGTGGTGAGCGCCGCTTGCCCGGAGTCGACTCTCACCGAACCGACGATGGTGTCGTTGTCGTAGAAATCAACCGTGCCGAACGCCGAAGCGTTGGAGGTAACGCTGGCCGTGAGTGTGACCGGTGATCCGAGCCGCGCGCTGGACACGGAGCTGCGCAGCGAAGTGGCCGTGGGACTCATGCCGCACATGCCGCGGTTCGGGGTGATGCCGAAGAATGGCAGCGTTACGATACTGCTGAAGGCAAGATCGTCGATCTCCCAACCTAGGCGTGGGGCGCCGGAGTGACCGGCAGCGGTGGCCAGACGGAACCGAACGCGAACGGATTTCCCCTGGTAGTCCGTTCCGAGGTCGATCGTGCTGGTGATGAACGGCGACGAACTGGGCAGATCGAGTCGGAAACCGGGGCTGGTCCCCACGAAGGCTCGCCGGCCCTCGATCGGCGAACCGTTTCGCGTCGCGATACCCGCCAATCCATAGCCGGGCACGGCGTTCAGACCGATATCGGTCCACGTCTGCCCGCCATCGGTGCTGATCTCCACCACGCCGCCGTCGACGAAGGCCGTGATCGATCCGCTGACGAAGTCGAACGCGTAGCGATGGCGGAACGTGAACGAGAAGGTACCGGTCGGCGCCACCACCATAGAAGGCGAGACGAGGTACTGATCGGTTACGAAATCGGGTTCGGACGCAAACCATCGATGATCGCGAGGAGTCGCTTCGATTCGCGACCAGCCGACTGGCCATCCGGCGCTGTTCGTAGCCCAGGACGTGGCGCGGCTCTCGACATCGTCGGTCGCTGATTGCTCAGGCTCCTCGCTTACATTGAGACGGGCCAGGTACACCAACTGCAGTCCCCCGTTGGCTGCCATGTCCCGATCCGTTACGGCGATCTTGATGTCCGGCTGCATGATGCCGACGGTTGTCGTCAGTGAAGCATTGATCTTCACGGTGACGCTCTCGCCCGGATTCGTAGCGGCAACATCGGCGGCACCGCCATTAGCGAACTTGAGGTGCGAGTCGGCAGTGCTGACGGCGATGTGCGTGGCTTCCAAACGGTTGGTGCCGGTGTTGCGCAGGGTGATGCGCAATGCGCCGGTCTCTCCGCCGTCCAGCAAGCCGTTCGTCTGACACGAATCGATGCTGTCATCGATGGAGATCGAGGAAATGGTCATCGCCCCGCCGAGCGAAAAGTCTTCTACCCCACCGAGATTGGCGGTGGAGAAACGTTCCGGGGCCACGGCGTTCACGCCCGCGCCGCGTTTGGCGAAGGCCTGCCAGAACTCCGCGTAGTCCGTCTTGTCCAACGCGTAGGCCACGGCCAGAAGCGCATCGCGCGCCTCGAGAAATGTCGGATTGACGGGCGTGGCCCGTAGTGAAGCGACCAGGTATTCCTTCATCCGCTGCTGCGCTTGTTCAAAGGTGAAGCGCGGCTTGTCGCCCAGCGTGTCACGCAGGAGCGACGCGTAGCATTCCCACAGCATGGTCGTCCACACCTCGCCGGTGCCGTGCACCTCCGAGTTGTTCGTGCCGTCCGCGCCAAACCGGGTCGGGGAGCCGTTGATCGGCGCGCCGTTTCCGACGTGCTTGAGAGTCAGTGGATCGCGCGTCATGTCCGTCGAATACGGGACGCGGCGAATGCCGAAGTAGAAACCTCCATTCGGCACCGGACCATTTGCCCCACCACCGCTCACATACACACCGACAGCGTAGGCTCCATTGAAAGTTGCGTTCGAGGCAACGCTGACGTCCTCCGGCCGCACAGTCAGCAGCAGAGAGTTGAAATCGCTCCACCCCTCCCCCATCCCCCGCGATTGATTATTCGCCAGGCCGTTGCCGTCGCCGATGAGGCGATTGCTCAGATAGTGAGTCCACTCGTGCGCGATTACCTGATTATCAATCGCGCCGTTGCGGTCGACAGAGGCATCGCGGCGGATCGTGCCATGCAGTCCCGAGCGAAAACCGCCTCGAATGACTTCCGCATCAGCGAAGGCCACGAGAAGGGCCGGAGGAAGCGCGGCTTCAATGCTGGAACAGGGCGTCGCGCTGCAGGCCATGTTGGTGAGGCTGTCGCGGAGTGGCGAATCGGCCACATTGCCGACGATCACGCCGACTGCGCCGGCCTCCTGGGCGGCGCGCACTTTCCCCGAGAAGTTGCATGTGCCGCGGTCGATGAAGGCGATCTTGGCGGTCAGGTCGCTGGTAATCGCGCTGCAGCCATCGGCCGGAGACGTGGCGACGATATCGCCGCTCACCTGAAATGATTGAGACCCGAAAGCTGCCGTGCCGCTGGCGTAGTCTTTGGCGGCGCTGACCGGCGAGTCGATGTGAATCGTGCGATCGCCGATTCCGTCGAAGATGTACATCTGCATGCGTGGACGCTCGCCGTCGGAAGGCGTGAACATGTTCGCGTTGTTCCTGCCGCCAAAGTCATTGGCCTCGGCGCGGATGTTGTCCCCGGCGACGCCGCCTCGCCCGTAGTTGTCGGTCTGGGCGTTTCCCGCCGCCTCGTTGAAGCCCGCGTCATAGAACCAGTCATGAAGAAAATTGATGTCGTAGAAGAGCTGGGTGATGGCCGCCATCTGCTGCGATTTCGTCGTGTCCGGAGCGGCCGTGACGTCGTAGATGCGATCGAAAGTCGCGGTGCCGTTGGTCGCGGCGCGGAAGTCGCCCGTCGCAGTCCGTCGGGTGAACTGAGATCGACATACGCGTCGACGTTGTTGCCCACCGATTCGGTCGCGTTCTGCGCGAGCCACGGGTCACCGGTGCTGATCGGTCCGTTGCCGAGTGTGATCAGATTCGGCGCGATGAAGCTCGGTTGGAAGCCATCGTTGGTGCCGCTCGGATTCGGCGATCCGCCGGTCCCTTGCGGTCCGGGAAACGGAATGTGGGCGGCGTCCGTCCTCGCCCACACGCGATACGAGTACTGCGGCGAAACGTCGGCGATCAGGTTGTTCCGAAAGAGCAGGTGGCCGTCCGTTGCGGAGATGACATACGAATACGCAGCGTCGCCCGCTTCGAGCTCAACGTAGTACGCCGGCTCGAAATGGTCGGGCAGATGGAAATACACCGGCTTGACACGGATCGGCTGGACACCGGCGTCAGGCCCCGGTTCGTAGACATCGAAGCCGCCGCCCGCCGCTCCCTTTCTCTGCACAGGGATTGAGTGGTCGCGCCGAAACATATCGCTGTACGCAACGGCGATGGCTTGTGTTGCCGAAAGCGTGAACGCAGCGGCCGCGTTCGACGCAATGCGCGTGGCGTGCGCAAGCGGGGTGAGATAACCGGAGATCGCCACCAACTGTCGGTCGCGAGTCATGATGATGCTGATTTCCTCGCGGAAGACTTGGACGTCGCCGATCTTCTGCCGCATCTTCACAACGATCGCACCGCGTCCAGTGTCGTGAATGCTCGCTACGTAGGCGTCGCCCACGTCAGCGCCGCTTAGGCCATACAGCGCGGCGTAGGTCGTCAGATGCCGACGGGCGGCTCTGTCGGCGGGCTCTTCAACCCCGATCCCGGCCGCGGCGACCGCCGTTGCTGATGCTGCCGGCCAGAGGAATGCCGGAACGCCCAGGCGGTCCTCCCACTGGATCCGGAAGGCCTGATTTGTTGTGGCGGCAGCCAGCCGGACCTGTGCGGCCTCCACCGGTCTTGCCGGTGCCTCGGCGAGGGCGTCGTAGTTGGGCAGATCTCCCGCCATTAGCGGGATGGCCAGCGCCAGCGCAGACACGGCGACCAGAACAGTAAGGCGCATGAGGTACGAATAATAACGAGAGAGTTACCGCTTGCAGTCCCGGTGGACGATTTCAACGTTGTAGCCCAAGGCCTCCAGATCATGCCCCAGGCGCTGTCCTAAGGCCACCGAGCGGTGTTTCCCCCCGGTGCACCCAATTCCGATCGTCAGGTAACTCTTCATCTCCTTGCGGTACTCGGGGAGCAGGTACGTAACGAAGTCCCGAAGCTTGCCATAGAACGTCTCGTATGCCGGCTGAGCGGCCAGATACGCGATGACCTCCGGATCGAGTCCGGTCTTCGGCCGTAAGGCATCGATGAAGTGCGGGTTCGGCAAGAACCGCACGTCGAAGAGCAAGTCGAGGCTGTACGGCAAACTGTATTTGAACCCGAAGGTGATGATCGTGACGAGCATCACCGTCTCGACCCCCGGCAGCCCGAAGCGGCGCATTACCTCCGCTTTCAGCTCGTGGACGGAGAATTGAGACGTGTCCAGGACCATGTTGGCCAGCGACTTCACTTCAGTCAGCGCGGCGCGTTCACTCTGGATCGCCTCCAGGATCGGCAGATCGTGCGCCAGCGGGTGCGGCCGGCGCGTCTCCGAGTAGCGTCGGGCGAGCACTTCGTCAGTGGCCTCCAGAAAAATAAGAACGACATTCGGAACGAGTTTCTGGATCCGCTCCCGATAGAAATTCGGGAAGATCGTGGCGAAATCGTGCGTGCGGACATCGACGACGATTCCCACGCGCGTCGCCTTCTCATGCGATGCAACCTCCTCCAGGAACGGCTCGATCAGCTCGATCGGCAGGTTGTCGCAGCAGTAGAAGCCGAGATCCTCGAGAGTGCTCTGAACGTAGCTCTTCCCCGAGCCCGAGAGTCCGGTGATGATGACGAGATATTCGGGGCGATTCACTCCAATTGAGTCTATCCCGACCGGGGTGGCGGCCGACTAGGGTGTGATCAGCGTGACGTGCTGCGTGTCGTTCCTACGGCAGCGGATGAATGGTCACGATGCTGTCCATGAAATGCGGCACGAGCAGACGCTGGCGCTTTGCGTCGTATCCGATGTCCGCCGGAGCGTTGATGTTCTCCAGCACCGCGGTGAACGGTCCGCTCTGCGGGCCGCGATAGATCGCCTTCCCATCCCAACTGGAGATGACGAAGGAGCCATCGTCGAGATGCACCAGGCCGTCGAGGCTTCCTTTCGGCAGCGTCGCGACGTTGGTCTTCTTGTCGGCACCGAACGTGACGACCCAAACCTTGCCATTCACGACATTGACTCCATTCGGACGCTTCAGATCGGGGCCACTGGCAATCTTCTGCGCCTTGTTGCCGACAATCTTCCAGACGGCGTCCGTACCGGTTGGCTCGAAGCTTCCTCCGGCGCCGGCCTTCAAACCGCTGTCGGAGACGTAGACCGACGGGCCGTCGCTGGCGAGATCGTTGAGGAAGCTGGAGCCGGGGATCTTGATCTCCCCTTTTGGCGCTCCGGTCTTGCGATCGAATTTGCGGACCGTGGTGATGTCAGCGACGTAGAGAATGTCGGCGGCCACGGCCATCCCCTTCGGCGCGTTCAGCGTGACGCCCGGTTTTCCTCCCTCGATCCACTTTGCATCCATCTGCAGCGTGTCGGGATTCACGCGCGAGATGTAGCCGTTGTTGTCGACGGCCAGCGGCTGCCCGTTGATGTTGCTGATGAAATAGACATCCTGCTGGGCGTCGTACAGCACCGACTCCGGAGTCTGCAAATTCTGAGAGATGGTGATGGGCTGCGGCGCCGCGGTCGACGAAGTGGTTGGCGTCGATTCAGTCTGTACCGGTGTCGTCTCGCTTTTCTGACAACCGCCGATGAGCACCAGAGATTGCAAGCAATGAACGAGAACGCATCGTCCTGACTCCTCCGATGCGACGTTTTATCGTTGTCGTCTCGTTCTGTCCAGTACGTCGGGGTTGAAGCGGGTCCGCGTGTGCATGCTGCGCAGCTCGGAGCTGGCCAGCTCTTCGCGGTTTGTTGGCGGCAGCGCGTCGGAGGCGACGGTGCCCTGTTTGGCGATCTGCTCGTCGATGCGGCGGGTGAATTCGCGGGCCGAGTCATAGCCCTGCAGCTTCATCAGATGGTTGCGGGCGGCGATCTCCACTAGAAGCGCCAGCTTGCGACCTGACGCCACCGGCAGTCTCACATAGGGTTTCGACACGCCCAGCAGCTCGAACGTCTCCCCGACGATGCCCAACCGGTCGTACTCCGTCCCTTCGACCCATTTCTCCAGCCTGACCACGAGATCGATGGGTTTCACGTCGCGCGTCGACGCCACGCCGAAGAGATCTTTGATGTCGATGATGCCGATGCCGCGGAGCTCCATGTGATGACGCAGCAGATCGTTGGAATAGCCGAGGAGCACGTCGTTGGGATGACGCTTGATGACCACCATGTCGTCGGCGATGAGCCGATGTCCGCGATAGATGAGGTCGAGCGCGCACTCGCTCTTGCCGATGCCGCTGTCGCCCAGAAGAAGCAGGCCGATGCCATACACATCGAGCAGCCCGGAGTGCATGGTCACCCTCGGCGCCATCGTCTCTTCCAGAAAATACGTGATCCGAGTGATGGTGGTCGACGAGAGCGCGGGCGTCGAGAACAGCGGTACGGATCGCTTTTCGCACTCCTGCTTGAATTCGTCGAGTGGGGTGATGCCCTTCGTCACCACGAGGCAGGAGACCTCGAGCGCCGCGACGTCGCGAACGCGTTTCTCGCGCAGTCGCGCCGGCAGCGATTGCAGATATTTGGTCTCCGACTCGCCGATGATCTGCACCCGGCCGGGCTTGATGTACTCGTAGTAGCCGGCGAAGGCCAGCCCCGGCTTCTGCACGCGCGGCCTGAGGATCGTCCGATCGAGCCCGTCATCGCCGGTGACCAGCTTGAACGCCAAGTCTTCCAACTCCGGCGAGAGGAGCGAGCGCACCGTGGTCTGGACGTAGTCTTCCTGGGCGGCCACGGCTACAGTTTATCCTGAGGCTGAGCGAAGCGAAGCCGAAGGATCTCCGGTGGCACAGCTATGAGGCGGATTTTGAGCAAGATGCGCCTGGTCGCTGCGCTATCGTAGATCCTTCGCTCCCGCCCAGCCGCCCCCTGTGCTCAGGATGAACTGAAGCTCACACCTCCGGCGCAATCAGCCCTAAGTTCTTGTCTCGTCGTTTGTAGATGACGGAGACCTTGTCGGTGTCGAGGTCGCGGAAGACGATGAATTCGTTCTTCGATTCGTCGAGCCGGAGCGCCGCTTCCTCGATGGACATCGGGCGGATGGGCAGGTTGGTGGTCTTGATGATCCGCGGGCGATTGTGATCGCCCTCTACTCGCAGGCGTCCTGGCTCCAGAATCTGCACCGTCCAGTCGGTCACCCGCTCCTTGTTGCGATTGCCGTCCTTGCGGTGGTGGTCGCGGATCTTCTTCCGGTTCTTCTGGGCCTGGCGCTTGAGGTGATCGATGGCCGCGTTGATGGCGTCCTGCATCGACTCGTCGGACTCCTGGATCGATTTGACGTCGTGTTCCTTCCCCACGATGAGGATTTCGCAGATATTGCGGTACTTCTCGACCTGCAGCACGCAGCGCACCTCGATCACATCATCGAAGAGCTTCTCCTCAATCCTGGCGAGCTTCTTCTCGAGCATCTCGCGGATATCAGGAGTGATCTCAAAATTGCGACCGGCGATCTCGGTAGCCATGCGTCCCCCTTCGTTGAATTAGAAGACTTGCTTGCGATCCGTCGATGAGGGGATGTTCAGCTCGTCGCGGTACTTGGCCACGGTACGGCGGGCGATGTTGATGCCCTCGTCGTTCAGGATTTTCATGATTTTGGAATCGGACAGCGGTTTCCGCGGGTCCTCCCCCTCGATGTAGCTCTGAATTTTCTTCTTCACCGTGAGGCTGGAGATGTCTTCCCCGGTATCGGAGTCGATTCCGCTGTGGAAGAAATACTTCATCAGAAACAGGCCGCGCGGGGTGTGCATGTATTTGTTGGACACCACCCGCGACACGGTCGATTCGTGCATCTGGATGTCGTCGGCCACGTCGCGGAGCACGAGCGGCCGCAGGTAGTCGATCCCCTTCTCCAGGAACTCGCGCTGATGTTTGACGATCGATTCGGCCACCTTGTAGATCGTGCGCTGCCGCTGGTCAAGCGATTTGATCAACCAGACCGCCGAACGGATCTTGTCCTTGATGTAATTGACGGTCTCCCCGTCCTGCTTGGAATCCATCGAGTTGAGCATGGAGCGGTAGCTGGAGTTGATGCGCAGCTTGGGCATGCCGTCTTCGTTCAGCACGATCACGTACTCGTCGCCCACTTTCTGGACGTAGACATCCGGCTCTACGTAGATGGCTCTCTCGTTCGAGTATTTGCGCCCCGGCTTGGGATCGAGACGCTTGATGATCTCGACGATGCCCTCCAGCGTCTTCATGTCGATGGAGAGCACTTTGGCCAGTTGCACGAAGTGCCGCTGCATGAACATCTCCCAGTGGTCGCGGATGATCGTCTCCACCAGGGGATCCTCCACCTCCAGGAAATCGAGCTGCAGCAGCAGGCATTCACGCAGGTCGCGGGCGGCCACGCCGATCGGATCGAGCGACTGCACCGCGCGCACAGCCTGCTCCACTTCTCCCGGCTCGTAGCCGCCGGCGGCCATGATCTCTTCGTTCGTCGCCCGCAGATAGCCGTCCTCGTCGATGTTGCCGATGATGAACTGGCCGATCTCTTTGATGCGCGGAGAGGCGTCGCTCATCATGAGCTGCCAGGTGAGGTGATCGGTGAGATTGGGCGGCCGGGTGAGGGTGTTCTCGATCGGGAACTCTTCGTGCTCCTCGGTCATCCGGGGGTTGTAGCCGTACTCGATGTAGTCCTGAAAGTAGGCGTCGTAGTCGATCTCGTCAAAGGAGTCCTTGTCTTTATCCTTCTGCGGCTCGGCTGCTTTGGCCTCTTCTTCGGTTTGAGTCTTGTCCTGTGCTTCCGCCTCAGCCTCGTCGGTCTTCGCTTCTTCGGCCGTCTCTTCCAGCAGCGGATTTTCCAGGAGCTCCTGATTGAGGACTTCCTGCAACTCGAGTTTCGACAACTGCAGCAGCTTGATCGCCTGCTGCAGCGACGGCGTCATGATGAGTTTTTGAGAAAGCTTGAGATGGAGCTTTTGTTCTAGTGCCATGGTCCGGATGAAAGCGGCGGGCGTTTACTTCGTCTTCAGCTCAGATTGAATGATTCGCCGAGATAGATTCGCCGGACCTCCGCGTCGGCCGAAAGACTTTCCGGGACGCCCTGCCGAAAGATCTCACCTTCTTTGATGATATAGGCGCGGTCAGTGATCTTCAAAGTTTCCCGCACGTTGTGATCGGTGATGAGGATTCCGATCCCACGGCTGCGAAGTTGAGAGACGATCCTCTGGATCTCGAAAACCGCGATCGGATCGATGCCCGCAAACGGCTCGTCTAGCAAGATAAATGCCGGGTTGATCGCCAGTGCGCGGGCGATTTCCACGCGCCGTCTCTCCCCGCCCGACAGCGAATACGCGCGGTTCCGCGCGATGTGCGTGATTCCGAACTCTTCCAGCAGCGCCCGCGTCCGCCGCTCCCGCTCCGCCAAGGGGAGATCCATCGTCTCGAACACGGAGAGAAGATTCTCTTCCACCGTCAGCTTGCGGAACACCGACGCTTCCTGCGGCAGATAGCTGATCCCGCGCTTGGCGCGGAGATACATCGGAAGCTGGGTGATGTCCTCGCTTCCCAGCAGCACCTGCCCGGCGTCGGGACGCACCAGCCCCACGATCATGTAGAACGTGGTGGTCTTGCCGGCGCCGTTCGGCCCTAGAAGCCCGACGATCTCTCCCTGCTTGATGTCGACGGAAACATCGCGCACCACGCGCCGCCCCTTATAGACCTTCACCAGGTGCTCCGCCGCCAGGCGCAGCGTGGTCGGAGTGCGATGCTCGGCGGTCGTGAATGGGAGGACGGTCTTGTCGCTGTCGGCCATGTGCTCGGGGCAATTTACTCGCTGCTTTGAATTCAGGCTAGAGGCGAGCAGCGAGCGGCGGGCAGCGAACAGGCCGCCTTTCCGCTCGCTATTGCTTGTACGTCCCCTGCGTGGCAGAGGTCGGACTGACAATCTCGACTTTGTTGCGGTTGAGATCGACGGCGATCTGCTGGCCGCTGAGTGTTCCTTTCGGATCGGTCATCGTGGCTGGCGATCCATTGATGTAAATCACGCGGCGGTTGACGAAATAGACCGCCTTGTCGCCGGTTCCCTTCCGGCCCGTGGGTTGTTCGACCAGCACCACTTTCTCCTCCGCTTCGATCCTCTCGATCTTCCTGCTCTGGTCAAAATAGAACGTCGCCTTCTCGGAAGTCATATGCCGCTGCTCGTCGTCGATCTTAACGCTTCCTACCAGCTCGATCCGCCGCTCGTTCTTCCGCGCGTAGAGATGATCGCTGCGCGAAAGCACCGGCGTTTTCCGCTGCTCGTTCGTCGACGTGTTGTACAGAGACGTGCGGACGTTCCCTCGCGCGCCGATGGAGTCGCCCATCCCTTGCACCTGCAACTCTTCGGCAAACATCGTGTTCATGTCCTGCCAGGCCCGGACGTGACCGCTGAACACCGCGGTCTTGCCGGCCTGGTTCATGGTGACGGAGTCGGAATTCACGAAGACCGGCTTGCTTGCCGGAAAGACGTTTGTGGAATCGGCGGACGGTCCGTTCTGCTTCGACACGAGCTGGGCGATGACTTCGCCGGTCGCCTTGGCCGTTCCGGCCCGCGGTGAGAACTCGATCAGCTTCGCCTTGAGCGTCTGAGCGTCGGAGACCACCGTCGGGTAATAGCCAGGATCTGCGCTCAGAACGACCTGATCGTTGACGATATCGTAGTTGGCTCGCACGGCGTTGCCTTCGTTCTTCGGATCCTTGTAGTGAAAGTCGCCATCGGCAGCGGCGCTGACGGCGCGATGGAAGCGCGTGTCGAAGTAGACGGTGATGTGCTCAGCGCTCAACTCCCGCGGAGTTCCCCCCAGCTCTTTCACCACCGCCTTCCCTTTCGCCGCGACGTCGCTCACCACTTTGTTGCTCAACCCGACGCGAAAGGTGTCGGCCACGATGTCGCGTTTCGGCGGACCTTCGATGACCGCATGCGCCTGCTGGGGATGGCTGTCGGCGTCAATGGCGCTGATCTGACCGTTGGCCATCTCGCTCCAGAAGCGCTCGCACGTGATCTCTTTCCTCCCGGAGCCGCTCTGGTCGTCGGCCATGGTGATGTCGACGTTTCCTTCTCCTTCCAACGCCACAAGCGTCTTCCGATCGGCAGTGAAGCGGCCGACCACGTGTCGCGCCACCAGGCGGTCATTCGAACGGGTCATGACCACGTCGTTGTTGAAGTCGACACTGTTCTGCTGCCGCCGGAAGACTCCCTCTCGCGCATTGAGGTTCAGCGCCTCATCCGTTGGGGTGGCCGGCTGCATGGTGGCGTCGAACTTCTCAAAGAGGCGGAGCTGCTAGATCGAGCGCCCCGGCATGTCCTTTCCAACGATCGATGGTGAATTCCACCGGGATGTGATTCGTCAGCCGGTTTCCGTCGAAGTGAATTTCCGCCGTGGTGATTTCCACTCCGTCGCTCGACGTCACCTTCACTCCGCCCTTGGCGTCTGCTTCTTTCGTAGTGCTGTTGAATTGCGCCTGCGGGCAGACGAGCTCATAGGTCAGCCCGGTTGGACGGAAGATGGTGAGCTGAACATCCTCCAGCGTGTTCCAACCCGATTGAAATGCCACCACGCGCCGGGCGCGAATGCGAGCGGCGATGCGGCCCGCGATCGTCTGCGTGTCTTCGAAGGTCTTCGATTCGATCTGCGGTTTGTCGTTCGGGCGGATCGTCGTGGAGACGGGCACGGTCGCCGAGCGGTCTTTGTTGCTCTTTACCCGGTTCCAGCTCACGGCGATCAGGAGAATGAAGCCGAAGAAGACGATCGGGAGCGCGACCCGGAGAAATCGAATCGTGCGCTGCACGCGATTCGCAACTGGTCAGGAATCGGGCGAATTCCTCGCGTCGACGATGGCCAGGCGAGCACCGGCGCCCGCGTGCGCGTCGGGCTCGACGTGGAAAAGGAGATCGACTCTTCGTCCGTCGGCGAGTGTCGCGTCGAGAGACTTCTGCGATGGCCACATCACAGCGGTGGCGCCGCCGGTGGCGTCTCTGAGCGTCAACTCCACGCAATCGGGGGCGAAGGAGCGACGACCGACAACCTCGACGCCCCGCGCGAGAAAGAGCGGTTGTGGATTGCCTGCGCCGAACGGTTGCAGCAGCTCGTGCGCGTCGATGAAGGATCGATTGATTGCAGCAAGGTCAAGCGCGGCGTCGATCGCCGCGTCGCACCGAAAAAGATCAGGGGCGAGCGATTCGAATTGATCCTCGAGCCGTTCGCGCAGCCGGGGAATGTTGGAGGACGGCAGCGTGAAGCCGCAGGCGAACTCGTGCCCGCCGAAATGCGCGAACAGATCGGCAGTCTGCTCCAACTGTTCGTGAAGATTGATGGTCGGAATGCTCCGCGCCGAGCCGGCTGCTTCGGCACCGTCCGTCGAAATCACCAGCGTGGGGCGATGATACTTCTGGGCGATCCGTCCCGCGGTGAGGCCGATGACGCCGCGGTGCCAGTTCTCGCCGGCAAGGACGAGGACGCGGGGACGCAGGTTGCTGGGTTGCTCGGTTGCTGAGTTGCTCGGTGCGGCGCTCCCAGCGACCGAGCAACCGAGCAACCCAGCAACCTGTTCCTCAGCCGCGAGGCGTACTTCGAGCTCTATCTGTTGTCGCTCCGTATTCATCCGATCGAGCTCGGAGCAGAGCTGCCACGCTGTGTCGTCATCCGCGGCGGAGAAGAGATCGATCGCCGTCTCCGCCGAAGCGAGCCGTCCCGCGGCGTTGATGCGCGGTCCGATCCGGAAACCGATGTCTACCGAACGTAGAGGACGTCCCAGCATCCCGAGGCGGCGGATGAGGGCGCGCAGACCGCGATTGCGAGGATTGGCCAGGCCGTTGAGGCCCAGCCACGCGATGGTGCGGTTCTCGCCGATGAGCGGCGCGACGTCGGCGACCGTTCCGATCGCCGCGATCTTCAGCAACGAGTCGATGGAGATCCGCTTGCCGCTGCGGCGAATCAGCTCACAGCAAAGCTTGAACGCGACGCCGACTCCGGCCAGCTCCTTGAACGGATAGGCACAGCCAGGCTGCTTTGGATTCAGCACCGCCGCGGCCGCGGGAAGCATCTCCGGAGGGAGATGGTGGTCAGTGACGATGACGTCGATGCCGCGCTCGATCGCGCGCCGCACCGGGTCCACGCTGGTGATCCCGCAGTCGACCGTGATGACCAGCTTCACATCCCGCTCGGTCAGAACGCGTTCCAGCACTTCCAGCTTCAGGCCGTAGCCGTCGACCAGGCGGTGCGGAACGACATGCGCCGCGTCGGCGCCGATCGAGCGAAGAACCGTCTGCAGGAGAACGATGGAAGTGACGCCGTCGACGTCATAGTCGCCGTAGATGAGGATGGTCTGCCCATCGCGCACCGCTCGCTCGATACGGTCGCAGGCGGCGGCCATACCGTGAATCCCGGCTGGATCGTGCAGATCCTCTCTCCGCGGCGCGACAAAGCGGCGGTATTCCTCTTCTGAGTTGATGCCGCGCCGCAGAAGGATCTGCCGCAGGGCTGGATGCGCGATGGGAGCCGACGAATCGTCCTTGATTCCGTCTGCGAGAGTCCATGAGTCGTAATTCGGCATTGAGACAGGATGACTGATTTCGTTCAAGTCGGTTGAACTTCTACCGGGCGTGGAGCCCGGCGTGCTGCGCCTACCAGCAGCACGATCAGCGTCGCCAATGAACCCAGCGCGCCGAAGATCGGAAGTCGCGGTCGATAGCGCATCTCAACCGCGTGCGCTCCCGCCGGAATGGCAACCGCGGAGAATGCGTAGTCGGCGCGGAGGACTTCGGCCGCAGCTCCATCGACGGTCGCTTTCCACTCTGGAAAGAATGACTGGGAGAAGAAGACGAATCCGCTGCACGGTGCCTCGACATCGATGTGCATCGAGTTGCGCGAGAACACCGGACGCACGATCGCTTCGCATGACTCATTGTGGGGGATGGCACGCGCGATCAGAACCAGACGCCGCGCGTTGAACCGTTCGTTCAACATGACGGCGAGCGCAGCATTCTCGTCGCGGACCACGGTCGATGCACTCACAAAGCGCACCGGCTGAACGCGCGGCAGAATATAGAGATGGAGCGGAAGCCCCGCGCGATCTGCGATCCGTCCTGCATCGATCACCTGCGGTGAAGAGACGCGATCGGCGGAAACGAAGGCCCGAATCCCCGCCAGATCGAACAGTTGAAGCCGGCGTTCCCAGGGCAACGCCCGGATCGCTTCAGTGAGGCGGGCCGTCGACTCCGGCGCAAGCCCGTCAAAGTCCGTGTGGAAGATCACGGGGATCGCATACAGACCGGCCGTGTAGTCATTGAGCACCTCGAGATTGCGGCGGGCCAGCCAGAAGACATCATCTGTAGGCGCGCGAAGCGCGGTCAGAGCAGTCGAGCTTTGGTGATGGAAGTGAGCAGAACCGACGGTGCGCCGCACGAGATCGGCCAACGGTGGCGGCGAAAATAGTGAGCGTGGCGCCCAGGCGTTCACTCGATATCCTGCGATCCAGAGGTCGACGAGGATGATTGCCGAGAGCAGCATTGCGGCATTTCGACCGCGGCGCAGCGTGAGGACCACCGCAGCCGCGGAAGCGGTGGCTACAGCCGCGGCGTGCCACAGATTCATCGTCATTCGAGGTTCGAGATCGACCGACACCGGTTCCAGAAAAAAGGCGCGACCAAGTGCGCGGGCGAATTCGGCGTTCGTGCCCCATGAGATGGCCGCGACTCCCAGAACTGCCGCACACGCGGCGTAGGCGACGGCCAGTGCGCGCGGCGGTCGCTCCTCCACCACGGCGAATCCGAAACCCGCCAGCAGCGCCAGCGGTGTCATCGCCAGAATGAGCGCCTTCACCGGATATCGAAACATCGCGATGAGCGGCAGGCGATAGAGAAGCGGAAAGAACGGCAGCGCGCGGCCAAGCGATAGGACAAGCGCAATCATGGAAATCAGAAAGAGCATCCGGCGGAGACGACGGTGCGGTCCGGACCCGACGGCGCCAACGGTCGCCAGGAGCAGAGTCGGGACCCCGATATAGATGCTGAGGAAGTATGGAAACCCCCGGTCCTCGATGCGCCGGCCCCAATAGTCACGGTCGTCAAGTGTGTCGGTATCGCCCAGGAAATGCGGCACGATGAGCTCGGGAAGCCGCCGCGGATTGACCGACCATTGCGCGAACGCTTCGTAACTTCTCCGCCGCGCCCTCGACGAGCGGGCGATCACCTCGGTAGCGGGCAGAATCTGTATGAGCGAGATGCCGATCGCACCGGCAACCAGCAAGGCGGCCACGCGCAACTTCCGCGGCGGCGGCTCCGAAGTCACAGCAAACCAGCCGATCACCAACAGGAACATCATCGCTGCTGATTCAGCGGCCGAGCCGAGCAGCGGGCAGGCAGCGGAAAACGACCCCAGCAGAAGCCAGCGGTTTCGACGGTCGCGCAGATATGTCTGCACGCAGGCCAGCGTGGCTGGGATGAATGGCATGGCCAGGAGGTACGGCATCACGCAGGCAGATGAAAGCGTGTAGCCGCAAAAGGCGTACACCGTGCCGCAGACGAACGCCGCTCGTGGCGAGAGATCTACGCTCCTGGCCAGGGCGTACGCGGCGAGGCCGCAAAGAACAAATTGCAGAACCAGAGCGACATTGAACGCCAACAGCGGCGGCAGGATCGCGAAGAGAATGTTGGAAGGGAAGAAGAGCGTGTTCGCCGGATTGGCCAGGAACGGCTGTCCACCATGTGTCAGCGGATCCCACAGCGGCAGCTCGTGACTGTGCAGCGCGGCCACCATCTCGATTCGCTTGGGATAGAAAAACTGATAGAGATCTCGGAAAAAGAACGTGCTGTCGGTCAGCGGGCGGCGGAAGAAGAGGAGGATGGCGATCGCGAGAAGCCAGGGATGAGGCTCACTGACGATGCGGCGCATCACGCCTTCTCGAAGGCTCCCATGCGACGGAATTTCTTGTAGCGTTCTTCGACAAGCATCGGCAGCTTGAGCTTCTGCAGATCGTGCAGAGCGCGCTCCAAATAGGGCGCGAGAAGCTCGGCGCTCTTGGGCGGATCGCTGTGGGCGCCGCCGGGGGGTTCGGGAACGATCTCGTCGACGATGCCGAGGCGCTTGATGTCGCGCGCGGTGATTTTCATCGCCGCCGCCGCATCGGCCGCCGCCGTTGCGTTCTTCCACAGGATGGCCGCGCATCCTTCCGGTGAGATCACCGAGTAGATGGCGTGCTCGAGCATCAGGATGCGGTCGCCGACAGCGATGCCCAGCGCCCCGCCGCTCCCGCCCTCCCCCACTACGCTGACGATGATCGGTACCTTCAGCGCAGCCATCTCGCGCAAGTTCACGGCGATCGCTTCCGCCTGCCCCCGCTCTTCCGCCCCTACCCCCGGATAGGCGCCCTGGGTGTCGACGAAGGTGAAGATCGGCAGCTTGAATTTTTCCGCCAGCTGCATGATGCGAAGCGCCTTGCGAAACCCTTCCGGCTTCGGCTGGCCGAAGTTCCGGATGATCTTTTCCTTGGTGTTGCGCCCTTTCTGATGGCCGATCACGGCGCAGGGCGTGCCGCGGAAGCGGGCGAATCCGGCCACGATCGCGGCGTCATCCGCGAATTTCCGATCGCCGTGGACTTCCGTCCAGTCCTCGAAGAGGAATCCAATGAAATCGAGCGTGTAGGGGCGCTGGGGGTGGCGAGCCACGAGCGTCTTCTGCCACGGCGTCAGGTTCGAGTAAATTTCTTTGGTGACTTTGGTAAGCTTCCGCTGCAGTTCTTCGATCTGCGCCGGGTCAGCCTCCCCCGCAGACAACTCATCGATCTGGCGCCGCAGAGCAATGATGGGTTCGTCGAACTGCGAGGGATCGGCGCTCATGGTCGGTGACCCTAACAAATGACCAGCACGCTCGCAACTGACACCGTAGAGAAGCCGGCAGCGAAGACGCTGCTGGAAACATGGGGGAAAAACGAGCGCATGCGCCACGTGCCGCCCGTGGAGTGGATCGTTCGCAAGCTCGATGTCGACCTGCGCCGGCGGATCGACATCCTCTACGGCGCGTTTGCCGTGCTGACTCTCGATGATTCTCGCCGTCCGAAGGTGGAAAGTGAATTTCGTTCCCTGTACCGCGCCATCGACCGGCTCGCCGACGTGGCGAAGCACACGCGCGGAAACGATTCGCACGCCCCTTCAGAGCTCGGGCCGCGGCTCTCCTGGGCTATCACCCACGCCGTGACGAATCTGAATTCGCTCGATGCGAATCTCTTCGGCCGCCGCTACCCGTTTCAGACGCTGGAGCGATCGAAAGCCGAGACGCTCGTCGCTGCGCTACTCGTTGTGGTCAACCATGTCGGGAGGATCACTTCCCTGGTTCGGGGAATCGATCCGGGAGTCGATGAGCGGCTCATGGCCGGCCTGGTTACCTTGCAACGCCCGCTGCCCGAACAGCCGATGACGTGAGATGAAACGAGTGGGGCCCGACTAAACCTGGTTCGTATTCGAGATTGGGCGCCGGGCGGCCGTAGAGGAAACCCTGAAACAGCCGGATCCCCATCGCCCTCAACGCCTCATCATCCTCCACCCTCTCTACCCCCTCGGCCACGACCGTCGCATCGAAGAAGGCCCCCAGATCGCAGATGGAGCGGATCACCGCCCGGCGGGCAGGATCATCGCTGCACTGCTGCACGAAGTAGCGATCGATCTTCAAATACTGCGGCCTGCAGTCGAGAATCGCTTTGTAGTTCGAATGACCGAAGCCGACGTCGTCGACAGCGATGCTCACGCCGGCGTCGCGCAGCCGACAAAGATTCCGTTGAAAGGCGCGATCATCCTCTGCGGGCGTCTGCTCGCCGATTTCCATGATGAGCCGCGACGGGTCCAGTCCGCACGCGGCGCTCTCGCTGAGAAGGAAGCGGACGAAGTCTTGCCCGTCTGCGAGCGTTGTCGGATGAACGTTGATGGCGATCCGAGCGGCGCAGACAAGTGTGTCCTTACCACGGCGCAGGGCGCGCGAGACGCATACGCGATCCATCTGCATTTCCAGTCCGTGATTCCGAACATACTCACATAGCGGAGAGGCCTCTTCCACCGCCGTTCCACGAGGCCCGCGGGTCAGGCATTCCACCGCGTGAACGTCGCCGCTCAGCTCGAC
>QHVS01000047.1 GCA_003223635.1 Acidobacteriota bacterium | reverse complement strand
GATGGGTCTTGGCGAATGCGCCCTCGGCTGGAAGCAGCAGAGCCAGGCTCAGCATCGCCGCTTGAATTTTTTTAGTAGCCATTTTGACTGCAACCTCCTGCGCGCGTTCGTTGCGAGATGGATGCCTGCCGAGGCCACCTGTAACCTACACGTAGCGCATCGGTTACAATCCGCGCCGCCATGCTCAGACGCTTCCTTTTCACTCTCCTTGTTGTGCCCGCTCTTCATGCTGCTCCGCCGACGCTCGACGCGCGGTCGAAGCAGCTCACGTATGAGATCTACAAGCAACTGATCGAGATCAACACGACTGATTCGGTGGGCAACACGACGGCCGCCGCGGAAGCGATGGCTGCGCGGTTGCGCGCCGCAGGGTTTCCCGCCTCCGATGTCAAGGTCCTCGCTCCGAATCCGCGCAAGGGCAACCTGGTGGCCCGTCTGCGCGGATCGGGCGCGGGAAAACCGATTCTTCTCCTGGCGCACCTCGATGTCGTCGAGGCAAAAAAAGAGGACTGGTCGGTCGATCCGTTCGTGCTGACGGAGAAGGATGCCTATTACTACGGTCGCGGCACCGGCGACGACAAGGCGATGGCCGCGATCTGGATCGCCAATCTGATCCGCTATAAGGAAGAAGGCTGGATTCCCAAACGCGATGTGATCGTCGCACTGACTGCGGACGAAGAGGGGGGCAACTACAACGGAGTCTCCTGGCTGCTGGAGCAGCACCGCGATTTGATCGATTCCGCGTTTGCGCTCAATGAAGGCGGTGGAGGGCGGAGCAAGAACGGCAAGCTCCTGTACAACGGAGTCGGCGCGAGCGAGAAGGTTTATGTCTCGTTCGGGCTGGAGACGCACAACCCCGGCGGGCATAGTTCGGTGCCGCGCCCGGACAATGCAATCTACGAGCTGGCGCAAGGGCTGACCCGACTGGCGAGCTTTCGGTTTCCTGTCAAGCTGAACGAAGTGACCCGCGCGTACCTCGAGCGCATGTCGAAGCTCGAAGAAGGTCAGATTGCCGCGGACATGGCGGCGGCAGCGAATGGTGATGGCGCCGCGCAGACGCGCCTGTCTCAGACGCCCGTATACAACGCGCTGATGCGCACGACCTGCGTGGCCACGCGTCTGGAAGGCGGGCATGCGGACAACGCGCTGCCGCAGTCGGCCCGCGCCACGGTCAACTGCCGCGTGTTGCCCGGCGAGTCGGCCGACGAAGTGCGCAACACGCTGGCCACCGTGCTTTCCGATCCGGACATCACGATCACCTGGATCGACAAGCCGAAGCCCAGCGTTCCAACTCCGCTCACTCCCGAAGTGATGCGGCCGATCGAGAACGTGACGAGCGAGTTCTGGCCTGGCGTCCCGGTCATGCCGCTGATGGCCACCGGCGCCAGCGACGGTCTCTATCTGCGCAACGCGGGCATCCCCACGTACGGAGTGTCCGGTCTCTTCTCAGACATCAACGACAATCGGTCGCACGGCCGCGACGAGCGCGTCGGCGTTTCCCAGTTTTACGACAGCGCGCAATTCCTCTACGTCCTGGTGAAGCGGCTGGCTTCGTGAGACCGTTTACTTCTTGGGTCCGACCACAGAGCAACGATAGACCTCGGTCGTCGGGAAGAGCGTGATCTCACCTGAAGCCGCGGCGGCCGCAATGTCATTGTCCGAGGTAAGTTGTCGGGGAGTGAATCCATCGTTGAAGACGATCTGGACTTCCTGCCAGAGGGGATTGAATCCATCTCCCTGGATGGCATCGAGCACGCTGATGAACGGCTGGTTGTTCGGCAGCCCATTGTCAGACATGTAGATTGTGTTGATCGAGTGGTTATGCCGCAGCAGTTCCACGTCGGCATTCGCGGCCATCAGTTTGAAGTTGATCGTGAACAGCTTGGCGTCGTAATAGGCCGGCATTTGACCGCTGCTTCCATTGGGGCTGCTGGCGAGCGCAACGGTGCCCAGGCCTAGCAGGGTGAATAGCACGAGGGAGAGATGATGCTTTTTCATAGTTTTTCCTTTCGAATCTCTTGCGGGAGGCAAAAATCTTGCCGCGTGCGAGTCTGATCTGCGTTCTTGTGGTCGCTGGATGCAGCATGAGTACGCCTCAACCGCGGGAGGTGCCCGCGGCGCCGCAGGCAACGATTGGAACGGTGCGCGTGACCGCGACGACGTTGAACGTGCGGCGCGAGGCTTCCTCAGAGTCCGATATCGTCGCTCAGGTCCGCAAAGGCGAGCGCCTCGCGCTTCTGGCCACCAATGACGAGTGGATGCGAGTGCGACTCAGCAACGGCGAAGCTGGATGGGTGGCCGCGCAGTACGTGATCCGCGAAGGAGCGCGCAAGCGGCGGCCGGGATGCGCTGCTGATTCCAATTATCGATTGCTCACTTCGCCGACGCCTTCATTCTCCGATGCCGGTCCCCATGGGCTGGTGACGGTCGAGGCCAATGTCGATGTCACGGGGAAGGTGACATCGACGCGCGTGATCGGCAATACAACAGGCGACGAGACGCTCGGCATCACCGCGGAGCGCGAGATCCGTAACGCGAAATTTGCGCCGCCCATCCGCGACTGCGTTGCCAAGCCGTTCATCTTCACGTACAAACGGGCCTTCTGATGAAGTGGAAACCTGCGTCCGATGCCTGGATGAGCGCGTTTGATCAAGCGACGGCAGATGTTCCGGCTGTCCAACGAAGAAAGATGTTCGGATATCCGGCGGCATTCGTGAACGGCAAGATGGCCGCCGGACTTCACGAGGTCGGCCTCGTCCTTCGCCTCAGCGCCGAAGATCAGAAGGCTCTACTGGCGAAGGGAGGACGGCCATTCGAGCCGATGCCGGGAAGGGTCATGGGCGGTTTCATCGTCGCTCCGGCCGTCATGGCAGATCGTCCCGCAGAGTTGAAGCGATGGCTTCAGCGGTCGTACGAGTATGCGGGGAGCCTTCCGGCGAAAAAGAAAAAGAAGAAGTAATCTGGAGTACGCCGGCCATGCCGGCGCTCTCGTTTCGCCGAGAAGAGCGGCGGCATGGCCGCCGCACTCCAGATCGCGAATCACTCCCGCGTAATGCTGATCCCCCCGTTCGAGGTGGCCAGCTCCATCTTGCAGCTGCCGCTCCCGATAGTGCCTGTCAGCGTGTTCTCGGATTTCTTGGTGACGTTGATCGGCACGTCGGTGCTGATCGATCCGTAGCTGGTGCGGGCCTCGACGTTGTAGCTGGCGGAGGCGGGGAGGGCGACTTTGATCGGGGCGAAGCTGGTCTTCAGCATGACGTTGTCGCATGATCCGCGCAGGCCGCTCACGACGATCGAGCCGTTCTGATTCTCCACGCTGACCGAGCCATTGACTCCTTTGAGGTAGACCGAGGCGAAGCTCGTGCGCACGCGGGCACTTCCGGCGATGTCGCTGGCCGTGACGCCGCCGTTCGCGTTTTCTACGTCGAGCGATCCATGGATCCGCTCCGCCTTCACCAGGCCGAATCGGGTATCAACGCTCAGATTGCCGTTGATGTCCACGGCCATCACGTTGCCGTTCGTGCTGCTGATCGTGGCGTGACCGCCGATGTCGCGGATGTCGATGGTGTCGTAGCTTCCGGTGACGCTGACGGCGCCTCCCACTTTCGTTCCTTCGATGCGCCCGTTCTGCGAGGTCACAGTCAGGTCGCGTCCGATGTTGCTGAACGAGGTGCTGGCGAACGAGTTGTGGATGATCGCCCCGCCCTTGATGTCGCGCACTTCAACCCGGCCGTTCTGATTGGTCAGATCGAGCGATCCGCGGACATCAGTCACGTTGACGCTGGCGAATGAATTCGTGACGTTGGCCGAGCCGCCCACGCTGCGCAGTTCCACCGAGCCGTTCGAGTTACGGATGGTGACGTCGCGCGAGACATTGAGCACGCTGACCGAAGCGAAGCGGTTGGCGACCGTGAGGTTGCCTTCCACCTGCTGGGCGTGCACCGATCCGTTGGCGTTCTGCACGCTGAGGTTTCCCCGGCTGTTGTCGATGGTGATCGATCCGAAGGAGTTTTCGATCCGCTGCGCGCCGCTGCCGTCGCGGAACGTGATCGAGCCCTGTCCGTTGACGATCTCGCTGGCGGTCCGCAGTCCGGTGACTTCCACGCTGCCGAAGCGATTCTTCAGAGAGAGCGGCGCGCGCTCCGGAATCGTGACGTCAAGATCCACGGAATACGAGAAATTGCCGTTGCGCATGTGGATGTGCCCTTCGGGATAACTGGTGCGGATGCTCACGCCGCCGTCCGATGCCTCGGTGATCACTTCGATCTGCCGTCCGAAGTCAGGGTCGGAGGCGTGCACGACCGCATGCACGGTCACTTGATTTCCACCGGTCGTGTGTACCTCCACGCTTCCAAAGCGGTGGTCGATCGTCACCCGCCCGCCTCGAAAGGTCATGGTGCGGTCGATCGATTGTTCGTATGCCTGCGCATAGCTCGCCATCAGCGCGACGAGCGCGGCGGCAACAAGATTACTGATTCGAAGCATGGCTCTCCTCCCGCAGCACATCCTGCAGCGTCCGCTGTTTCTCCGAGTAGATGGCCATCAACTGCTTGCGGAGATGTGCGTTCTGCCGGTTGCGGTCAATATTGGTCTGGCACTCCTTGATGGCGTCGTCGAGGAGCATGAGCTTCTCGCGATAGCTGATCATCAGCGGCGTCGACGGATCCTCGAGCTTCGGCTGGGCGAACTTCTCCAGCCGATTGATGGCTTGCCGGTGGGCCTGCTCCGCTTTCTCCACATCGTCAATCGCTGTGGCAGTGAGGATGACATTGCGGAACTCGCGTTCGTGCGACTGGCGTTGCACGACCCACACGAGCGCTCCCAGGCCGGCGAAGAGGATCAGCGCGGCAGCGATCTGCCAGTAGCGCGTCCCCGTCCGCCGCCGCTCCTGTTTCAGCGCGCGCTCGATGCGCGGCCAGAGCATTTCGTTCGTCCACGTGGTGCGCAGATCCCGCGCGGTGTCTGAGATCTCATTCCAGGCGGTCAGCTTCTCCAGGCACGCCTCGCAGCTCTGCGCGTGTCGCCCGGCGATCTCCATCGAATGCGGATCGCCTTCCAGGAGGAGATTGTCGAATTCGGAGCACTTGATGTTCATGACCGTTTCCACTGTTCCTGAAGTTGCTTCTTGGTTGAGAAGAGAATCCATTTGGAGTTCCCTTCGCTGATGCCGAGGATCCCGGCGATCTCGGCATGACTGAGACCTTCCACTTCGAAGAGGACGAACACGCTGCGCCGCTGCTCGGGCAGGTCGGCCAGCATCTTGCGAAGAGTCATCCGCTTCGCGTCGTCGATGTTCTGGCCGGCGCGCTCGCTGGTGATGAAGTCATCGATCGGCGCTTCCTGGATCCGACGCTGCCGTTTGCGCATCGCGTCGTAGCAGGTGTTGACCAGGACGCGATACAGCCAGGTGGTGAAGGCGGCCTCGCCGTTGTAGGTGTCCGCGGCGCGATGCACTTTCAGCAGAGCCTCCTGAACCGCGTCTTCCGCGTCGGAAACGTTGCCCAGATGGTTGTAGGCAATGCTCTTCATATGATCACCATGGAGCCGGTAGATCCGCCCGAATGCATCCGTGTTCCCCGCCGCACACGCCCGCGCCAGACGGAGATCGTCTTCGCTTCCCACGCGGCTGGCCTTAGTCGAAGTTTCGGTCGTGATCACGGGGCTCGGGTAGCTTAGGGCCAGGGTCACACCATGCATCTCTCTACACGGATAGACGCCTGCAGAATTAGAAGGTTAGAAGTAGCGCCGCCAACTTGGCGGCGGGTGCGCCGGCAACCTGCCGGCGCGGGCTAGTAGCCCGCGCACCCGCCGGCAAGTTGCCGGCGTTACAGTTCATCGATGGACTTGGGCCAATCCCCCTTTAACAGCCTCGACAACGCCCGATCGGCCAACAGCTTCCCTCCCGTCTGGCATCGGGCGCAGTAATTCGTTTCATTCTCCGCATAGACGATCCGCTGGACGGGAGTTCCGCACACAGGGCATGGCTGCCGGAAGCGCCCGTGTACGGCCATCCCTTCTCGGAATGCTGTCACTTTTTCCGGGAAGCCTTCGCCGCTCTCGCGCCTAAGACGGTCCGTCCACTCGATCAATGTCTCGCGCGTTGCCTGGAAGAGCCGCTCGATCTCATCTTCGGAGAGATTGGTCGTCATCTGGACCGGCGAGAGCCGCGCGCGGTGCAGGATCTCGTCGGAGTAGGCGTTGCCGATTCCGCTGAAGAGATGCGGATCGGTGAGCGCGCGTTTGAGCGTGTGTCTCGCTCGTGTCAGCGTCTGACGGAGAGTGTCCGCATCCGTTTCGAGCACTTCGATCCCGCCCGGATCGAGCGCCTGCACGCCCGCCCTTCCCCGGATGAGATGAATCGACGCTCGCTTCTTCGATCCCGCCTCGGTCAGCAGCAGCGTGCCGTTCGGGAAGTCGAAGGCGGCCAGGCCGATTTTGCCCGGCACCTTCGCGCCCTTCGCAAGCCACTTGAAGCGACCAGCGATCATCAGATGGATCACCGTGAAGAGATCATCTTCGAACGCGAGAACGATGCGCTTCCCCATTCGTGTGATCTCGATCACACGTTTACTTACAAATGCTGAAGGGGCCGGCTCAACGGTGCGAAGGACGAAGGGACTGGCTAACCGCAGCGAGATCAGCGGTTGGCCGACGATCCGCTTCCCGAGTGCTTCCACATAGACGGTCACATCGGGAAGTTCCGGCATCGCCGGGCGATTATCCACGACATGCTCCGCAACGGGTTGCGCCTGGCCCTCCTGGGGATGGCCCGGATTGTCTCCGCCGTGAGGGGACCGGCTTCCGCCGGTGCCTTCATCCGGCCGAAGGCGGGCCTGACACCGGGAACAATCGTCATCCCGGTCGTCGGCATACAGGCCAGCGCCCTACGCGATACGTTCAGAGCGGGCCGCGCCGGGCATGTGCATCACGCCATCGACATCCTCGCGCCGCGCGGAACGCCGGTCGTTGCCGCCGTGGACGGCACGATTCGCAAGCTCTTCACCAGCGCCGCGGGCGGCATCACGATCTATGAGACCGATCCAGCCGGGGAGATGATCTATTACTACGCGCATCTCGATCGATATGCGGACGGGATCGTGGAAGGACAGTCGGTGCGGCAGGGCGACGTGATCGGCTACGTCGGCACGACGGGCAATGCGCCGGCCCATACGCCGCATCTTCACTTCGCCATCACCATCCTGCCGCCCTCGAAAGAGTGGTGGAAGGGCGATGCGGTGAATCCCTATCCGATTCTGATGAAGAAAGGCGTGACGCTGCAGGCTGGTGGCGGGTTGCAGGTCGGAGGTCGGTGAGCCTTCAACTCACGCGCTTCAAGGCCTCGGTCACATCCTTCTGATTGGGATTGAGGCGCAGTGACGTCGTGTAGCTTTGGCGCGCGTCCGACTTCTTTCCCTGCTTCTCGAAGATCATTCCCAGCCAGTAGTGCGCGCGGGCCAGCGGCGGATCGTCGTCGCTCTTCGGCGTATACGTCAGATATTTGCGCAGGCTCTCTTCGCCGCGGGACTGATTGGCACCGGTGAGCGCGGCCATGTGCCCGATCTGGAACCAGCCCGGCATGTAGTTCGGGTCGGCCTTCACGGCGGCCTCAAATTCGTCCGTGGCGGCCTTCATGTTTTTGTCGGTGGCCAGATAGAAAATGGCGAGGAAATAGTGAGCACGCGGTGAGGCAGGCTGCTCTTTGACCGCATCGAGGAGCTCCCTTCGGGCGAGGTCCGGCTTTTTCTGATGCTGGTCGATGAAGGCCGCGGCGCGATGTCCCAGGATCGCGTCGCGCTTCTTGATCTCCTCGGCCTGCGCGAGCGCTTTCTTGTCGTCCCCGCCCATGAAGCCGGGGGCCATGATGTAGTACTGCACGAGCCCGAAGCGCGCTTGTACGTGATTCGGATCGAGCTGCACCGCGCTTTCGAATTCCTCGCGCGTTTTCCTGGCCAGTCCTGGCTGTTTGAAGATACTGGCTTTCTGCGCGAGGTCCCCGTACGCGTCGCCGAGCAGGTAATGCGCCTCGGCGCTGTTGGGATCCTGCGCCACCGCTCTCTCCAGAAGGTCCACGGCGCGTTCCGGCTCCCTTCGAGTGAGCGCGGCGCGACCTTGGTCGACCAGGGTGCCTTGCGCCAGCAGCGGTGTGGACAGAGAGAGAATGAGCAGGGCAGCCATGGACGTTGCCATAGAATTCCCATCCCGCATGTCCGAGACTCTCACTGTACACGAACGAGCGGCCATTCCGGTCTTCACCGCGGACGAGTTGTTGCGGGCGTCGAGCGAAGCCCTGGCCGAGGCGCGCCGTCGGTTCGATGGCATCGCAGAAGTTCCGCTCGAGGCGGCCACTCCGGAATCGGTTTTCGATGCCTGGGATCAGGCCAACATGGTCCTGGAGGATGCGTTCGGCCCCATCTCGGTGCTCAACAGCGTGCATCCGGAGGCGGCCGTGCGCGATGCGGGCGATCGCGCGCTCATCGACGAATCGGTCTTTCTGACCGAGTTGTTTCAGAACGAGCGGCTGTTCGAGCGCGTGCGCCGCGTCGTTCCTGTCACCTCCGCGCAGAAGCAACTGAAGAAGGATCTGCTGGAAGCATTCGAAGACAGCGGCGTGGCGCTGCCGCCCGACAAGCGCGAGCGATTCAAGGCCATCTCGGAAAAACTGACCGAACTGTCGCAGGAGTTCGCCCGGAACATCCGCGAGAACAAGACCGTGCTGCGCTTCACGCCGGAAGAATGCGTCGGCCTTCCGAAGTCGTACCTCGATCGCGTGCCGAAGGACAGCGAGCGAAACATCGTGGTGGGATTCGACTATCCCGACTACGTGCCCTTCATGATGAATTCAGCAAGCGCCGAGGCGCGCAAGCGCTACTACATCGCCAATCAGAATCGGGGAACGCCGCGCAACGTGGAGATCATGGATGAGATTGTGGCGCTGCGGAAAGAGATCGCCGACCTCTACGAAGTGCCCAGCTTCGCTCACTACATCACTCGGCGGCAGATGGTCGAGAATCCGGAGACGGTGATCCGCTTTCTCGAGGAGGTCAAGAGCGCGGTGACGGACGCCGAGCTTCGCGATTTGCGCCAGCTCCGCGAGGTCAAAGCGCAGACGACCGGAGTGGCCGTGGAGCGCGCCAGGATTCAGCGGTGGGACGTCTCCTACTACCGAGAGCGGCTGCGCGAACGCCGCTATGCGATCGACCAGGAATCGCTGCGCGACTACTTTCCCACGCTGCCCACGCTGCACTGGATTCTCGACATCACCGAGCGTCTGTACGGCGTCCGCTTCGAGGAGGCGCGCGTACCGGTGTGGCACGACGATGTGTTTTACCTCGACGTCAAGGATGCCGGGACCGGCGATCTGATCGGCGGCATCTATCTCGATCTCTATCCGCGCGCCGACAAGTACAAGCACGCGGCGGCCTGGCCGGTGCGCGGGGTCAGCCGCAAAGTGAATCGCAAACCGATCAGCGCCCTGGTCGCGAATCTCGACCGGCGCGGCCTGACACACGACGAGATGGAGACGCTGCTCCACGAATTCGGGCACGTGATGCACGGCGTACTGTCGGAGACGCAGTACAACCAGCACTCCGGGACGAACGTGGAGCGCGACTTCGTGGAGGCCCCGTCGCAGATGTATGAGGAATGGGGGAGTCGCCTCGAGAGCCTGTCGATGCTGGGCGACCACTGCCCGACCTGCCCGCCCGTCGATGCGTCACTAGTCAGCAGGATCCGCGCGGCGAAGAGATTCGGCGAAGGGATCGACTACGGGCGCCAGCACCTTTATNNNNGCTCTCCGGGGAGAACCCCGGCAAGAGCCTCGAGGTGTGGAAGGCGATGGAGTCGGCGACGCCGATGGGAACCGTCGAAGGGACCGCCTTCCCCGGCACGTTCGAGCACATCGCCAGCGGATATGCAGCGGGATACTACGGCTACATGTGGGCCAAGGCCATCGCCCTCGATCTTCTCTCCGCGTTCGGAAACGATCTGATGAACCAGAACACCGGCCGCCGCTTCCGCGATTTGATCCTCAGCCGCGGCGGAGAGCAGCCCGGTCGCGAACTTGTGGAGCGCTTCCTCGGACGCCCGGTTTCGACGGAGGCGTTCTTCCGTGAGGTTCGAGGGGAGTAACGCCGCCAACTTGGCGGCGGGTGCGCCGGCAACTTGCCGGCGCTCCCGAGGTACACTAGCCGCGTCCACACTTCGCGTGCGCTCCTCGCGCGCAAATGCAATCAAAAACACTTCTCCCATTTTCACAGCGGGTCGGCGTGCGTTCTCGTGGTTATCTACCGCATTGGGAA
>QHVS01000045.1 GCA_003223635.1 Acidobacteriota bacterium | reverse complement strand
TACTCCAAGACGCAGTTCAATCGCGCCATTCAGGCCCGGCGGCAACCGGGATCGCTGTTCAAGCCGTTCGTCTATGTCACGGCGATGGATCCCCAGCGCGGACAGCAGGCGTTCACCGCAGCCACGGTCCTGGACGATTCGCCGATCAGCGTGCACACCGGAAATGCGGTGTGGCAGCCGCAGAACTACGATCTTCGCTTTCACGGGCGTGTGAGCGTCCGTCAAGCTCTGGCGCACTCGTACAACATCCCGGCCGTTCGCGCCGCCATCGATGCAGGCGTACCCAATGTGATCAAGACGGCTTCGACGATCGGCATCGAAAGCCGTCTGGAGCCCTATCCCTCCGTCTCCCTCGGATCTTTCGAAGTGACGCCGCTGGAGATCGCCTACGCGTACTCCGCTTTCGCCAACCTCGGGGTGAAGGCCGAGCCGATTTCCATCCTCGCCGTCTCCACGCGAGAAGGAAAACTTCTCGAGAGCCGCGAAGTGAAGATGAAGCGCGTGGCGCCGGCCAGCGTTTGCTACGTGATGAACGACATGCTCAAGGACGTCTTCAACTACGGCACGGCAGCGAAGGCGCGTTCGCTGGGCTTCGATCGCCCATTTGCCGGAAAGACCGGGACGACGAGCAACTATCGCGATGCCTGGTTCATCGGCTACTCGCCGCGCATCCTCTCGTTGGTGTGGATCGGCTTCGACGACGGGCATAGCGTTCGCCTGGCCGGCGGCGACGCCTGCGTACCCATCTGGACCTCATACATGAATCGCGTGGTCGGACTCGTTCCCGATGTCGACTGGCGGCGTCCGGACGACGTGATCAATCGGACGATCGATCCGGAGTCGGGGTACTTGGTGACCCCCTATTGCTCGCAGGAGAAGAACGAGATTTTCGTGGCCGGCACCGAGCCGACCGCCGTCTGTCCCCTCCACGCCGAGAGCGGCGAAGTCCCTTTCTGGCGTGACCGCGAGCCCGCCACGGGCAACGACCAGCAGTCGACAGACGTGTTGGAAGGACAACCGTCGACCCCGGCTCAGCAGCAGCGGCGCGAAAAAGAGCGGGATCGTGGAATCAAGCGCCTGTTGCGTATCATTTTCGGTGACGGACATTAGGATGATTCATTGAGCTCGGCTACCACAGATCTCGTCCCACCGCAGTCGGACATCCTCACCCCGACCGGATTCGTCCGTCGTGCGCGGCAGCGCATCCACGATTCCCTTCTCGATGTCGGCGGGATCACCGATCTGGCCTGGCACACGATCCGCGAGACCATTAGGGGCCCGATCGAGAGACAACTGCTGATCGCGCAATTCGACCAGATCGGAGTGCGGTCGCTGTCGATTGTCGGAATCACGTCGCTTTTCATCGGAATGGTGCTCGCACTGCAGACGGCCTATTCGCTCGAACAATTCGGCGGGAAGCTATTCATCGGCAAGGTTGTCTCGCTCTCGCTTGTGCGCGAGCTGGGGCCGGTGTTGATGTCGCTCATGGTGGGTGGGCGGGTCGGGGCGGGTATGACGGCCGAAATCGGCACGATGAAGGTGACCGAGCAGATCGACGCCCTCCGGGCGCTGGCCACGAACCCCGTGAGAAAGCTCGTCGTGCCGAGGGTACTGGCCACGACGTTGATGTTTCCGCTGCTGACGATCGTCTCCTGTGCCGTCGGAATCTTCGGCGGATTGCTGATCGCAGTCGGCAATCTCCACCTCGACGCCAACTTCTATCTGCGCAGCGTCATCACCACGGTGAAATACAACGATCTGGCTTCCGGGATCGGGAAAACATTTTTCTTCGGATTCGCCGTGGGTCTGATCGGCTGCTACAACGGGCTGCGCACGACGGGCGGTGCGGACGGCGTCGGCCGTTCCACAACCGTTACCGTCGTCGCCAGCGCGATCACTGTTTTGATTCTGGACTTCTTCCTCACCAAGCTGTTCCTGCTGGCATTCTGATGAATGACTTTGCGATTGACGATCGACGCGCCGAGCAGCGGGATACGAATGACCGGCGACTGCACACGCGCGATCCGTTCGTCGAGTTTCACGACGTCCACAAGGCCTACGGCGCGAAGCAGGTGCTGCGCGGTGCGGATCTTCAGGTCTTCCGCGGCGAAGTTCTGGTCATCCTGGGCGGGTCGGGAACTGGGAAGTCGGTGACCCTTCGTCACATGCTCGGGCTCGAAGCTCCCGACGCGGGACGCATCATCGTGGAAGAGGAAGACATCACCGATCTTCCGGAAGAGGAGCTCTATCGCGTCCGGAAGAAATTCGGGATGCTCTTCCAGAGCGGCGCGCTGTTCGACTCCATGACCGTATTCGAGAACATCGCCTTTCCGCTGCGAGAGCACACCGAATTGAGCGAGGAAGAGATCGTCCGCGCGGTGCGCGAGAAGCTGGAGCTGGTCAGTCTCCCCGGCGCGGAACAATTGATGCCGGTCGATCTTTCCGGCGGCATGCGGAAACGAGTGGGGCTGGCTCGCTCGATCGTTCTCGACCCGAAGATGATTCTCTATGACGAGCCGACCACTGGCCTCGATCCGATCAACGCCCAGAAGATCAACGAGCTGATCATTGATCTGCAGTCGAAGCTCAATGTGACGTCCGTGGTCGTGACGCACGACATCCAGTCGGCATTTTCCGTCGGCGACCGCATCGCCTTCCTCAACGGCGGCGTATTCGAGTGGGTGGGGACGATGGAGCAGGCACGAGACGCCCAGCACCCTGTGCTGCGGGAGTTTTTCAAGGCCAGCGCGGTCACCGCTGCCCAACCAACCCAGTGAAATGAGCAACCTCGACAAACGGTTCGGAGCTTAGAGAATGGCCCCCAAATCCCAGGAAAAGACGATTCGCGTCGGCTTGCTCGTTTCGGCGGCTGCCCTCGTGCTGATGGTGTTTCTCTTCTTCATCGGCTCCGAGCAGAAGGTCTTCGCCCGCAAGAATGAATACAAGGTGAAGTTCGACACGGTCTCCGGACTGGCCGAGGGAAACCCGGTGAAGATTTCGGGAGTGACGGTGGGAGTGGTCCGCGACATTTATCTCCCTCGCGATCCGCGGCAGAAGGATGTCGACATCCAATTGATGGTGGACCGCAAGTACGCCGACCGCATCCGTGGCGATTCGCGAGCGCGCCTGAAGAAGCTCGGCCTGCTTGCAGGCGACAGCTACATCGACATCTCGCCGGGCAGTCCCCGCTTCGAAGCGCTGGAGCCCGGATCGATCATCCCCGCTGCCCGGCAGACCAACGTCGATCAGCTCATCTCCTCCGGCGAGGATCTGGTCGACAACTTCGTACAGATCTCGTATTCGCTCAAGAACATCCTTTCCCGCGTCGATCGCGGTGAAGGACTCCTCGGCGAGCTGACCAGCTCGCCGCAGACCAAACAGCGGCTCACCGACACGCTCCTGGCCACCCTCAACAAGACGAATTCGGTCCTTTCGCACGTGGAGAGTGGCCGCGGACTGATGGGCAAGTTGATCTACGACGATGCGTACGCCAATCAGCTCACCGGATCACTCGTGCAGAGCGCCGAATCGCTGAAGACGGTCGTGGCCACTGTGCAGAAGAGCTTCGAATCGGGGCAAGGCGCGCTGCCGGCGCTGCTCAATGATCCGGAAGGCAAGAAGCGCGTTTACGATCTGGTGGAAAACCTTCGAGTCACGTCGGCGAATCTGGCGACGTTCAGCACCTCGCTTCAGAACGGTCAGGGCCTCGTGCCGCGTCTCCTCAATGACAAGCAGGTCGGCGATCAGGCTCTAAGCGAGTTCACTTCGCTCGTTCATCAGCTCAATAGCGCCGTCACCAAGCTCAATGCGGGCGAGGGAACCGCCGGAAAACTGATCAGCGATCCGTCCGTGTACGAGTCGATCAACGACATTCTCATCGGAATCAACGAGTCGAAGATGCTGCGATGGCTGATCCGCAGCCGGCAGCAGAGAGGGATCGACAAGCGCGTGCGGACGGAGCAGATGCAGGAGGCGCCGCCTCCGCCTCCGAAGGTAGCACCCGCTGCCACCAGGACGGAAGTCGCTCCGATCGCTCCGCCGGTGACCATCGCCAAGGACGGCGCGTCGGCGGCAACGACGACCACGAATCCTCCGCCGGAATAAGCTACGATGCCCGAGCGGGCGCGGGAGGCCTCTTAATTGGACATCGCAGTGATTGGAACAGGCTACGTCGGCCTTGTGACCGGCGCCGGCCTGGCCGACTTCGGCAACGGCGTCATCTGCGTCGACATTGATCAGAAAAAAATCGACGCCCTGAAGCAGGGAAAGATTCCCATCTACGAGCCGGGGCTGGACAAGATCGTCAGCCGCAACGTGAGCGACGGGCGATTGCAGTTTTCCACCGACCTGCCGGAGGCGATCCGCTCCAGCCGGGCCATCTTCATCGCCGTCGGCACGCCGCCGAAGGCCGACGGATCGGCCGATCTGCGCTACGTGGAAGAGGTGGCGCGCACGATCGCCCGCTACATGAACGGGCCCAAGCTAATCGTCACCAAGTCGACAGTGCCCATCGGCACGGGGCGGATGATCGAAAAGATCCTCACTGAGGCGGGCAATGGTCACAAGGGGACCGTGGTCTCCAATCCCGAGTTCCTGCGCGAAGGATCGGCCATCGAAGACTTCATGAAGCCGGACCGCGTTGTGGTCGGCGCGTCGGATCGCGAATCGGTCCATCTGATGCAGGAGATCTACGCCCCGCTGCATTCATTGGAAATCCCCTTTGTGGTGACGAACGTCGAGTCGGCGGAGCTGATCAAGTACGCGTCGAACGGCTTTCTGGCCACGAAGATCTCATTCATCAACGAGATTGCCGTCTTGTGCGAGCTGCTCGGCGCGGACGTGCAGGACGTGGCCCGGGGCATGGGCCTGGACACGCGCATCGGACCAAAGTTCCTGCAGGCCGGCCCCGGCTTCGGCGGCTCCTGCTTTCCCAAGGACACTTCCGCCGTGGCCGATATCGCCCGCCGGTACGGCTACGAATTCGAGATCATGGAGGCCGTTCTGCGCGTCAACGACAACATCAAGCAGCGCATGGTAGGCAAGGTCGTCGATGCTCTCTGCGGCGATGTGAAGGGAAAACGAATCGCAATCCTAGGCCTGGCCTTCAAACCGGAAACCGACGACATGCGCGACTCGCCGGCCATCCCTCTGATCAATGGATTGCAGCAGCACGGCGCTTCGATTCGTGCCTACGATCCGCAGGCCATGAAGAATGCCGGGAAAATTTTCGAGAGCGTCACCTTCTGCCACGACGCATACCAGACCGCTGAAGGCGCCGACGCGCTGGTGATCGCCACCGAGTGGAACGAGTTCCGTTCCTTGAATCTGGAGCGGATCCGCAAGCTGCTCCAGCAGCCGGTGATCGTCGATCTGCGCAACGTCTACGATCCGCGCCGCATGCAGAGCGAAGGCTTCACCTACGTCTCGGTGGGGCGGGCAGATGACGTGGTGAAACGGAAGCCGTTATGGCGCGAGCGCTGATCACGGGTGGGGCGGGTTTTCTCGGATCGCACCTCTGCGAGCTTTTTCTGGAGCGCGGTCATGAAGTGATCTGCATGGACAACTTCATTACCGGCTCGCCGGCTAACATCCAGCATCTCTTCGGCCGCGACGGATTCTCCTTCGTTCGCTACGACGTCACCAACTACATCCACTGCGAAGGTCCCCTCGACTATGTCCTGCATTTTGCGTCGCCGGCCAGCCCGATCGACTATCTGGAGAAGCCGATCCAGACCCTGAAGGTCGGCTCCCTCGGCACACATAAAACCCTAGGGTTGGCCAAGGACAAGAAGGCGCGCTATCTACTGGCCTCGACGTCGGAGGTGTATGGCGATCCGCTCGTGCATCCGCAGAAGGAAGACTACTGGGGCAACGTCAATCCGGTCGGTCCGCGCGGCGTGTACGACGAGGCGAAGCGATTCGCCGAGGCCATGACGATGGCCTATCAGCGGTTTCATCACATCGATACGCGCATCGTGCGCATCTTCAACACGTACGGCGAGCGGATGCGCATCAACGATGGACGCGTGGTGCCGGCTTTCATCTCCCAGGCCCTGCGCAATGAGCCGCTCACGGTGTTCGGCGACGGCTCGCAGACGCGTTCGTTCTGCTATGTCTCCGATCTCGTCGACGGCATCTACAAGCTGCTCATGTCGGATGAGAAGCTTCCGGTGAACATCGGGAACCCTTCGGAGATGACGGTGCGGCAGTTTGCGGAGACAATCAAGCGCCTGACCGGAACGAAGGCGCCGATCGAATTCCGCCCATTGCCTGAAGACGATCCGAAAATCCGCCGGCCGGATATCAGCAAAGCGAAAAAACTCCTGGGATGGGAGCCTCGCGTGCCGCTGGAAGCGGGATTGCAGCGCACGATCGAGTACTTCCGAAAGGTGCTGCTATGACACGACCTCTTCTCTTCGGTTTCATCGCCGGCTTTATCGCTACGCTCGTCTTTCACCAACTGACGCTGGCCTTGCTCCATCGGGTAGGGCTGTCGCCCTTTGCTCCGTACGCCATGCGTCCCGTGCCTCCGTTCGGCGTGCCCGCGGTCATCTCGCTGGCCTTCTGGGGCGGTGTGTGGGGGGCGATCATGATTCCGGTCATCGAGCGGTGGCGGGGTG
>QHVS01000091.1:6127-13598 GCA_003223635.1 Acidobacteriota bacterium | reverse complement strand
CCTTCACTGGAATGACTTTGCATCCGGAATGAAGAGCCAGACCTCCGCGCTCGTAGACGATCTTGTTCCACATGCGCAGCCCGCCCTTCTTCGACTCGCCGAAGTAGTCGGAGTTCAGCACGCGGGTGATGTAGTTCTCCAGATCCACGGCGATCAGCCGATCCTCCGGATAGCCCTCTGCTTTCAGGTTCGGCGTGTAGATCACGGTGACCGTCGGTCGGCGTGTAGATCACGGTGACCGTCGGCTCGAATGTCTCCAGCTCTTCAGCCGTAGCCGGGTAGTAGAGGATCTGCTGCATCGCCGCGATGTTGGCGTTCGACTTCTCGATGATCAGCCTCACCGGCACGCGGAACTGAGGATCATTGCCGATGAACCCCTGCACAACCAGCATCTCGCGCGTTCCTATGTAGTCGTTTTGCAGTTTGGCGACGCGGTCGTACTCGGCGCGGGTGATCGTCTGATCGGAGTGGTTCTCCGGTGTGTCGGTGGCGATGAACGTCGACAGCTTGGATCGCGAGACCACACGCGTGCCGACGTTTACGTTTCCGAACTCGGTGCGCTTGCAGTTCGGCATCTCCTCGGTGTATTTCCGCAGCGCCTCCGGCGACGGATTCCAGATCGTGCGCTTCGGTTTTACCGGCAAGGTCTTGGCAGGACTCAGGATATCGGTCATGCGTTAGTCCTCGATGGTTCCGCAATCTTGAAGAGGGAGGCTGCAAACTGCGAGCCTCCCGATGGAAGAGAGGCGATCCTACACGAATGCACGCGTCGGCCGCACGTGCGGTAGTCTTTGCCGCGGTGACTGACGCCGCCTCGCCTACCCTCGCCGCGCTCCGTGTGCGCATCACGCGCGTCCTGCCTGCGCAAGTGCGCGCCGCTATCGACAGCGTGACGGACGAACAGCTCTGGTGGCGCCCGAATGAGAAATCGAATTCGATCGGCAATCTCGTGCTTCATCTCAGCGGATCGCTCAATCACTATCTCAACCGCAACATCGGCGGCACAACGTACGAACGCGATCGCGACGCGGAATTCTCGCAGCGCGGCCCGATGGATCGCGCCACGCTCATCGGAATCTTCGACGAAATGGTCGCCAATGCAGAGAAGACTTTCGACAAACTGACTCCTGAACGACTCGCCGGTCCATCATCCGAGCCGGAGCGTTACTCCTACCTCGTCGAGGACCTGGTCAATATTACGACGCACCTGGCCGACCACACCGGCCAGATCGTCTGGATCGCCAAGATGCTGCACGAGGGAGCGCTCGACGAAATCTGGATCCGAGCGCACAAACGTCAGGGAGCGTGGAAACGGTAATGTTCGCGCTGGCGTGTTGGTTGATGGCGATTGGCGCCTGGCAGACAACGCCAACCGCCAGCAGCCAATCGCCAACCGCCATCTACGAGGTCTACGCCATCCGCTACGCCGTGCTCCCCGACTTTTCTGTGGCCGGCCTCGTCGCCGGGGCCGACGGTCAGCGCAAGATCGATATCGCCATGATGGTGTGGCTGATCCGCGGCGGCGGACGAAATGTTCTCGTTGACACCGGCTTCTATCGGCCCCAATTCTTCAAGAGCTGGAAGGTCCGTGACTTCGTCCGTCCCGATGATGCAGTGGCGCACGCCGGGCCGAGGTCGCAAGACATCACCGACGTGATTCTTTCCCACGCCCACTGGGACCATGCGGACGGGGCCGACCTCTTTCCGAAGGCCCAGATCTGGATTCAGAAAGACGAGTACCGCTACTACACGTCCGACGCCTGGCAACCGGGCGGCAATCATGGCGGAATCGATCCCGATGATGTCCAGATGTTGGTCGGCTTCAATACGGCGGGCCGCCTGCATCTCGTCGACGGCGATCAGGAGATTCTGCCCGGCATTCGCGTTTACACAGGCGGGCGGCATACCTACGCCTCGCAGTACGTCAGCGTGCCGACTCGCTCCGGCACGATTGTTCTGGCCTCCGACAACATGTATCTCTACGAAAACCTGGAGAAGCACACCCCGATCGCTCAGACGTTCGATACTGCTTCGAACCTGAAGGCCCAAGATCGGATGAAGGAGATCGCCGGCGATCCGAAGCGCGTCGTGCCCGCGCACGATCCTGCCGTCATGACCCGCTTTCCGCAGGTGACACCCGGCGTCGTTCGCCTCGACTGATCATGCGCGTTGCCGTAGTGGGCGCAGGCGGCGTCGGCGGATACTTCGGCGGCAGACTTGCGCAGGCGGGAATCGATACCCTCTTTATCGCGCGCGGCCCCACGCTCGAAGCGCTCCGGACCCGTGGTTTGCGCGTGGAGAGCATCAAGGGAGATTTCGCGCTTCCGCGCGTCAACGCCACAGACGACGCGGCGAGCGCCGGTCCGGTCGACGCTGTGCTGCTCGCGGTCAAGGCGTGGCAGATCCCGGAGGCCGCGGCTTCGATCAAGTCGATGCTCAACGCACAGACGGCGGTCATTCCGCTGGAGAACGGAATGGAAGGGCCTTCTCAGATCGCAACGGTCCTGGGGCGCGAGCACGCCCTCGGCGGCTTGTGTGGCATCGTCAGCTTCGTGGTGGCGCCGGGGCACATCCGTCACATCGGCGCAGATCCTTTCGTCATGTTCGGCGAGCTGGACAATCGCCGCAGCGCGCGCGTGGAGCGCCTGCGCGAAGCATTCGAACGCGCCGGCGTGCGGGCCGAAGTTCCGCAGGACATCCATCGCTCGATGTGGTCGAAGTTCCTCTTCATCGCGCCGATGAGCGGCGTCGGTGCTGTCACGCGTGTGCCGATCGGCGCATGGCGATCGATGCCGGAGACGCGTGAGCTGGTGACGCGAGCGATTCGCGAGGTCCTCGCGGTGGCGGCGGCCAGAGGCATCACTCTCGACGACGATGCGGTGCAACGGACGCTGCAGCGCTACGACGGCCTCCCGCCCGAATCGACCTCGTCATTGCAACGCGATGTCATGGAGGGAAAACCATCCGAGCTCGACGCGCAACTTGGCGCCGTCGTGCGCATGGGACGTGAAATCGGCGTGGTCACACCGGTGTGCGAGATGCTGTACGACCTTCTGCTGCCGCAGGAGCGGCGGGCCCGCGGCGAGACCTGCTAGTATGCCGAGCATGGCCAAGCCGCGGAAAAACGCCGCGATTCGCGACGCGAAGGACCATCCTGCCCTCGCTGAGGCAAGGCGGGTCCTGGAGGTCGAATCGGCCGCAATCCTCGGCCTGATCGAGCACCTCGACCGTAACTTCGTCGACGTCGTGGAGTTGATCAACGCCTCGAACGGGCGCGTCGTGACCATGGGTCTCGGCAAGTCGGGCATCATCTGCAAGAAAATCAGCGCCACGCTCGCTTCCACCGGCACGCCTTCATTCTTTCTCCATCCCGCAGAAGCCATTCATGGCGATCTGGGGATGATCGTGCGCGGCGACGTGGTGCTGGCCATCTCCAATTCGGGTGAAACGGAGGAACTGGTCCGTCTCCTGCCGAGCATCAAACGGATCGGTGCGGAAATCGTGGCCATGACCGGTAACCCCTCATCGACGCTGGCCAAGACCGCCGATTACCATCTCTCAGCGGCGATCTCGAGGGAAGCCTGTCCACTCGGCCTCGCCCCGACCGCGTCGACCACCGCCACACTGGCACTCGGCGACGCGCTGGCTATGGCCCTGCTGCTGCGAAAAGGCTTCAAGGAAGAGGACTTCGCTTTCCTCCATCCCGGCGGAAAGTTGGGCAAGCGTTTCCTGCGCGTGCACGACCTGATGCATAGCGGCGATCAGGTGCCGATGGTCAGCGTCGAGACGTCGATGCACGATGTCATCTACGAGATGTCGAAGAAAGGCTTCGGGATCGCCGCCGTTGTCAATGCTCATGGGGTGCTGGAGGGGGTCGTCTCGGATGGCGATCTCCGCCGGCTGCTGCAAAAGGATGAGCAGATTCTGAGGAAAACCGCCGCCGACTGCATGAAGCGCAACCCGGTCACCATCGACGGCAGCGAACTGGCATCGGCCGCACTGCAGATCATGGAGCAGCGCAAGATCACTTCGCTGTTCATCACCGACGGCGACGGCCGCGTGGAAGGGATCATCCACCTCCACGATCTCTGGGGACTCGAACTCTTCTGATGCCTGCCGAATCGGACGTTGTGCTTCGCTATCGCGACGGCCGCACCGAGCGCGCGAAGTTGGTTCAGACGGACGCCGAGCGCGAGGTGTGCACGGTGCGACATGACGGTGGCGAAAACAGCGACATACCGTTCGCACAGCTCAAAGCGGTCTTCTATCCGCGCCAATCGCCGGATGCACCGCTGGAGGCCGCCGACGGAAGCACGATCGCCGTCGAGTTCGCTGATGGAGAGGTGATTCGAGGCATCGCGCACTACAATCCGGAGCGGAACGGTTTTTTTCTTTTCCCCCTCGATCGGAGCAAAAACGACCGCATCTTTGTTGTGAACTCCGCGATCTTGTCAATCGAGGTCGAGAAACTCTAAACACCCCGCATGCGAACCCTATCGATCAGCACCATGCTGTTTCTCGTCGCTTGTTCCGCGGCAGCCGCCGAAATCGACCACGCTGCGGCTGCGATGGCGGGCACCGAAGCCCAGTTCACCCAGCGATTCACCCCCAAGGGCTTCAAGAACAGCCAGGTCGAGAGCGGATCGGTGATCTTCGGCACTCTGCCGATGATGCGCTGGAGCTACGCGCGGCCCGAAGTGAAGGTTTTCGTGTTCGACGGCCAGCACTCGTGGTTCTACGTCCCAGCGGAAAAGCAGGTGACGATCAGCGACCTCGACGATCAGAAGCGGAGCGAGCTTCCGTTCCTTCTCATCGGCGATCCGGCGGCGCGAGACCGGTTTTTCGCGATGCGGGAAGCCACGCGGGGCGGCGCGGTCACCGTGACGCTCCAGCCGCGCAGCGCGGCGGCTATGATTCGCACGATCAACGTGACCATCGCCCGGGACACGCACTTGATCCAGCGGGTCGACTATACGGATCGGGAAGGAAATCGCACCACGTTCGATTTCAGCGGCTATCAACGCCGCAGTGTGACCGCCGATCTTTTCCGCTTCACACCGCCGGCCGGCGTGGAAGTCGTGCAGGCGCAGTAAGGAGTCAGAGTGGCCCAGGACTGTTCATTCGACATCGTCTCCAAGACCGACATGCAGGAAGTGGCCAACGCCATTCAGCAGGCGCAGAAGGAGCTGGCCCAGCGATTCGATTTCAAAGGCAGCAAGAGCTCCATCGAGCTGAATCCGGAGGAGATCGTGCTGATCTCCGATGACGAGGGGAAGCTGCGTAGCGTGAAGGAAATCGTGGAAGGAAAGCTGGTCAAGCGGAAGGTATCGCTCAAGGCACTCGACTACGCTAGCGTCGAGCCCTCCTCCGGCGGAACGGTTCGTCAGCGAGCCAGGATTGTGCAGGGAATTGAGACCGAAAAGGCCAAGACCATCGTCAGGACGCTCAAAGACGCAAAGCTGAAGGTACAAGCCTCGATTCAAAGCGATCAGGTGCGGGTGACCGGCCGCAACAAAGACGAGCTGCAGAAAGCGATCGCTCTGGTGCGGGAACAGGACTTCGGCATTCCGCTGCAGTTCACCAACTACCGCGGTTGAGGCCTGCGACCCATTCGACTATTCTTCCAGCCGTGACCTCGCCCCAGCTCAACGAGCAAGTCTCGCGCGCCGAACGTCTTATCGACCTGATCGCGCCGAAACTCCAGCTGGTGGAAGAGGAATTGCGGCGCAACTTCCAGTCGAACATCCAGACCATCCACGACGTCGGCGAGCACATTCTCGGCGGCGGCGGCAAGCGGCTCCGTCCCGCCCTTCTGCTGCTCATCTCCCGGATGCTGCGGTACGAGGGCTATCGCGATGTGGTCTACGGCGCGGTGATCGAATTCATTCACACTGCGACGCTGGTCCACGACGACATCATCGACGAGGCGGCCATTCGGCGCGGCCGGACGTCGATCAACTATCGCTGGGGAAACAATCTCACCGTTCTGGTGGGCGACTATCTCTACACGCACTCCATGAATCTGGCCCTGGCGGAGGGAAATCTGGAGATCCTGCGCCTGCTGTCGAACGTCACCATTCGCATGATCGAGGGCGAGATCCTGGGTCTGGAACAGAATGGGCGCGCCGACCTCACCATCGACGACTACTTCGAGATCGTCGGCCGGAAGACCGCGGCACTGTTCGGAGCCTGCTGCCGCATCCCGGCCTATCTCGTCGATCTGCCGGAGAGCTCCGCCGCTTCCCTCTTCAACTACGGCTTCAACCTCGGCGTCTGCTTCCAGCTCATCGACGACCTTCTCGATTTCACGTCCAGCACCGAGGTTCTGGGCAAGCCGGCGTTGTCGGACTTGAAGGAAGGGAAAGTCACCCTGCCGCTCTTACTGGCGATGCCGCGAGCGACGGATGCCGAGCGGAAGACGATCGCCCGCGTAGCGTCGAATAAATCGTTTGATGGCATCACGGCGCCGGAAGTGATCGACCTCGTCAGCAAATATGACGCGCTTGACGAGACCCGGGCTATCGCTCGTGATTACGCCAGCCGCGCTCGTGCCGCGCTGGAACCGTTTGCCGACTCTCCGGCCAAGGAAGCGCTGGATCTGGCGCTGGATTTTGTGCTCGAGCGCGATCGGTAGACGCATCAGCTCAACATCTCCATGATCTCCGCCATCGCCGCGCGCGCCCGACGATGGAGAGCGCTGCCCGCCTGATCCGTGGTCAGACGTAGAACCTTGTTGTAGATATCGATCGCCTTCGGATAATCGTGGAGGCAGCGGTGGTAGATGTCTCCCTTGCAGAATTTCGCTTCGATGTCGGCGGGATCGAGCTCCAGGATCTTGTTGAGGAAAATGAGGGCGGTGTCGACCTTCTGCTCCTCCAACGCCATCTTGTAGCGCAGACGGTAGAGGGAAATCAGCTCATTTTCCTTGGGATCGATCCAGGCGCCCGGCAGGTGCCGGAACAGAGTGGAGAGGAAGCGATTCTTCGTGCCTGGATTCGAGCGGTTTCCCGAGACCCGGTTCCGCATTCGTCACACCCTCCCCTTTCACCCTCAAATCGAATTGCGCCTATCTTAGTCACGATCGCCCGCGATCGTCAAGACGTTGACCAGGTCGCGATCGCGGATCGCGGGCCGCGCGTCGGGAAACCCTGCTACGATTTGCTCATGCGCGTCGCCGTTTATCCCGGCTCATTCGACCCGCTGACTAACGGACATCTCGACATCATTCGCCGCGCCACCCGTCTGTTCGACCGGATTCTGGTGGCCATCCTGGAGAACGAAGGAAAGTCGCCGCTCTTTTCCGTCGCCGAGCGCAAGACTCTGATTGCGAAGTGCACCGCGGACATTCCGTCCGTCGAAGTGCACTCCTTCTCCGGCCTTCTGGTCGACTTCATGCGTCGCGTCAACGCGACGGTGGTGGTCCGCGGGATCCGCGCCGTCTCCGATTACGAGTACGAGCTCCAGATGGCGT
>QHVS01000091.1:0-6115 GCA_003223635.1 Acidobacteriota bacterium | reverse complement strand
ATGAGCTGCAGATGGCATTGATGAATCGCGACCTGAGCGCGCAGGTGGAAACCATCTTCATGCTGCCAGCCGTGGAGTACACATACGTCTCCTCGCGTCTGGTCAAGGAAGTATTCCGCCTGGGGGGCGACGTGGGGCGCATGGTGCCGGGGCCGGTCCTGGAATCGCTGAAGAGGCGGCTTCCGGTGACGGTGAACGGCTAGTCGGTGCGCGGATCGAGCGCGTCGCGGAAACGATCGCCGATGATGTTGAACGCGGCGACGGTGAGGAAGATCGCCAGCCCAGGAAAAACTGCGAGCCACCACGCGAGCTTCGGCGTAGCTACGGCCATTCTCATCGAATCCGCGCTGTCGTTTCTCGGGATAGGGGTGCTTCCGCATGATGCGGTTGGAAACGGGAAGTTGCTTCAGCATCGAGGCTGGAAGTGGGGTTGTCTACGGGTCGTCCGTCGCAAACAGCGGCGGCGGATCGACATTGCAGGTCGCAAACGCCGGCGCCTTAGGCGCGTTAATCAAGGGCCGGTTGGGAACCGCCGGCCCTTAGGTATATAAGTTGAGGCGTTGCAGCCGTTCCGTACCAGCTGGTTGCAGTATCAGGGCGACTCTGCGAGCAGTGGCTACGCGGCCGTCCTCACAGATCCATTTAGGATGAGGACTAGATGGACGGTGCCGGCGGACATCGGAACTACCTCGTCAGCGGTCGTTGATCCGACGCTGAAAGCGATCTACCTTTGCGACACAACGGGCCACCTATGGAGATTTGATGATGGCGGGGGGCACGGCACCGCGCATTGGTCGCGCACCGTCGCTGAGAACGCCTACGGGTTCACGCCCGCTGTCGATCGCGCGGGTCGGATCTACGCGATCTTCAAGTGGGGGCAGTTCCCTGACTGGCATGGCGTGCTCGTGTGCTTTACGCCCGATGGCGTGGAGCAGTGGCGGTACGAGCCTACCTCCGCCAACCTGCCGTCTTTCCTGGGAGGAGGCCCGAAGATCTGGCAACAGCCCGATGGCACACTCCGGATCTTCTTCATCCTCTTCTGGCTGGACTACAACAACGATCTGTACCACTCATTGGTCGTCGTGGTGAACGAGCAGGGGATACCGCAATCCACGGCGGAGTTGGGTTCTGCCCTTATTTTCGATGCGCACGGCGGCGGAGGATTCCGGTTGCGTCCTCCGTCGAGGAATCCCCTCGCCGGCACTTCTGCAGGTGATGAAGGGCCGCAAATCGCGGGTGTCGCCCCGAGTGGCGGCTCTGATTTCGTGGGCTTGCCGCCCGAGACCATCCTTCCCTGGGGCGGATCGGCGGTCTTCGACGACGGTCCGCTGGATCAGCCGGTCGTCGTGGCGACTGATGGCGCGGGCAACATCGGCGCCTGGCGCTGGAAGGATCTCGCGGGATTCCTTCCTCTTTGGTTGAAGCACTACGACGACGGTGGCACGAGTCCACCTGCCGTCCTGCCCAACGGACTGCTCGCCGTCGGCGGTGCGGATTCCGTCGTCCGGCTTCTCGACCCGATGTCAGGCGATGAATTCCATCCCTGGCCCAAACTGGACGGTAGAGTGTGGGCACCGCCGGCGTCATTTATGCGCCAGCTGTACGTCGGCAGCATGGGCGGCGACTTCGCGATGATCGATTCCAACGGCACTGTGGTTCGCAAGGCGAATCTTGGCGGCGCGTGTGCGACGCCCGCGATTGTCACCGGCTCGAGCGTTTTCGTATATTCCGCCAACGGCCTGTACGGATTCGATCTTTTTCTGAACAAAATCGCGGAGATTCACTTCCTCGGCGACATGGGTCAGTCATCGCCGGCGATCGGCCAGGATGGAACGATCTATCTGGTAGTGGAAGGCCGGCTCCAGGCCTTAGCTGCGGACCCGAGCGTAATGCGCATCACTGACTCCCTCAATCCCGCTCGAAATTTTCGAACTGAGTGAGCTTTCGAAAATCGCCGTAACGCTTCTCCACGGTGTAGGACGCGGGCACGCTGCCAATGTAGTCTATGCCGCAGGAGAGGCTGAATTGCGTCGTACTAGGGCAATAATCTGGGTATGCGGTCCGCCTAACAGTTTGTTGCTAATCGGCAGGTGATCCGTGGGATGGATGGGACGCAGCCGACGCTGACGCGTTTTGCCACCAAGGCGTGGGCCGAAGCGGCTCAGCTGTGGACGTTAGGCGGATGAGGCCGAGCATTCCCGTATACTTCGTGCGGATGCGTGCTGAGTGGCTCCCGATAGCGTTGGCAGTGGCGCTGTTTCTTGCTTTTTGCGCTCTCGCAGCCGCCGTCGGATGGTGGGTCGGACAGAACGTTCGGAAACGCTGGCCTCGGGCTCGGAAGGTGCTGATGTGGCTAAGTGGGATCGTCACGCTACTCTTCCTCCTGCCGGCCACTATCTGCCTGGCGGTCGGTATCGAAACAGGCAGGTATCCGTACAACAAAGAAGGACGGTACTTCGACGGTGTGATCGTGTATCACGAAGACGATCCGGCGTTCTTCGTGCTGCAGGGAGTCCTCTGCGCGTTCCCTTGCGTCATTGCTGGCGCGCTCTTCGCTCGTTTACGCAAGGTTCGAGAGACCGCGCCAACGAAAGCCCTTGAATAGCAGGCACGAGCCGCCTAACTCTGCGCTGCACCGGACTTGGCCCCGCGCGAGCACCACCGCGCTCGCCGCTAGACCGGCGCGGCCCTGCACGACCGTCACCGCAACAATCGTGACTAGAACGGCTAGTCCGTACGGCAGCTTGTTCATCGGCGGTCTAACGTTTCAAGCTGAGCGGCTTCGGCCCGCGCAAGCTTTTGCAAAATAGCGTAGCAGAGCCCGGGCCGAAGTCCGCTCCAGCGCCGAGTTGGACGGCGGCCATGTCAGTTGTTTTTCATGCTTCGAATTCAAGCCAACCCAGCTCGCTGCCCGCAAATGCGGTAACAAGATACTGCCGGCCGACGACAAGCGGCTCAGGCGCTCCGCCTGGAGGTAGCGGTTGATAGAACCCCGGTGGCACCTCGCCATATGAAAGCTCGCGAATCGCGACGGTCATACCGGTATTCATTTTCACTGGCTCCGTGGCTGCGATTTCCTCCGGCGTGGCTTCTCGTCGTGAGACCCGCTGAACTTCCGACGCCGGATGGACAGAGATGTTCGTGCCCTCGAGACCGATGATCCAGACGTGGTTTCGTCTTGTGTCGAGCTCCTGAACCGTTAGAACTAACAGCGCCGCGCGAGAATCAGAAGCCCGGACGAGGAAGCGTGGTGAAGCGCCTCTTGAAGTGAGTTCGATTTTTACCAATGTAGAACCGTGGATGTCGCCGCCCAACGTTTAGAGCTGAGCGGCTTCGGCCCGCGGCGCAGGTGGCGCAAAACAAACTAGCAGATCGGCGGGCCGAAGTCCGCTCGAGCGACGAGTTGGGCGGCTGTCGGCACTCGCGTCCTCGGCTCTTCCCAGACGCTCGCCGCTAGCCGGGCTCTGCGCGATAAAACTTCCACCGGTCGGAGTCTTCTGCCTTGATTGCGACACGATGACAAGCCGGGCAGCGAAACACGCCGATAAAGTCGCCGTTCAGTTCGCGGGTCACGATGTCCTCGATCACTTCGCGCTTTGGTAGATCCGAGGGATAGTCTCGGCCGAAGTAACTTGCGAGCCATGAAGACTCTCGCACCGCGTCTCCGAGGCCATCAAATTCCGCGAGTCGATCCGCGATGCTGACTTCGATAGCATGAAGCGTCTCCCTCAGATACATGACGCACGTCGCACCTGGTGGCTCTTCCTCGTCTCGCGTCACTGCGCCACAAACGCACGCAAATCTAGACATTTTCTCGTCCCAGCCGCTCAACGTTTCAAGCTGAGCGGCTTCGGCCCGCTCGATGCTCGTGAGTCTAGGCTAGCAGAGTAACGGCCCGGAGTCCGCTCGAGGCCGAGTTGGACGGCGCGGCTTTACTCGTACACAGCTGCACCTGCGATAACCGCAGCGATGAGTCGCCAAGTGGCTTCGTCGGCCGTTCCAGGCCACCGATTGTTCCGAACGAAACCGGGAAGATCGCGCAGGTATGCGGCAAGCGCCTCGAGGTAGTTTTCGAGAGTGACGTTCTCGAAGCCTTCAGGATGAGCGACGATTTCGTGGCGAAGTTGGTCGACGAATTCGGCTAACGCGGTGCGCGACGTTACGCCGAGTGCTTGATCGATAGTCGTCATTCGTGCCGCCCAACGGACCTACGGTTCAGCCGCGCGGGCCGCGAAGTCCGCTCCAGTGCCGAGTTGGGCGGCGGTTTTCAGCAACCAGTGTCAGGTCTTGATGATGCCTTCTTACGTTGACGGGTTGGCCTGTTGCTCGATCCTAACGAGCCGCGCGGTGATGTCGCGCACGTCTTGTCTCATTGCGCTAATGACCTCGGTTGTGGTTTGCGAGACGGCAGCCCATTGGTCTTTTGACGGAATCGTGTGCGGCACGAGGTCAAGTCGACGCTCGAACTCATGAAGGATATCTTCCAATTCGCGGCTTTCGATTGGGTATTGTTTCAAACTGGCGATGATTCTACTGATTGAGTCATTGACATCCTCAAGGTGTTCCACTTCGGCGAGCCGTTGTGCGATTCCTGAGAGACTGACGATGACCTCTTCTTTCTCGATCAGCCGCAGAGGGATTCGAATGCGAAACTCGAAGTCGTCCAAGTCCATTTGCTGTGTTGTTGTCCAGTAGGCCGTTCGTGCCGGAGGAGTCGGCAGTTCGGGCAGCCGAAGCCGCCCAACGTTCCTGCGGTTCACCGGCGCGAACCGCGACGCGAAGAAGTATAGAACTCGGAGGGCGGCAACGCAGCGGTTCGCGTCCGGTGCAACCGCTAGTTGGGCGACGCGAACTTGAGGGGAAATTCTTCCGGATGCTCGATTGAGCGTACCGATAGATCGATATCGAGCGCTGGCCAGTAGAGGTGATCTTCGCTTGGCCACTCGACTTGCGTAATCTTGTTGACCGGGGCTTCCGCAAACCACGGAAAGTCTTCGAACGACAGAAACAATTCACGCCCGCGAAGATATAGCCAGAACCCGTGGCGTGAGATGTTCGTCACCTCAACTTCCGAAGTGAGTGACCCAGGCTGCTCTGATTTGCTGCTCATGATTTCGGATGATTGTAACGAGCTTTGTGATTTCCCGCTCCGGAAGCCCATGGACCTCCGCTAGTTCGATCTCGGGTGAGAGCCAGAACTTGGCTTCGCCGTCGCCCGAAGCCACGTGTACATGGATGCGCCTTTCCTCTCGAGAAAAGAAGTAGAACCGGTACGGGCCTTCGCGAAAGATTGTCGGACTCACCGCGTCGGGCGATGCTACTTGCCGCCACGGTTCCACGCAAACTGCCGTCGCCCAACGGACCCGCGCCTCAGCGGCGTGGCCCGCGACGCGGAATGGTAACGCACTCGGGACATGGCACCGCAGCGGGCCACGTCCGCCGCAGGCGCTTGTCGGGCGGCACGATTTGGCTGCGGTTTTCCTGTCAGAGAAGTTTGTCAGGGTCGAAATCCTGAAGACACATATCTTCGAATGGGATTTCGAATGTACGGAGGCAATCCTGCATCGTTGAGATGACTTCGGCTTAGGCGACTGCTCGACCGAAAGAAATGCTCTTTTGCTCCGAGCCATTGCGAGCGTCGTCACATTGTTGCTTTGCCGCGATCGCCTGTTCGCGAACATACAACCCGAGGTCGCGGATAAATCGTTCGTACGTTTCTCGGTCGATCACGGTTCGTGCCGCCCAACTCATCGCTCAGTTGCATTGGGCGGCAGCAGCACAGTCAACTGCTGGGCAGCGTATCGCATCGTGGCACGGCGCGTGGCGGCGGTGTAGGCGCCTGGGGACGCGCTGAAGAGGCGACTTCCGGTGACGGTGAACGGCTAGTCGGTGCGCGGATCAAGCGCGTCGCGGAAGCGATCGCCGATGATGTTGAACGCGGCGACGGTCAGGAAGATGGCCAACCCCGGAAAAACGGCCAGCCACCACGCGTATTCGATGTTCTGTTCTGCCGATAAGAGGATGCTGCCCCACGATGAAGTCACCGGTGCAGCTTGTCGTTCCTTTACGACCGCCCGTTCCGCCTCTTCTTCCGTCTCGGTAACCGCAACATCTG
>QHVS01000090.1:497-7622 GCA_003223635.1 Acidobacteriota bacterium | reverse complement strand
CCGACCGCAGCTCCGGCCTCGGCAACTGGTCAGAACAGCAGATCGTGGATGCTCTGAGGAACGGCCGCGCGCCCGACCGGACGCTGAATTTCTGGGACATGCCCTGGATGTACCTTCACGCTCTGCGCAGCGACGATGCCCGTGCCATAGCTCGCTATCTGAAGTCGCTGCCCGCGGTGCGCAATTTCATTCCGCCGGCAGCGCACTACGGCATCGTGGAAACGATCGCGGCGAAGGTGACGCGCCCGATGCCGACCGCCAACCCGACTGTCTTGTCGTATCGCGATGGCAACTTCGGCCGTAGGCATGCGAGCGGCACGCCGGTGGCTGCCCGTCTGCTCGCCGCTCTGCAAGGCGTGGTATTGATCGGCGGCGTTGTCGCATGGATCGTCGCGACGCCGCGGGGCAGGCGGATGCCGCGACGCTTGCGGACATGGATCGTGATCATCGGTCTCGTATTGGTCCTTCTCGTCGGCTGGATCCTCTACGCGCTTCCTGCGCTGCCGTTTCTTCCGCCCGATCAAATCGCGGCTGGAGCAACAGCAGGAATTCCAACATCATCAGCAAAAACTTTCGCGACGCCCGAACAAGCCGCGCTTGCAGAGCGCGGCCGCTATTTGTTCATCGTCGCATCGTGCGCGTTCTGCCATAACAACGACGGAGGGGGCGGTCTGAAGGTCAGCTGGCGACCGTTCGGCACTCTCTGGACGCGGAACATTAGTACAGACGCGGCCACCGGAATCGGTCGCTGGAGCGATGCGGAGATTTCACGCGCGATCCGCAGCGGACTGACTCCCGATCGACGCGTGCTCCACTGGCAGGGCATGATCTGGGATCACGCGTCGAACTGGGACGAGGAGGATATCCGCGCGCTCGTTGCGTATCTACGGACCCTGCCTCCCGTGCACCGACAGATACGGCCCGCGACTCCGCCATCATCGGGCGATTGCGAGACGTACACGTTCTGGGTGACCAGGAGCGATGTCGCTGGATGCCGATGAAGGCAACGTGCGCGCCTTGATGTGCGCGTTGTATTCGTCGTCAGTGACCTTCTCCAGCCACTCGACCGTTTTCCCGTCAAGCTGTTCGACGATTGCGATATGCGTCACGGCGGTCGTGGCAGTCGCGCCGTGCCAGTGTTTCTCACCGGGCGGACACCAGATCACGTCGCCCGGATGAATTTCCTCGATCGGACCTCCCCGGCTTTGTACGACGCCGCAGCCGGCCGTCACGATCAGCGTCTGCCCGAGTGGATGAGCGTGCCACGCTGTACGAGCGCCCGGCTCGAATGTGACGCTGACACCGAGCGCGCGTGCAGGCTCGTTTGTCTGAAATAGAGGATCAACACGTACGTTGCCGGTGAAATACTCGGCCGGTCCTTTGCCGGAAGGTTGCGAGCCACTTCGTTTGATCTCCATTCTTTATCTCCCAAACCACTCGAAGTGATACGTCGGGGCCTCGCCTTCCGCGGTATGCGAGTTCACGTCGTCCGCTCCTCTGGCGGCAGCGCAGTGAGATCACGCGCGTTACGAGCGGAAGCATCGTGCATCAGCGTTTGGTGAAGATTCATCCAGAAGCTACTGTGCAGCTCCCACCGGTCGGCGCGCGTCACCTCGGCGGCGCTGAGAACGCGCGCAGCCAGCAACAAGCAAAGAAGCCTCGCGATCATGAGAAAGCGTCGAGAGTCTCCGCCAATTGCGTAGAGTCGAGCAAGCGGAGCATCCGAAACTTCTAAAGTTCCGCGAAACGTCACTGGCAACCAGTCACCGCAAGTTCGAGTCTGCTGGGCCACGAAGATCCTTGTCCGTGAACTTCAGGATCTCTGCGGCGGCCAGAAGCACCGCGCCCGGACCGAAGTTCAAATTGATCTCGTCGTTTGATGTCTTTTGCGCGCAGTTGGGACCGATGTCAGGCGGCTGAATCCCCGATACGTATCCCGCGGCGTCGACTCTTCGCATCAGCAACTCGAACGCTCTGACCACGACGGGAGCGTACGTACTGCGGTCGAGCCAACCCTCGTTGACCCCATGCGCGAGGAAGAACGTGAGCAGACCGGTTGCTGAGGTTTCCGCGATAGCACATTGGTCCGGCCGGGAAAGATAGGACCCCCATCCGCCGTCCGGCGTACGGTGTTCGATCAGCGATTCCACCGCAACGCGGAGCATCTGGCGGATCGCCTCGCTCGCAATCACCTGGTCATAACGGCCGCCGGTGTATGGCGTGTCGAGAGACTCCGCGGCGCGACTCAGCGCGACGAGAGCCCAGCCGTTGCCTCGACCCCAGAAGTACTCTGCGGTTCCGATCAACTCGGGCGCATGCTGAAACAGACCGGACGACTCATCCCAAAGCAGCAACCCGCGACGCGACTTCGTCGACGGCACCGCAGCCTGACGCGAGTCATCGGAGACCGGCCGATGCTCGTACACGTATGCTTCAATCCACTCGTACGCCAGATTCCTCGCGAGCTCATTGCCGGGAAGGCCGTCCTGCGTTGAGCCATACAGCGCAAGCCACGGCACAACCATATAAAGGTCGTCCTGCCAAAAGCGCGTGCCGTAACCGCCGGCGATCCACCATGGATCGCGCGCTGGGCCGTCACCGGGTGAAACGCGGACCGCGTGCTCCGCAAACTGCATCGGCCCGCTCAGCGTCTTCAGGAGCGCCTGGCGACGCGGATCACTCGGCGGCAGGACGCGATAGAGATCCATCGCGGCTTGTGCGAACGCCGTCCCATCACCCCAGTAGACGGTATCGATCGCATCGTCACTATCAAGGATGACGGATGCGGCACGCTCGATGAAGCGGCTGCCCGACCCGGGCAACCGCAGCTCCATCTGCTCACCGAGTAGGACGAGCCCGTCGAGATAGACAGCGTTTTCCCAGTGGAGGCGCGGAGAGTAGGAGAGGACGACCCGATCGGCAATCCTCAACGCTGTCGCGACAATCGCGTCGCGATTCAGCGGGCCTGGATGCACTACGACTCGCCGCCTCGATGCTGCGAATGCTGCTTGGGAGAAGACGAGCGGAAAAACCAGGTAGATGGAGTATCGGCGCACGGCTTGAAACGCAACAGGCCCCGCAGCGCGCCTTATTTCTACTCAACCTCCAAGTACGGTGGTTCAATCGGTCGCGCGGCGAAGCCGATGCGCACGAAAAAACGCCCACATCTGATTCGTCGCGTCGATGCTGCGGCTGGTAGGTCCGACGAACCATTCCGGAAGCGGCTTGCCGCCAGGCCAGGAATGCCCGCCGCCCTGAATTGTGTAGAGCACGACAGTCGCGTCATCCGCACAGTGCATGTATTCACGGCGCATGACATCAGCCGCCACCGCCGATTCGACCGGCTTGGGCTCGCATCTGTTTCTTCGAGCCCAATTCGCCGTCCATGTCGGGATGCTCGGAAACGGCTCGGGGGCAACCCACGTCCGACCGCCGTTGTAGGGAGTCATAGGATCAGCGGTCCCATGAAACGAAATCATCGGCACCGGCCGATGGTCCGTACACCGGCTCCACGGCAGTAATTGAGCAGCCGCCACCATCCCGACCGCCGCGATCCGATCGGACAGCGTGCAGGAGAGCACAAAAGCCATGCCTCCCCCATTGGAAAGCCCATCTGCATAGATCCTCGTCGAGTCGATGTTGTAAGCCGCCTCCAGTGAGTCAATCAACTCCGAGATGAATCGGACATCCTGCATGAGACCAAGGTGCCAGACTCTGGGCACACCTCTTCCCGACGGGTAGACGACAATGAACCCGTGCTCATCGGCCAGCCGGTTCCACCCGCTCAGGGCCATTTGCTGGGCCGGCCATCCCCCCGCGCCATGCATGCTGATGACGAGCGGCGTCGGCCTGGTGCGGTCGTAGTTGTCTGGCACGTATAGCAGGTACTCCCGCTTCTGGCCCGAGGAGACGATGGAACCGTTGTTCCGATTGCGGACGTAGAAAGAGACTGCCTCGGTGGCGGCCAACACCACGGGCAGGGTGATGAGGATCAGAACCGCGCCGATGAATGTCTTCCTGTTCATCGATGCCGATTCCACGCGAGCGCCAGCGGCGCCGCGGCGACTCGCGCCAGTGGCATTTCCAGAATTGCAACGAGTGCCAAAACGTAGCCCGGGATGAGCATCGCCGGAACGATCCAAACGAGCAGGCCGTAGAGCGCGAGCACGGCGAGATCCCAAGAGGCCGCGCCGATGAGAAGCGTTCGGTCGCGGAGCAGCCGTCGGTCGTGGAGGCGAATCGCGATCCAGGCCGCGGCCGAAATTTTGAAGGAGACCAGAACAGCCGCGATCCACGGAAAAGCATTCCACAACACGGCGATCGCGTGCCGGTTCGTGCTGATCCAATGGGCCAGTGGCACGATGATGGCGAGGAACGACAGGGCAATGAACATGCTCGCCTTGACGACCCATTCTCGGCCGCTCAAGCCGATGTACAGACCCTGCACAAGCTGCTTCCACGTCGATGCCAACAGAGCCGAGAATCCCAGCAGCACGATCGCGATCGCGCGGGGCCTCCCTACGGCTTCGATTAAGCGATGTCCCCATTCGATCACCACCGGCGAGGTGCCCGAGAGTCTCAACGCGAACGGGATGGCGACGAGGACCAGCAGCCACGTGGCAAGGGTGCTCCAGATTGTCGCCCTCAGCTTGGCGGCGATCAGCGACGCGCTGGTCAGCGGCCGCGTCGCGGTGAACGGCGTCGACTTGCCGACCGTCGCGGCGACGAAAGCGGCCATGAAGGGGGGAGTGAACAGCACGAAGAGAAGAGTCTCGACGACGAGGACCGGCGTGTCGCTGAAGGCGAAAAGCAGAGCCAGCTCGAAGGGAAGCAGAATCGCGACCAACCATGGCAGCGAACGCCCATACTGCCGCCACTCGAACCATGCTTGAGCACGCGCCGCAGAAGGAAATTGATCGCACGGCAGCTGCGCAGCGATCGGTCTAGACCACGAGAACGTTCGCCGCCAATCGGGGACGTCGCCGCGGCGCGCCCGTCCAACGGCGAAGCGCGCAGCGAGATATGCGAGCGGAACGTGCGGCGCGAGAATGGCCAGCATCACGATCTCGGGGGCTTTGTAATTGAGCGCCAGCATGACGACGGCGTCGATCGACGCCAGCCAGAGCACGGTGACGATCACGCGCAGCCCCGGCAAAGCGTAGGGCATCCACATCAGCGCCTGCGTCCAGGCAAGAAGCGACGCGGCCAGCAGCGCCGGCCAAATCACTGGCACCTCGACATTGGATGGCCACGCCGCGAGCAGCCGCGTTGCGAACCACAACATCGCCATCGCAGCGGCGCCGTAAAGCATCGGCCACCCCGCCAGCGCGGCAGTCGTCACCGGCATCGTGAACATGCGGGCGGGATACATCGATTGGCGCGCGGCCAGGTCTCCGGAAAGGCCAAAGCTGAACAGCGCCAGGAAATACAGTAACGTCGCCGTCAGCGGGACAGCGATGACCAGCGCAAAAGTCTCCTCATTGAGGTCGACGCGTTGCCCTCGCTCAAGGATCAGGAGCTTGATGATCGCGAGGACGAAAAGATACGCGATCAGAGCGAGCAGTCCCCAGCGATGCCGTTGGCGAAACTCCCAGGCGATTGCGGCAGCAGATGAGCGCATGACTTAGGCGTCCGGCGCTGGCGCTTCGGCCGTCCCGACATGCGCGACGAAAATTTCATCGAGGGAGAGGACGCGTCCGTTGACGCGATGCGACTCCTTGATCTCGTCCAGCGGCGCGCTCAAAACGATCTTGCCGTGGCTGATCATCGTGACGTGATCGGCCACCTGCTCCACTTCCTCTAACAAGTGCGACGAAAAGAGCACCGTGCGGCCTTCATCGGCGATGGTGCGGATGACGGCGCCGAGTATGTCGCGCCGAACAATAGGATCGAGCCCGGACGACGGTTCATCCAGCACGAGTAATTCGGGGCGAAACGCCAGCGCGATGAGCAGTCCCGTCCGCGCCTTCTGCCCCTTGGAGAGGTTCTTGATTTTCGCCGTGGGGTCGAGTGCGAACGTCTGGCGCAGCTCCTCCGCGTAAGCATCGTCCCAGGCGTGATAGAACGCGCGCGAGTAGCGAATGAGCTCGTCAACGCGCATCCATCCGGGGAGGTCGTTTTCCTCGGAAAGATAGCCGATGCGTGACAGGACGGCGACCGGATCGGCGACCGGATCGTGGCCGAAGACACGCACCGAGCCGCTTTCCGCCCGCAGCAGACCCAGAACATGTTTGATGAGAGTCGTCTTGCCCGCTCCGTTTGCGCCGACGAGACCGTAGACCGCCCCGCGTGGCATGGACAAGCTCACCGAGTCCAGGGCCGTCGTGGCACCGAAGCGGCGCGTCAGGTCGGACACGTTGATGACTGATTCACTCACCTCGAACCACCTATCGTCGCTCGATTGAGTGTAACGCGGCGCGTGCCGAGGAGCCGATCGCCCAGTAGACTTCAAGCAGCCTGGAGGTGTTCCATGAGACGTCCGCTTGCGGTCTTCATCACGCTCTGCCTCGCTTCAACGCTCGATGCCGCCCCGGTGCCCCGCAAGGAAGCCCTCGTCAAGCAAGCCGTCCTTCTGACCGATCCACAGGACATGCGGATGACCGAAGCGATGTTCCGCGCTTATGAAGAACAGTTCACGGAACAAGAACTCGAGCAGCTTCTCGCGTTTCTGAAGGGCGACGTTGGACGTAAGTTTCTCGGAGTGCTGAAGGAAGAGAAGAAGTGGCTGGTGACAAGAGCGATAGCCGACCCGGCGGCGGAGCTACAGAAGTCGAAAGAGAACGCGACGCGCGCCTCGATCCGCGCCATCGCGGCGGCTCTGATCACGCGCTCTATTGATGTGAAGAAGTATCCGACGGTCTCGACGATCGGCGAACTGGCCGCCGTCCTCGAACCACGATACATTCCTCGAACGCCCCGGCACGACGGCTGGGGAGGCGAGTTTCAGTACATCGCGGCTGCTGACGGTTCGAGCTACAGGATCATCAGCGGTGGCCCCGACGGAAGGATCGCGTCAGTCAATCGCACGTTGAAGGCGACCGTTGGCGCTAGCGACGACATCGTCTTTCAAGATGGTGAATTCCTCCATCCGAATACGCCGTGACTCGCCCCTGCCCGATGACTGCG
>QHVS01000090.1:0-428 GCA_003223635.1 Acidobacteriota bacterium | reverse complement strand
GCGCTACTTCTGACAGGGATCAGAAGTTTTATCCACTCCGTCCTTCACATCTTCTCAATGCTGACGCAGAATACGCGTCCTATGTCGATCTTCGAACCCGCGCCGCCGCCCTGGCCCAGCCGCATGTTGGCTGTTTTTCGCATCGTCGCCGGACTGGTATTCATGACCGCCGGAACCATGATCGTGTTTGGCTCCCCACCGAGCCCGGTGCCGATGCCGCCGTTCAGCGTGACATCGCAGATCGGCATCGGCGGAATTCTCGAGCTGTTCGGCGGGCTGGCAATCGTCCTCGGCGTCCTGACACGCCCGATCGCGTTCCTGCTGGCCGGGGAGATGGCCGTGGCATACTTCCAGTTCCACGCTCCCCAATCGTTTTACCCGACCGTCAACAATGGCGTAGCCGCGGTGATCTACTGTTTTTTCTTTCT
>QHVS01000106.1 GCA_003223635.1 Acidobacteriota bacterium | reverse complement strand
GCCCGGCGGCGGCCGCCGTGTGGGCGATGCCATTGCCCATCGTTCCCGCGCCGATCACGGCGATATTTCGCATGCAGCGCGGGACGGTATCACGTTGCTCCGACGCGCCAAGGGGCGTAAGATTTTTGCTCCCCGGAGGTCGAATGGCTACAACGTGCCTGATGTGCGGTGCGTCGATCGTGCAAGGGATTTTGTGCCCGGGTTGCGACCGCCCGCGGCGCGTGAAGATGCCAGGCTCAGAAGCCAAACAGGCCGCCGAAGGCGGTGCCGGTCGCCAAGCCGCAGTGGCGCAGGCCATCGACGTGTTCCCCAAGGCGCCGATCGTCCCGTTCCCGGTGGAGAGCACTTCTCCGGCCATCACCAGCATCGCCGGCGTCCTCGTCGCTGCCGGCGTCGCGGCGATCGTTCTCGGCTCGGATCGCAATGTGAAGTTCGCCACCGAGCAGATGCAGAGTCTCTTCGGTCCCTGGGATCTGGCCACGTTGAAGGATGTCGAGCGTCAGGCCGGCGTGCAGATCGGGGACCTCAGCATCTCATCGTCATCACATCTCCTCATCGCTGATCATCACGTCCTCTTTTCGCTCGTGCCGTTGATGGGAGGGGCCGGCGGCGCGGTGTTGGTGTTTCGCGCCGTCGACGCGCAGACCGCGGCGATGGAGACGCAGCGTCCCAATCTGCCGAAGGTGACTGATGTGATCCGCACGGTGGCCGATCGCTTCGCCTCATTCGCCGACGTGAAGTCGATTCGCATCGAAACCGACCTGCCCGACGATCTGGGCGAGCAGCTCACCGATCACGATGAGCTGGCCGACGCGCTGGCGGTTCTGGTCGACAACTCGCTCAACTACGTTCCGTCAGGCGGCCAGGTCATCGTCGGCGTTCGCCGGATGGAGCATAAGGAGAAGCCGCTGCTGCTGTTCTTCGTGATGGACAACGGTCCGCTGGTGCCGGAGCAGCTGCGCCAGGTGATCTTCGAGCCGGGCTTTGCGTGCAATCCCGCCTCCTCGCAGCGCACGGGCCGTGATCTGTACAAGGTTCGTGACTTCGCTGTCGCTCACGCCGGATCGGTGTGGGTGGATTCGAAGAGCGGCAAGGCCTGCACGTTCTTCATGCGCGTCCGTCCGGACGGCGCGCGCTAGCGCGGCTCGCGCCGCGGTCCGCCGCGGCCGGGCGGCATCCGCATCTTCAGGTGCTGAAACTGTACGCGCTGCTGCGGCGTCAGGATCTTTTCGATTTCCGCATTGCCCGCCTCGATCTCCTGCCGCATTTGCGGGCGGACGTTGCTCATGATGGCGTCCATGCGCTGGTGATGCGTGTCCAGAATGCGCTGGATCTCGCTCTTCTGCTGCGCGGTCAGGTGGAGCTCCCGGTCGAGGCGATCGACGATGCGATGTGCCGCGAATTCGCGACGAAGAAGCTCATGACGGTGAATGAGGAAAAGATGATCGCCCGCCACGCCGATCAGCGCTCCGACGATGAGAGCCGCGAGCACCAGCAGCGTGGCGGTCGTGCGCGGACTAGTCGGCGACACTGAACGTATCTCCTCCGACGGAGACGTCGATCGGACTGGCCGCGATGGTGTCGAGCACATTCTGCGAGCGTTCCATCCAGGTCAGGCCGAGAGCGGCCGCCAGGGCCAATGCCGTCAGGGAAACCGCGATGGGGCGAAACCAGGAGGCCAGAAGCTGGGCCACGCTGCCGCGCGCCTGTACGCGCTCGCTGATCCGCGCCGGTAAGCGCGTCCAGATCGCGTCGTCCTTCGGCTCGTAGCGAAGCTGGCGTGCATCGTTTCGAATCCGTTCCAGAAGTTTGTCGTCACTCATGAGCGTCCTCGTACAGATCCGCCAGTCTTGTCTTCAGTTTCCCCCGGGCCAGCGATAGGTGCGATCGAATCGTTCCCTCGCTCAATCCCGTCATCACCGCAATCTCCGCATGATCGAACTGCTCGACCAGATACAGACGGGCCACGATGCGCTGCATCTCGGGGAGCGACTCGATGGCTTCATCGATCCGTCGTCCTAACTCGCCCGTCACCGCCGGAAGATCCGCGCGGTCGCGCCGCTCCGCCGGTTGCGCGTCGCTCAGCTCCTCGTGGCGGAAACGCTGGCGGCGCTTCACCACGTCGAGAGCCAGATTCGTCACGATCCGGTAGATCCACGGCCCGAACGGTTCTCCCGTCTTGAATCTGCCGATCGTCTGAAAGGCTTTTACGAACGCCTCCTGCGCCAGATCCTCGGCGTCATGGGCGTTGCGCACGATTCCCCAGGCGATCGATACGACCCGTTTCATGTATTTTGACACCAGGTAGTCGTACGACCGGTTATCCCCGCCCTTGACCGCGGCGATGGCGCCCGCTTCCACCGGGTCGTTGCCCACACCATGGCCCGCACTCTTCGACTGCACAGCGAACATTAAACGCTGCAGCGAAGAGAAAGGGCCGTATTCGGCACTTTCCAGCACTCCGATCGCAACAGCCATCTATTTCTGTGGTCGATTGGCCATGTGCTGCTGGATGAGATCGGACAGCTTCGCTCTCTGATCCGTCGTCAGCACGTTCAGCGCCTTAGACGCCGCATTGAGCATGTTCGACTTCATGGCCCGCTCCGCCTCCGTCTGCTGGTCGATCAGCGCCTGTGCGGCTGCCAGATCGTTGGGGTTCTTCACCAGCGTCTGCATGATCTGCTGCATCCCGCCGTGAACCTGCTGGCGGTACTGCGCATTCTGGTCGTGGAGCTGCTGGAAGATGGCCTTGATATCGGTCATTTGTTGATCGCTCAACCCGAGCGCGTCTTTCGCCTTCTGCAGATGCCCGAACATCATCATGTCGCCGTGTTCGTGCATCCCTCTGCCGCGCTGGGCGAAGGCAAACGGAACGACGAGCACGACCAGCAGCACCGCAGCCGCCGAGAAAAGTACTGTGCGTGTTTTCATTCGACCCTCCTTAGTCACCTGAATGGGGTACGACGAGGTGGGTGGATCGTTGAAGTGGTGCTCCACACCCGGCGCTACGCGCCGCCCTCTCCCCGCTTCGCGGGGCGAGGACTCTCGAGTGAGGTCTCAGCGATTGACGCCGTGTACGGCACGCAGTACGGATCGTCGACGTCGCAGTTGGAGAACTCGAACTGGATGGTGGTGTGTGCGATGCGATAGTCGTGCGCCAGAAGCTCATTCACCTTGTCCAGCAGATTGCCGGTGCTCTTCACCGGCACGTCCCCAACCATCAGATGACAGGAGAGCGCGGGACGGGATGGGCCGATGGCCCAGATGTGCAGGTGGTGCACCCCCTGGACTCCGTCGATGGAGGCGATGGCGCGGGTGACCGCGTCGGGATCGATCCCGCTCGGCGTCCCCTCCAGCAGCAGGTTGATCGACTCGCGCAGGATTCCCCAACTGCTCCACAGGATCAGCACGCCGATGAGGATGGAGACCGCGGGATCCCAGAACTCTTCGCCGGTTGCTCGGATGAGCAGCGCGGCGACGATGATGCCCCCGGAGGAAAAGGCATCGCCCAGCATGTGGATCACCGCGCTGCGGATGTTCAGATCGGCGCGCCCTTCGCTGCGCAGCCACAAGGTGATCGCACTGTTCAGCAGCAGCGCCACGAATGCGGTGACGAGCATCGAGGTGGTGTTCACCACCTTCGGCGTCTCCAGCCGACGAATCGCCTCCCAGAAGATGAAGATGGTGAACGTGGCCAGCGCCGCGGCGTTGACGAAGGCGGTCAGCACTCCGGCGCGCTGATAGCCGTACGTTTTTTCCGCTGTCGCGGGGCGACGCCCAATGTGCACGGCCAGGAATGCCAGAAGCAGGGCGAGGACGTCGGTGAAGTTGTGGAGGGCGTCGCCGATCAGGGCGAGAGAGTTCGCCCAGATGCCGATCGCCAATTGCGCCACGGTGAAGATGAACGTGGCAATCGACGAGACGACAAGCTTTCGAGAAACCTTGACAGCAGTTGCGTGGTCGTGATGCATGGTAATGATGTGTGGGCCGGCTTCAGCCGGCCGGCTAAAGCCGGCCCACACACATCATCGTGTTGACCGTTCCACCGGTTTCGATTTCTCCGCAACCGCGGCGGCCATCGATGAGCGCTGCTCTTTCAAACGCGCGGCCAGAGCGGAATCTGTCAGCGCCAGAATCTGAGCCGCAAGAATACCCGCATTCCGCGCGCCGCCAATCGCTACCGCGGCCACCGGCACCCCGGGCGGCATCTGGGCGATGGCCAGGAGCGAGTCCAGCCCCTCGAGCGCGCCTCCGCTGAGCGGGACGCCGATGACCGGCTTTGTGGTGAACGATGCGACCACTCCGGGAAGATGAGCGGCCATGCCCGCTCCGGCGATGAAAATCGCAGCGCCGGCCCGCTCCGCTTCGGTGATCACATGCCGCGTCCGCTCCGGACTGCGATGCGCCGAGGCGACCTTCATCTCGTACGGAACGCCAGCCTCGTCGAGCGCATCGCACGCCTGTGACATCACCGGGACGTCGGTGTCACTGCCGAGGATGATGCAGACCCAGGGGCGAGTGGTCATTCACCGACCGCGTGCTTCCGCTGCTCGAGAGCGCGATAGCCGATGTCGCGCCGGTAGCGCGCGCCTTCAAAGCGGACCTTGGGCACTGCGCGATACACCTTCGCCAGCGCCTCGGAGAGTGTCGCCGCGTGCGCACAGACGCTCATCACCCGGCCGGCGACGTTGACCAGCTGTCCGCCCTTCTTCACGGTTCCGGCGTGGAAAAGGACGACCGCGTCATCGTTGATTGGATCGAGGATCACTTCCTGACCCTTCGGGTACTCCTCCGGATAACCTTCGACGGCCACGACCACGCAGGCAGCGGCCTCTTTTTTCCACGTCAGCTTCGTGTCTTCCAGGTTGCCGTTCGCCACTTTGAGCAGCAGCTCGGCCAGGTCGTCTTCCAGGCGGAGCACCTGCACCTGTGTTTCCGGATCGCCGAAGCGACAATTGAACTCCAGCACCTTCGGACCTTTTGCGGTGAGCATCAGACCTGCGTAAAGGCAGCCGCTGTAGGAGCGGCCTTCTTCGGCCATTCCCTGAATGGCCGGGAGCATGATCGTCTTCACGATTTCCGCGGCGGTCTCTCCACTGAGCACGACCGCCGGCGAGTGCGCCCCCATCCCGCCGGTGTTCGGCCCGGTGTCGCCGTCCTTCGCTTTCTTGTAATCCTTTGCCGGAGCCATCGGAACGAATCGCGTTCCGTCGGTGATGACCATGAAGGAGACTTCTTCGCCTTCGAGGAACTCCTCGATCAGGATTCGGTTCGCAGCGTTTCCGAACTTCTTGTCGTCGAACACGAGCTCGAGATACTTGTTCGCTTCCTTCGCCGAATTGACGATCACAACGCCCTTGCCAGCGGCCAGCCCCTCCACTTTGATCACTGCCGGATAGTCGGTCTTCTTCAGGGCGGTCTTCGCCTCATCGGTCGACGCGCAGACTTGCGCCTGCGCAGTGGGGATGCGGTACTTGCGCATGAATTCTTTCGAGAAGACCTTGGAGCCTTCCAGCTCGGCAGCCAGGCGGGTGGGACCGAAGATCGGCAGCCTGCGCTTCTGGAACTCGTCGACGATGCCGAGCGTCAGCGGCAACTCGGGGCCGACGACGGTGAGATCCATCTTGAGCTTCTCGGCAAAATCAGCGAGTTCGATGATGTCCGCAACGCCGATGCCGACACAGTCAGCGACCTGGCTGATTCCCGCATTTCCAGGCGCTGCATAGACTTCCTTCACCAGGGGCGACTGACGGAGCTTCCAGCAGATCGCATGCTCCCGCGCGCCTTGCCCCACTACCAATACCCGCATAAGGTTCAAGAGAGAGTTGGCCGATTCTAGGGTGTTTGGCAGTTTTTGTCACCAGCGACCGGGATGAGAAATCGAGAGTTGGACGTTTTTTGAGCAGCCTTCGTATCTGTGTCACGATGGCCGCAGTACGGCGATTGATGATTCCGACCAAAGAGACTGTTGAACTCGACGACCGTCAACTGGTCGAAACAATCCGTCGAGGCGACAACGACGCTTTCGAACAGCTCGTCCGCCGCAAGACCACCAAGGTCTACAGTCTCTGCTACCGCATCATCGGCAACGCAGAGGACGCGAAGGACATCTCGCAGCTCGTGTTCATCAAGCTGTGGGAGAACCTCGATAAATACGATCCGCACTTCGCCTTCGACACCTGGTTGTACCGGATGGTGACGAATGTAGCGATCGATTTTCTTCGCAACAAGCAGTCACGGGAGAACGCGGTCAACTCGAATCTGCGTCTGGTGAAGACCTCCTCCGACGCCGAGCAGGGCGTGGTCGTGCAACGAAAGGAAATCGAGAACGTTTTCAACGCCGTGGCCACGGTCCTCTCGCCGAAGCAGAAAACGATCTTCGTGATGCGCGAGATGGACGACCTTCCGTCGTCTGAAATCGCAAAGATTCTCGGCTGCCGCGAGTCGACGGTCCGCAATCACTTATTCAACGCGCGGAAGCTGATGCAGCAGCAGTTGAGGAAACGCTATCCGGAGTACTCGCGGCTGTGGAAGGAAGGCCAATGATTTCCTGCCAGAGTTTCCGCGAACGGCTCGCGCCGGGCAGCAACGAAGCCGCGGTGATGGAGCATCTCCGGAAATGTGATGCCTGCCTCGATTTTGCCGTGAGCGTCGATGCCGATCACTTTTTCCGAGCCTTGGATGGAAGCGAGCTGACGCCGCCGGGCGGTGTCGACGCGTTTACCAGCGACGTCATGGCCCAGGTGCGCCTGCGGCAGGCGGAAGGCTCGATGGGGCGTCGTCGCCTTCCCAACCCTTGGCGTCTCGCCGTGGCAGCCATGATCCTGGTAGGGATCTCCGGAGCGGCGATCGTCTATCGGCAATCGGAGCAGACGGCGCCGGTCGCGCAGATTCAGCCAGCAGCGCATCGGGCTGAGCTGGTGACGAAACCGATCGTTGAATCGTATGACTCCAGGACGGCGACGATCGTCGAGTTGCGCGGAGAGGGAGCGAGCGACGCGCAAGTAGTCATGATCTTCGACGACTCGCTGCCGGCGGATCTATGAGCACGACGAAGCGAATCGCCATTCTGCTGGCTACGCTGCTTTTCTGCGGAGCTGCAATCGCGGCTTCGCCCGCCGACACGGCGAAGGCGCTCTCCGTCCGCACGTTTACCTTCAAGTACAAGGACGCAGAGAAAGCAGCGGCGGTCATCAAGCCGCTGGTCAGCGCGGAAGGCTCGATGTCCATTCAGCCCGCGAACAACGCGCTGGTGGTCACCGATCGTCCGGAGAATTTGACGAAGATCGGCAAGGCGTTGACGGAGTTCGACGCGCCAGCTCAGACCTTCAAGCTCTCGGTGCGGCTGGTGGCCGCGGCGCGGATCGACTCACCCGCTCCGAAGGTTGCCGACAATCTGAAGGATGTGGCTCAGAAGCTGGCCATGCTCAAGTACAACGTCTTCGAAGGCGTGGGCGACGCGAACGTGGAAGGGAAGGAAGGCGACCCGGGCATGATCGAGATGCCGTCCGGCTATCGTGCCGAATTCAAGTTCGGCGAATACGACCCGACCAGCGACTCGATCAAGGTGAGCGATTTCCATCTGTCCAAGCTGCAGAAGGATCAGCTCACGTCGCTGCTCAAGACCTCGCTGAATCTCCGACTGGGTCAGACGTACATCGTCGGAGCGACGAAGGCTCCGCAGAGCCAGCGCGCTCTCATGATTGTGTTGGTCGCCCGGCGTTAGGGCGAAGGTTTCTCCTACAGGTCGGGCGCGGCAAACTCACCCTCTGCCGCGCCCGATTTTTGTGCTTGTCATCCCGAGCGTAGCGAGGGACCTGGGTTGGGGTATCGCGGGTTTCGCAATGCCTTGGCGCGCCGCACTTTCAGATACTCCGCCACCTCCTCCACCGGCTTCGTGTTGAAGATCTCTTTCGCCGACAAGCCCGCTTTGCGCGCGGCCCACGTTCCGCTGATCAGCGCCGCGTATTCGTGAATCGAATGCGCGTCGGGATGAATGCCGAAGCGGACGCCGCGGTCGAGCGCGCGCCCGACCAGGCGCCAGTCGATATCCAACCGCCGCGGGTTGCCATTGATCTCGATCATCACACCACGCTCCGCCGCTCGTTCGAAGACGCGGTCGAATTCCATCGTGTAGCCGTCGCGGGAGAGGAGGAGCCGGCCAGTGAGATGGCCGAGGAAGGTGACGAAGGGATTGTCGAGCGCGCGGAGGAGACGTTCGGTCATTTCATCTTTGGACATGGCGAACTTCGAGTGAACGGAGGCGATCACGAAGTCGAACGTGGCGAGCGTCTGCGCGTCGTAATCGATCGAACCGTCGGGAAGGATGTCCGCCTCGGTGCCCTTGAACACTCGCAGCGGCTTGACGGCAGGGCGTTGACGTTCAATCTCCGCCTGCTGCTCCCGCAGCCCCTCTACGGTGAGGCCGCCGGCGTAATACGCGGTCTTCGAATGATCGGAGAGTCCGACATACTCGAGTTCGCGGTCTCGTGCCGCGGTCAGCATCTCCAGCACGGTGTGCCGTCCGTCGGAGAAGGTCGTGTGCACATGAAACGTGCCGCGCAGATCCGCCAGTTCGACCAGCGACCTTCGCTTCTTGAGCCTCAGATCGTCGGCGGTTTCCCGCCGCTCCGGATCGATGTAGGGAATCCGGGCCAGGCGGAAGAGATCCTGCTCTTTCGCCGCCGTGCGCTTTCCCGCGCGCTCCAGAAATGCAGAGACGAATTCGTCACTGCCCGTTGTGCGCAGGAGGGCGGATCCGAATTCCTCCGGAGGCGCCAGATGAAACCAGACATCGATTTGGTTGCGGGCCACGCCTTTTGCCGTGCTCTCGTCGATGGCCTCCAGGCGATCGACGATCTTCTCCAGCGCTTTGATGACGCGCCGCGGCTGGCGCGTGGCGATCACGATGTTGACGTTGCGAATGACTTCCAACCGCCGCCGGACGCTTCCGCTGACTTCGGCGTTCTCGATTTCGTCGACCGCGGCCAGGCGCTGCCGGATCAACTCGCCGGTCTCGATCCCGGCGGGAAGCAGAAACCGCGATTCGTGCCGGCGCGCCTTTTCCACGCCGTCGAGGATTTTCTGCTGCGTCTTGGCGCCGAATCCCCGTAGCGTGGCCAGACGTCCCGCGCGCGCCGCCGCCTCCAACTCATCGAGATTGCTGATGCCGAGCTTCTGGTAAAGCAGCCCGATCTTCTTCAAGCCCATGCCCGGGACTCGCAGCATCTCGAAAATCGCCGGCGGGTATTGCTTGCGCAGCTCCTCCAGGTATTGGGAGCGGCCGCTGCGCAGCAGCTCTTCGATGACCGCGCCGGTGCGTTCTCCGACGCCAGGCGTCTTGTACAGATCCTCGGAAGCGACCAGATCGCGGAGATCGCGATCCAGTGCGCTGATGGCGCGCGCGGCTCGTTCGAAGGCCAGCGCCTTGAACCGGTTCGGCTCGCTCAGCTCGAGGTATTTTGCGATCTCGTCCAGCGCGCGCGCGACCTCCCACTTATCCATCGCTATGATTCAACCATGCAATCGCGCGACCGCCTCATCGTGGCCATCGACCGCTCATCGCGCGACGACATTCTTCGTCTCGCCGATGCCCTGCATGGCGTGGCCGGCGTGTTCAAGCTCGGCTTGCAGGCCTTCATCGCCAATGGGCCGGCCATCGTCCGGGAAATTGCCGGCCGCGGCGAGAAGATCTTTCTGGATCTGAAGATTCATGACATCCCGACCACCGCGCGCAACGCGGTCGAGCAGGCGGCGGCAGGCGGAGCCTCGATGCTCACCGTTCACGCGTCGGGCGGCGAGGCGATGCTCCGGGCCTGCGCCATTTCGGACATCGTGGTTCTGGGCGTCACGGTCCTGACGAGCCTCGACGATCGCGAGCTTCATGAAATCGGGTTCTCGGGCACCGCCGTCGAGACCGCGCTGAGACTGGCGCGCCTCTCGGTGCGCTGTGGTCTGCGCGGCGTGGTCGCATCGCCTCAGGAGATTCGACCGATTCGTGAGGCCTGCGGCAAGGACCTGGTCATCGTGACGCCAGGAATCCGCCTGGATGGCCGGACCGACGATCAGCGCAGAACAGCAACGCCCGCCGCGGCGATCGCGGCGGGCGCTGATTACATCGTTGTCGGTCGTCCGATCACCGACGCCGCCAATCCTAGAGTTGCGGCGCAGGCGATCGTCGATTCGTTACCGTGAGGACGTTCGGCGGCGGGTGAAGCAGTTCTTTCCAGGTCCGCCGAAGATCACGCGCTGACTGGCGAACTGACTGCGATTTCCATTGATGTCAGTTCCCACCGCGCGAATCAAATGCTCGCCGGAGCCAGTCGTGTCGAGATTGACGGAGATTCTCCATCCCTGAACCGGCGTTGTCGCCGCGATGTCGGTGCGTGGCACGTTGTTGAACGACGCCGGACCGAGCGATCCGCCGTCGAGGAATAGCTCTACGCTGGCAATCTTCGTCGTGCCGGTGACCCAGCCATGAATCTCCGCTCCGCCGCAAGGGAGTGCCGCCGTGCTGTCCCACTCGATCCTTCCGGCCATCTGCCCGCACGCCCCGTACGACTGCAGGCCGGTCAACTCGCCGACCACGTAGACGAACGGACCCACCGGCAGCGGGTTGTACTTCACCTCGTCGCCCTGCGTGTACGAGACCTGCTCATACATGCGCGGATCGCGTCCTTCAAACATCGACGCCGTGTAATCAAAGACGTCGAAGGCGAAGGTGCGCGCCGGCAGCAAGGTCTGCGGATCGCGCTCGTCGACCATGGCGATCAGGTGCGCATTCTGAACGTCGATGGCTGCCTGGGGGTGAAACATGATCGGATTGGAGTGCTCCATCTGCAGCGTAGCCAGCGTGTGAAGCGCGATCGGGGTCATGCTCGAGAACCCGCTGACGCCGCTGACGCTGTAGGTGAGAATCGAGGTGTCGTTCCCCACCGCGAGCAAGTTCGAGCCGTCGGTGGCCAGGAATGTCCCCGGAGTGGCGACGCTGAAAAGCGAGGCCGGCGTGGTGGGTGTGCTGATGTCGAAAACGAATGTGCCGCCGGTGCCGGTGATGACGAGCGCACCGCGCACGAACGCCACGTCATTGAGGCCCCCGAAGCTGCCGCTGCCGAGAGAAGCGACGCGGACCGGAACGTCCGGATTCGACACGTCGATCAGATCCACCGAGTTCTGGCAGCCCGCACCTGGCGCGCACGGAAGATCGGTCGCGGGAAAAAGCGCCGCCACGATACTGCCGTTCACCGCAAGGCGGCGATAGTGCATGTTGGGTGTGCGCGACATCAGCGCAGGCGGCGATCCGCCGGCCCGCACGTCCCGGAGATCGAAAAGCTCGAACCCCGCCTCGCTGCTGACGCCGAGGAATCCGCTGCTGAATACGACGCCACCATTGGACTCTCGTGCAGCCAGGCTGCCGATGAAGTCTTCACGGATGACCTGCAGATCTCCCAGGTCCGTGACGTTGTAGGTGGTGAGTGTCTGTCCGCGCAGCACGAACACCTGGTTGCCGTAGCGGAACACGCCATGTGGCGATTGATAGAACGCACTCGACGCCGGCGGCGGGTTCGTTCCGACCAGCGTCAGGGGACACCCCGCCGGGATCGGCTGGCTGAGAAGTGGTGATGCAGAGATAACGACGACGGCGAGAATAAGAGCGATCCGTGGAAAAACGCGCATGCATGCCTCCCAAAACCACACCCTAAACGCGCTCCGGAGAGCAGAAATTGAACTCGTCTTAGCGCTTAAATATCTCTCAAATCGAGAGTTTTTTCAACCGGAGGCGCCATCGGCCGTCCGATGAGGGCGCGATCCGGTACCAAGGAGTGGCCGGCCGTGTATGATGTACCGGCCCTCCCGCAGAAAGCGATCGGCCACGGAAACAAGGGGCATCGCGCTGTGTGTTACGGGTGAGCGATTATGCTCGATGGCCACGTGCTCGTCCTTAACAGGGTCTTTCAGGCGGTGCAGATCACGTCCGTCCGCCGCGCCTTTACCCTGCTCTACAAGGGACACGTTCGCGCAGTCGACTCCGAGTACCGGACGTATGACTTCGAGAACTGGATGGACATTCCGGTTCAGCCGAACGACAACTATGTCCGCACGCCGAGCCGCAACATTCTGATCCCCCACGTGATCCAGCTTCTGGTCTTCGATCGCCTGCCGCGCCAGGAAGTGAAGTTCTCGCGCGGGAACATCTATCTGCGCGACGGCAATCGTTGTCAGTACTGCGGCCGCAAGTACTCTTCGTCCGAGCTGTCGCTCGATCATGTCGTGCCGATCTCGCGGGGCGGGAAGTCGACGTGGGAAAACGTCGTCTGTGCCTGTCTGCCGTGCAATGTGCGGAAGGGAAACAAAGTGCCCGGCGAATCGGACATGCGCCTGATCCGCCATCCGCACCGGCCGAAATGGCATCCGCTGCATCGCCTGCAGGGGCGCACCTTCCCGGACATCTGGAAGAACTTCCTCGACGAGGCGTACTGGAACGTCGAACTGAAGAACTAGTGCCTGGTGCTCCGTGCTCGGTACTCTACGGTGCACTAAGCAATGAGCCACTAATCCACAGTCGCGGCTACGTCCTGCAATTCCTCGCCCTGATTGATGAACTGATTCACCACGATCCCGTACTGCTTTTCGTACAGGGCTCGATAGCGGCCGCCGAGCATCATCAACTCCTGATGCGTGCCTCGCTCGATGATGCGGCCGTCCTCGAGCACGAGGATCTGGTCGGCGTTCCGGATGGTTGAGAGGCGGTGGGCGATGACGAACGTCGTACGCCCCTTCATCAGAGCGTTGAGGCCGTCCTGGATCAGCGCTTCGCTCTCGCTGTCCAGTGACGAGGTGGCCTCATCGAGGATGAGGATGCGCGGATTGGCCACGATCGCGCGGGCGATCGCCACGCGCTGTTTCTGACCGCCGGACAAGCGAACGCCTCGCTCGCCGACGACGGTGTCGTACTTGTCAGCGAAGGTCTCTGTAAATTCGTTGACGTGGGCGATCTTCGCGGCTCGCAGGACCTCCTCGCGTGAGGCGTGCGGATTTCCGAGCGCGATGTTGTCGTAGATCGATTCGGCGAAGAGGAACGAGTCCTGCGGAACGATTCCGATGTGGCGCCGATAGTCGGAGAGCCGCAGATCGCGGAGAGGCATCCCATCGATCAGGATTTCGCCTTGCGTCGGATGATGGAACGCGGCGATGAGCGAGATGAGCGTGCTCTTCCCCGATCCCGATGGGCCGACCAGGGCGATGGAGCGCCCGGCCGGCGCCATGACGTTGATGTCCTTGAGCACCGGTACGCCGGGGGTGTACTCGAACCACACATCGCGAAGCTCGATGTTCCCTTCGATCGTATCCACGGGCCGCTTGTTCGGATCGTCCGCGTCTTCGCGCAGCTCGGCGAGAATCTCTCGGATCCGCTCCAGGCCGGCGAAGGCCTCGGAGAGCTGTGTGCCGATGGAGACGATCTGCACGACCGGTCCGACGACCAAACCGAGGTAGAGGGTGAAGGAGATGAGGCCGCCCAGCGTCATGCGATGGGCGATGACCTCGCGCCCGCCCACCACCAGCACGGCCACGCTGACGATGCCGACCATCAGCGTGGTAAGCGCGCCGACGCTGGAGATCACCCGCATCGTGCCGAGCACCAGTCGCAGGAGGTTGTGCGCCCCGCCGGCGAAGATGCGCGCCTCGTGCTTCTCCGCCGTGTACGCTTTCACCACGCGGATTCCGGAGAGGCCCTCGGTGAGTCGTCCGGTCACAGTCGCAACCAGCTCGCTGCGTTTCTTGAACATCGGCCGAAGCGTCGTGAACGCCCAGGCTAGAACGGCGAAGAAGAAGAAAAATGCGACGAAGATGATCGCGGCCAGACGGGCGTTGAGATAGAAGAGAATGGCCGTGGCAATTCCGGCGGTGACGAATCCGCCGAAGAGCTGCAGCAGCCCGGTGCCCACCAGATTGCGAATCCCATCCGCGTCGTTCATCACGCGCGAGACGAGAGCGCCGGTTTTCGTAGCATCGAAGAATCGCACCGGCAGGTGCTGCACGTGCTGCTGGATCTTCTTCCGCAGGTCGGTGATCGAGCGCTGTGCGGCCATGCCCAGGATCTGGGCCAGTGCGTAGTCCGTGGTCGCGCCGATGGCGGCCGCTCCGGCGCTGATCGCGGCCAGCTTCCACAGCATCTCGTGTCGTCCCTTGGCGATCACGTCATCGATGAGGAACTTGGTCATGGCCGGCAGGACGATGCTGGACAGTCGATTGATCAGCAGCAGCGGTATGCCGATCAGCAGCCGGCTGCGGGAGCGCCACACCAGGTCCCAGGCGTCGCGAAGCAGGGTTTGGAGGCGCGCGCGGTCGATTTTCCGCTTTTTAGGGGGCTGGTCGAGCATTCGGCGATTGTAGGCTATGTGCCGCGTGACCTTTGGAGCGAATGGATCGGAATTTGCTTAGGTAAGGCTTCGGATTAGTGCGTCAGGGGACTTTTCAACGCTTCACGGAGTACACGAAATGACGTTGGTGAATTCACTCTGCGCGGAGATCAGTATCTTCGAGGGGCTCGGTGAGCCGACCAGCCTCGTTGTCGAACGGAGCGCCATTCGCGGCAAGAAGGGCCTCTGCAAGAGCATGCGCGATCTGGCCATCAAGTCGCGCGTCCTCGGCGACGGCTACTACTACATTCCCGTCGAGCTGTGGCCCAAGCAGAAGGGCCCGGTCGTGGTGCACAAACACGACTGGACGGTGATCGGATCAATCCCCCGCACCTCCCGCTCGACGAAGCGACGCGCGAAACCGGCATCGCCCTAGCGCGGCATGCGCCATGCAGTTTGCGGGCGCGAGATCACATGATTGGAGCGTCTTTCATGAAGCGTTGCATCGCTTTGTTCATCGCAGCGGCCGCCCTGCCGCTGTTCGCACAGGAAGAAGGTCCGGCCAGCGCCCAGGGAGCCCAGGTCGACATGACCGGCAAAGGCTACTCCGCGGCGTACGTCATCGATACGTCGACCGGCCGCGTGCTCTTCGAGGAGAACGCCAACGTGCCGCTGCCGACCGCGTCGATGGCCAAGATGATGACCGCCCTGATCACGATGGAAGAGATTCGCGATGGCCGTCTCAAACTCGACTCGCCCGTCATCACCTCCGCCCGCGCCAGCAAGATGGGCGGCTCGCAGATTTTCGCGATGGAAGGGCAGGTGTTTCCGGTGCAGACATTGCTCGCGGCGTTGATGATCCAGTCGGCCAACGACGCCGCCGAAATGCTGGCAGAGAAGATCGCCGGGTCGGCGGAGAACTTCGTCGACATCATGAACCAGAGGGCGAAATCGCTGGGATTGAAGCAGAGCACCTTCTACGATCCGCACGGGCTTCCGAACGACGAGGACCCCAAGCGGATCGATACGATGAGCGCGCGCGATCTGGCCATCCTCGGCCAGGAGCTCATGAAATACCCGCTGATGCGGGAGTATGTGAAGACTCCCACCATGCCCTTCGCCAACGGGACGTTCACATCCGGATTGACGAACCCGAATCATCTGATCAATCCGGGGAAGCGCGACTACTACGACGCAGCGACCGGAATCAAGACCGGCTATTCCAATCCGGCGGGCTATTGCGTGACCGCGTCCGCCAAGCGCGGCGATATGGAGCTGGTCGCAGTGGTCATGGGTGCGAAATCTCCGAGCGGGCCGGGAAGCTCATTTGCCATCGCTTCGAAGTTGATGAGCAGCGCGTTTGCGAACTACAACCTGGTGACCGTTGTGAAGAAGGGCGCCAACGTCGGACAGGCGCCCGTGGCTGATGGACAATCGAAGACGGTTCCGGCCGTCGCCGGCAGCGACGTTCGCGCGCTGGTGAAGCGGGGCGAGGAAGGCGGTGTCAAAGTATCGCTCGCGGCGAACAACGTCACCGCGCCCGTACGCGCGGGACAGCAGGTCGGCAATGTGGTCGTGTCTCAGAACGGGCAGCAGGTCAATCGCGTGCCCGCCGTGGCCGGAGCGAGCGTCGACAAACAATCGTGGTGGAAGAAGTTCTGGCCGTTCTAGGTGTAACGGTGCAACGGTATAACGGTTAACGGTGTCACGGCAGTCCGTTTTCGCCTCTGGCACCGTTAACCGTTAACCCAAACAGGACGCGCCGGCCCTCAATGCGATAGTCCCCCCGAGATAACTTGCGCAGCACATCCACGTACGCGATGTGCTCCTGCTCCAGAATGCGCGCGGCGAGCGATTCGGCAGTGTCGTCGTCGCGTACCTCGACGGTGCGCTGTACGAGGATCGGTCCGGCATCGAGATTCTGATCGACGAAGTGCACCGTGCATCCGGACACCTTCGCCCCGTACTCGACTGCCTGCGCCTGTGCGTTGACGCCGGGAAAGGCCGGCAGCAGTGAGGGGTGGATGTTGAGAATCCGGCTCGGATACGCCGCGACGAACGCCGGTGTCAGAAGACGCATGTAGCCGGCCAGGCAGATGAAGTCGGGCTGCGCTTCGGCGAGAACGCGCAGCACTTCCTCTTCGTGCGCTGGCCGCGTCGAGTAGGCGCGCTGATCGATGCTATGCGACGACAGCCCCAGCTCGCGCGCACGCGCCAGGCCCGGCGCCTCAGGCACGTTGGAAATGACGCAGACGATCGTGGCGTCGAGACGTCCCGCGGCGATTGCGTCGTGGATCGCCTGGAAGTTGGACCCTCGACCGGAGAGGAGGATCGCCAGGCGAATCATTCAATCCAACTGGCGAAACCGGCCGGGGGCGCGTCATAGACCACACGCCCGCCTCCCTTCACCACGTTTCCGATGAAGAAATAGGGCTGTCCGATCTGGGCGAAGTGACGAGCGATGCGATCGACCTGATCCGGTGCCGCGATCAACACCATTCCGATCCCCATGTTGAACACCTGCAGCATCTCGGTGCGCTCGACGTTTCCCTTTTGAAAGAGGAAGCGGAAGATCGACGGCACGGGCCACGAGCCCAGCTTGACCTTGGCGTCCAGCGACGGCGGAAGAACGCGCGGAACGTTGTCCGTCAGGCCGCCGCCGGTGATGTGAGCCAGCGCGTGAATGGCGCGCTCCTGGATGAGCGGCATGAGGGGCTTGAGATAGGAGATATGAGGCTGCAGAAGCGCCTCGCCGATCTTGCCGATCTCCGGCAGAACACTCTGGTGGTCATAGCCGAGCTGATCGAAGAAGATGCGGCGAGCGAGCGAATAGCCGTTGGTGTGCAGGCCGGCGGAGGGCAATCCGATCAGGATGTCGCCTTCGCGAACCGCCTTGCCGTCGAGCAGAAGCTTCTCGTCAACGACACCGACGATGAAGCCGGCGATGTCGTAGTCATCATCGGCGTAGAAGCCGGACATTTCCGCGGTTTCGCCGCCGATCAGGGCGCAACCGTTTTCCCGACAGGCACGGGCCATTCCCCGGATGACGTCGGTCATCACTCGCGGCCGCAGTTTGCCCGTCGCGTAATAGTCGAGAAAGAAGAGCGGCCTGGCGCCCTGCACCAGGATGTCATTGACGCAGTGGCAGACGAGATCGTAGCCGACCGTATCGTGAATCTTCATCGCTTGCGCAATGCGCAGCTTCGTTCCCACTCCGTCGGTGGAGGAGACCAGGATCGGCGACTCCATTCCCTCGAAGCGGGCGCGGAAAAGCCCACCGAAGAGGCCGATGTCTGAAATGACGTCGGGAGTGAATGTGCTGCGGGCGATGTGGCGAACCTCTCGAAGCGCTTCGTCCTGCGCTTCGATGTCCACCCCTGCATCGCGATAGGTGGTCTTTTCCGGCACGGCGACGAATTATAGTTCGCGCCCCATGGCCCAGTCCCTTCTGCTCACTCCGCTCCTCTCCATCGCCGGCCTCATCGCCACGAGCATCGCCGGATTTCTGGCCGCGCCGGGACACGATGCTCAGCACATCTTCTTCGCCCTGGCTACCGTCGTCCTGGGCCTCTTCTCTCAATCGATGACGATGTTCTTCTTCATCGGCACCGGGAAGGAGATCAAGGAGAAGGCAGGCGGCGATGACGTGGTCGTTCAGCGCACGAAGCAATTCAAAGCCAGAGTCTTTCCCGCGGCGACCTACGCGATGCTGGTGCTGATGGTGACGTTCATCATGGGTGGCGGAGTGCGCGGCGGTCTCACGCCGCACTGGCTGCATCTGACGCTCTCCGTCGCCACAGTGGTGCTCTACGCGCGCGCGTACTGGCTCGAGATCCGGGCGATGGATGAAAACGCGAAATTGATGGAGAGGTATTTGGGCGAGTAGTCAGGTCCTGTACAACGCAGCGCCCCAGTGTAGACCGGAGCCGAGGGCGGTGAAGCAGATCAGCATTCCGGGCTTGATCCGGCCCTCAGCCACGCACTCGTGATAGAGGATGGGCAGAGTGCCTGCGGTGGTATTGCCGTATCGCTCGATGTTGTGCGGAACTTTCTCCGGCGGAAGACCGAGCGCCTTGCCCACGCTCTCGACGATGCGGAGATTGGCCTGGTGGATGAGCAGAACGTCGATTGCGTCGACGGTGATGCCGGCGGCGGCACAGACTTCCCGCACCGACTCCGGCATTTTCGACACCGCCTGTTTGAACACCTCGCGTCCATCCATGACGGGAATCGGGTCGCCTCGATCAACCTGCTCCTGAGTGACGTAGGGCCGCAAGCGAAAGCCGACGCCGGGCACGTAGAGCGCCTCGATGTTCGATCCATTCGTGAAGAGCTTCGAAATCACGAACCCGCGCTCGCCGTTCTCCGATGCCTCGAGGATGACCGCTCCCGCGCCGTCTCCAAAAAGCACCAATCGATCGCGAATTCGCGTGTTGGCCTCGCGTTCCTCTGGCGTCACCTGGCGATCTTCGCGGCCGATCGTCGTGTCCCATCCGTTTCCCCACGGCATGAACGGCGTGTGCACGTCGGAGCCGATGAGGAGAAGCCGACGGTACTTGCGACTTTGAATGAGCGAATCGGCCAGCTCCAGGCCGTACAGAAACCCGGAGCATTGCTGGCGGATGTCGAACGTAGGGATCGATTCGCGGAAGCCCATCTTCGCCTGCAACAGCGGACCGTTGCCGGGGAAGTAGAAATTCGGCGTCATGGTGGCGAAGATGACCGCGTCGATCTCGTCGTGCGTTCGGCCTGCGGACTGCATCGCGTTCTGCGCCGCGGCCATCCCCAGTTCGGCGGAGCCCTGACCGGGATCGGCGAAGTAGCGCTGCTGAATTCCGCTTCGGGTGCGGATCCATTCGTCGGAGGTGTCCATGATGCGGGCCAGCGCGTCGTTGGGCACGACGTTTTTGGGGATGCCGATTCCGCTACCGGTGATGACGGATTTCATTGGCGAGCGCGGCTCGCCATCATGCATCTGGCTTCGCGTTCAGCGCAAGGAGATCGCCCGCGGAAAAGCGGTACTTCCGGCCGCAGAACTGACAGACGACCTCGGAGCCGCCCTGGGCAACCATTTCGCGCAACTCATCGGGAGCGAAAAGCTGCAGCGGCGCCAGCGCGCGCTCGCGGCTGCAACTGCACGAGTAGCTGAGCGCGACGTTGAAGCTCGAGTCGATCTGTTTGTAATGACAGCCGTGAAAGACCGCGGCCACGACGTCTTCGATCGGCATCTTCTCCAGCAGCGTGCTGAGTGGCGGCGCCTCCTTGATACGCTGCTCGATCCGCTCGACGGAATCCGCGCTGGCGTGTGGAAACGCCTGGATGAGGATTCCTCCCGCCGCGGCGACTCCCCGGCGCCGGTTCAACACGCCGAGGAGAACGGCGGATGACATCTGCTCGGAGCGGGCGAGATAGCGCGTCAGCTCCTGCGCCACCCCGCTTCCTTTCAGCTCGATCTGCGACGTGTACGGCTTGCCCGCGGGCGGAGTGCCGCGCACCACGGTCAGCAGACCTCGCCCGATGGCTCGGCTGACATCGAGCGTTTCGTCCAGCGGAACGGGATTGGCGACCCAGCCGCGCGCAGCGCCGGCCACGTTTGCTTCCGCGATCATCACTCCGAGCGGCCCATCGCCTTCGAAGCGCAGCGTCACGTACTGATGCTTTACGTTCTTGTCGAGCAGCCGCGCCATCAGAATCGAGCCGGTCAGCGCCCGTCCCAGGGCGTCCGTGGCCACGGGAGCCAGATCGAGAAGCTCGCGCGCGGTGTCGACGGTCCGGGTTGTTCCCGCGGCAAGAATCCGGAAGTCGCCCCCCTCGGCCATGCCCTGAATCAACCGATCGCCCTGTTCCATAGTCCCGTGCAAAACCATGATGGGTTTGAAATTGTTTCGACCCGGCTCAGCACTTGCTTTTCGAAATGTTCGCACCCGGAGGTGAACGATGAAGCGACTGATCCTGATGGCGATTCTACTGGCAGCATTCGCCTGCAAAGTCGAGAAGACGAACGGAACCTACAAAGTGGAAGGCCCCACCCCGGAGGCCAAAGATGCTGCGGCGAAGGCCAAGGAGAATGCGGCGAAGGCCGGCAATGACCTGAAGCGCGAGACCAAAGAACTCGGCGAAAAGATCAAAACGGGAGCGGAGGCGGTGAGGGATTCCGAAGCCGCTGCGCGGATCAAATCGGGAGCGCGCGAGGCCGGGCAGGGAATCAAGCAGGGCGCAGGTGAGCTGGCAGAGTCGGCTGGAAAGAAACTGGAACAAGCCGGCAAGGCCGCCAAGAAGAGCGCGAAATCCGATACCACCAGCACGACGGTAACCGAGACAACCGCGACCACATCCACCACCACGACTCGGCATCGTTGACGGCGCGGGGTTTTGATACAGTACGCGCCTTTGTCGCGGCCGTGGACGCCGCGGAAACGACTTGTCTCAACACCACAAGGAGGATCTTCCATGGCCGTTCCAGTGGGAAGAACTTCCGTCGCGAATCAGACCCACACGCTCAAGGTCGGTGATCGCGCGCCTGACTTCGAGCTGCCCGGTCATCGCGGCGGAGAAAAGTTCAGATTGAGCGACGCTCGCGGAAAGAAGAACGTCGTTCTCGCTTTTTACGCCCTCGACTGGACCGCTACCTGAAGCGTGCAGATGCCGGGATTTGAGGCCGAGATGGCTGACTTTGAACGGTATGACGCCCAGGTCGTGGGCATTTCGGTTGACAGCATTCCCAGTCACATTGCCTTTGCCAGGTCCATTGGCGGGATCCACACCTACCCGCTGCTCGCTGATTTCCATCCCAAAGGAGAGGTCTCCAAGAAATATGGCGTGTACAAAGAGGATAAGGGGCACTGCGAGCGTGCCATCGTCATCGTCGACAAGCAGGGGATCATCCGCTACATCGACGTGCATGTCATCTCCGAAGCGCCGGATAATGCGCAGTTGATCGAGGTTCTGCGCGATCTGGAGTGACGGCGACACCGATTCGAATATCGTCTTTCCGCTCGACACGCTGCGCGAGCTGTACGAGCAAACCTTCCCGGAAATCGCCGATAAGGTGGAGCGATTGAAGACGAAACTCACGATCCTCACCGCAGGTTGCCCGGAGACGTGCCACCGCTCGATTGGAAATCTGGCCCGGGAGATCGAAGCGCGCGGCGTGCCCACGTTGATCCTGAGCGCCTCTCCGGCAGCCACCGAGTCGGTCACGAAGGTGATTCGATGATCTCCACGACTCTGGCTCGCACCAATGTCCCCATTTCCGCGATCGGCCTCGGCGGCATGCCGCTGTCGATCCAGGGTCGTCCGCCGGACGATGAGGGCCGCCGTGTGATCCACGCGGCAATCGACGCAGGAGTCACATTCATCGACACGGCCGATGTCTACTGCCTCAACGACGGCGACCTTGGACACAATGAGCGGCTCATCGCCTCGGCGATTCGCCAGCGCCGCGATCGCGACTCCATCCACATCGCCACCAAGGCCGGGTTGCGCCGGCCGGGTGGCCAGTGGACGCGCGACGGGACGCCGAAGCACATCCGCGAGGCATGCGAGCAGAGCCTGCGCGCTCTGGGAGTCGAAGAAATCTGGCTCTATCAGTTCCATGCTCCCGATCCGAGTGTTCCGTTCGAGGAGAGCATCGAAGCGTTCGCCGAGCTCCAGCGCCAGGGAAAGGTCCTTTACGTCGGGCTGAGCAATGTGTCGGTCGAACAGATCGAGCAGGCCAGCCACATCGTCGACGTCCGGTCGGTCCAGAACCGGCTGAGTCCTTTCTTCCGCGAGAACCTCGATGTGGTGGAGGAGTGCGGCCGGCGGCAAATCACCTTTTTCGCCTACAGCCCGGTCGGAGGAGCCAGGCTGGCGCAAAAGATTCCGCAGATTCCGATCCTTCAGGAAATCGCGCGCAAGCACCACTGCTCGCCGCATGCGGCGGTTCTGGCCTGGGTGCGAGCGAAAGGAAACACCGTCGTGCCGATCCCCGGCGCCACGAAGCCCGAGCACGCCGTCGACAGCGCGAAGAGCATTTCGGTCAAGCTCTCGGCGAAAGAAATTGCCGCGATCGACGCGACGGAATTCGCGCGAACATAATCTTTGAGCCGCGGCATGGCCGCAGCACTCCAGATGTTCTATTCTTCCGTCAGTGGAAGCGCACCCGCAGCAGTTCGACGAGCATCAGCCCTGGACGGCCGAGGACTCGGCGACGCTCTACATGATCGACCGCTGGGGCGGGGGCTACTTCGGGGTGAACGCCGACGGTGAACTGACCGTCGCGCCGCTGCAGGAAAACGGGATCGCCGTTCCGATCATCGACGCGCTGCGAGAAGCCCACGTGCTGAACCTCAAGTCGCCGATCCTCATTCGGTTCCAGGACTTGCTTCGCCACCGCGTCGAAGGGCTCAACCACGCATTCAGTCGCGCCATCACCGAATACAAGTATCAAGGCTCGTATCGCGGAGTGTTCCCCATCAAGGTGAACCAGCTTCGCGAAGTGGTCGAGGAGATTCTCGACGCGGGGCGGCCCTTCAATTACGGGTTGGAAGTGGGATCGAAGCCGGAGATGTTCGCCGGGCTGGCTATCCACAATGATCCCGAAGCGCTGATCGTCTGCAATGGCTACAAAGACGCGTCGTACATCCGCATGGCCATGATCGGCCGCAAGCTCGGCAAGAAGATCATCCTCATCGCCGAGAAGCTTTCAGAAGTGCGGGCCATCACCAGGATTGCCGCGGAGATGAACGTCGAGCCGATGATCGGAATGCGCGTGCGGCTGCTTTCCAAGGGCGCGGGCAAATGGGCGACTTCCGGCGGCGAGCACGCGAAATTCGGCCTCTCAACGGCCGAAATCCTGGAAGCGATCGAGATCTTACGCGAGGCCAGGATGGAGTCGGCGCTCCGGCTGCTCCATTTCCACATCGGCTCCCAGATTCCCGACATCCTGACCATCAAGCGCGCCGTTCGCGAAGCGGCCATGTACTACGCCAAGCTTTACAAGCTCGGCCACCCGCTGGAATACCTCGACGTCGGCGGCGGGCTGGCCATCGACTACGACGGCTCGCGCTCGACCTTCCACTCCTCGATGAACTACACCATGGAGGAGTACGCCAACGACATCGTCTACAACATCATGGACATCTGCGACGACGAGCGCGTGCCGCATCCGAACATCGTTTCCGAGTCGGGTCGGGCCATCGTTGCGCATCATTCCGTGCTGGTCGTGCGCGCCTTTGGGGCCATCGAGAAAACCCCGGCCGAGACGTTCAACCATCTGGCCACCGATCACAAGTTGATCCGCGAGATCATCGAGATCGACGAGCGGCTCAGCGAAGAGACTCTCAATGAGGCCTGGCACGACCTTCTGCAGATCAAGGAGCAGTCGCAGAACATGTTCGAGCTGGGCCTGCTCAACCTCGACGTCAAGGGTCGCGTGGAGACGTTGTTCTGGCAGGTGACGGAGAAACTGCAGCGCATCGCCCGGCAGATGGATCCCGCCGAAGTGCCGGAGGACGTCAAGACTCTCAACGTGGAACTGGCCGACCAGCACATCTGCAACTTCTCCGTCTTCCAATCCCTTCTCGATCACTGGGCCCTCGGACAGCTCTTTCCCATCGTCCCCATCCATCGGCTGACCGAGCGGCCAACCCTCGAGTCGACGCTGGTTGACATCACTTGCGACTCGGACGGCAAAGTCGGGAAATACATCGACCTCTTCGACGTGCGGGAAACGCTTCCCCTCCATGAGCTCCGCGACGGCGAGCCCTACTACCTGGGCATCTTCCTCACCGGTGCCTACCAGGACATCATGGGCGACATTCACAACCTGTTCGGCCGGGTCAACGAGGTCCATGTGTTCCTCGACCCCGACGAGGAAAGCGGGTTCTACATCGAGGAAGAAATCCCCGGGCAGTCGATCGGCGAAGTGCTGGCCATGACCCAGTACGACTGGCGCGATCTCGAAAAGCGGATGAAGACGCAGATCGACGCGGCGATCAAGCAGGACCGGCTCAAACCAACAGAGGGTATGCGACTGCTGCAGGACTTCGAGCGCGGCCTGAAAGATCAGACGTACCTGAGTTTTGACTAGCGCCTTAGGAGTGCGGCGGCTTGCAGCCGCCTTCAAAGCGGCAACAAGCTGCCGCACTCCGAAGGCGGAATGGCTCCGGGCGTCACGCCGTTGAATCGGAGACAGAAAACCAACAGGGGAGACCAAGAACACCATGCGAAAAACACTCGCGCTGTGCCTGCTTCTCGTTGCTGCTGTGACCGCTAACGCGTTCGCTGCAGCCGAGGCGCGGATGACCGGCAAGATCCGGGACGCGCTGACCACCGACCCAATACCGGGGGCGACGATCACCCTCGTTTCCACCGGCGGGCGCAATTTCAAGGCTGAGTACAAAGCAGATAAGGATGGGTCGTACCGCTTCCTCGTTCTGGATGGGACTTTGACCTATCAGGTGACGTTCGCCGCGCCCGGCTATCAGCCGTACGTCGAGACGATGAAACTGAAGATCGGCGAGCTGACCGCGAAGGATGTCGCGCTGACGCCGAGTTCGGCGATCGCGGCACCGCCGCCTCCCCCGGCAAAGGCCGATCCGGCCGTTGTCGCCTACAACGAGGGCGCGGCTCTCTTCAATGATGGCAAGAAGGCCGAAGCGGCCGCGAAGTTCGAGCAGGCCGTCACCACAAGGCCCGACCTCATCGCCGGCTGGGAAGCGCTGGCCAAGGTTTCTGTCGACATGAAGGCCTACCAGAAGGCGATCACTAGCGCGAACAAGGCTCTCGAGCTGGCGCCGGACGAAACGGACATGTACGGCGTGCTGTACACCGCCTACACGGCGACCGGCGACAAAGCGAAGGCCGCGGAGGCGAAGAAGAAACTTCCGGCCAACGCAGGGCAGCTTTTCAATGATGCGGCGAAGGCGATCAACTCGGGCAAAGACGCCGATGCGGAGCCGCTTCTCAAACAGGCCATCGCCGCCGACGACAAGTTCTCGATTGCCTACTACGAGCTGGGAATGCTGTATGTGCGCGCCGGCAAGAACGCCGACGCCAAAGCTAATCTGCAGAAGTATCTCGAGCTCGATCCGAATGGGAAAGATGCGGCGACGGCCAAAGAGATGCTCAAGTATGTGAAGTGACGGCCGCGTAAAGGAGTCTGCTTTGAGATTCTTCGCTCCGCTCACGATGACGTTGATCGGCGTTCTTCTCGCCGGCTGTGCCTCCTCCTCGTCGAAGCCTGCCGGTCCCGAGCCGGAGATCCTCATCCGGCAACTCTCCAACATTCCGGAGGCGGCGCGGTACATCACCGGCCGCATTTCCGTGCAGTACGCCTTGAGCGTGCGGAACAGCACGCCGACAGCCATCCAGCTGCAGCGGATCGAAGTGCAGTCCATCGGCTATGGCGCGTACACGCTGCCCTTGACGACGCTGCCATTCGACCTGGTGATTGATCCGGGTCAGAGCAGGACCGTCTCCTTCTGGGGTGCCGCAGTGATCGACTCGACGACGATCATGGGGGCCAATGGTCCGGTCACCCTCCGGACGGTGGCGGACTTCAAGGCCTCTGGGGGTCCGATCCGCACCACCGTCGTTCAGCAGGTGCACGAGACGGGATTCAGCGACTGACCGAAACTTCTCCGGGCTCGTACGCGAGATTCGGCGCCAGCCAACGCTCCACCACCGCCATCGTCATGTTCTTCCGACTCTGGTAATCGAGCACTTGATCGCGTCCGATTTTTCCGACCGAGAAGTAATGCGACTGCGGGTGAGCGAAATACAAGCCGCTGACTGACGCCGCGGGGAGCATGGCGAAATTCTCGGTGAGTTGGATCCCGGCGCGCTCCGCCTGCAGCAGATCGAAGAGAACTCGTTTCTCGCTGTGATCGGGACAAGCCGGATATCCGGGCGCCGGACGGATGCCGCGGTATTTCTCGGCCACCAGTTCTTCGTTCGTCAGCTTCTCGTCGGGCGCGTACCAGGCCAGCCGCGCCTCGCGATGCAGCACCTCCGCCAGCCCCTCGGCCAACCGGTCGGCCAGCGCTTTGGTCATGATCGAGTTGTAGTCGTCGTGGTCCCGTTCAAAACGCCTGACCAGCTCTTCGACGCCGATCCCCGCGGTCACAGCGAAGCCTCCCACGTAGTCGGCGACATCGGCGCTCTTTGGCGCCACAAAGTCGGCCAGGGCGAGGTTCACACCGGTCGTAGTTTCCTGC
>QHVS01000392.1:822-2655 GCA_003223635.1 Acidobacteriota bacterium | reverse complement strand
TGCAGCTCGAGCATCGGCCCTCGGCGATCTTTGCCGCCAACGACGCGATGGCCATCGGCGCGCTCAGTGCGTTGCGCGAGGCGCGAGTGGCTGTCCCGCACGAAATCGCCCTCTGCGGCTTTGACGACATCCCCATCGCGCGATACGTTACGCCGCCGCTGACGACGGTGAACGTGGCCATTGCCGAGCTGGGGCGCCGCGCTTTCGAGGTTCTGGAGCGGCGGCTGCAGGACGGCGGGGAAGACAATCAACGCGAGATTCTGCCGACGACGCTCGTGATCCGAGAGTCGTGCGGCGCAAGAATGCGAAGTGAACAACGATACCGAGGAGGAGCGCAATGAAGAGAACTCTGTGGATGCTGCTCATGATGTTGGTCATCGCCGCCGGAGCAATGGCGCAATCGACCACGGCCAACATCAGGGGCAAGGTAGAGAACGAGCGCGGCAACAGCATCGCCAAGGCCGAGATCAACGCGGTCTCGACGCAGAGCGGATTCGTCAAGACGGTCAACACCGGTAGCGACGGAAGCTATCAGCTCAACGGCTTGACGCCAGGTGAATATCAGATCGTCGTTGCTGCGACGGGATACGAGCCGCGCACCGAAACAGTCACTGTCCTGGTCGGCCAGAATCTGGAGATGAATCTGCGGCTCTCGCCGACCGCCGTACTGAGCGAGTCGATCACCGTGGTCGGGAACCAGGCGGTGGAGACGAAAACGAGCGAAGTGGCGACAAACGTAACCACGCATCAGATCGAGAATCTGCCGCAGGACGATCGCAACTTCCTCAACTTCGCCGCCCTGGCGCCGGGAATCCGGCTATCCAAGGACCCGCAGCGCAAGACGTTCTCCGGAGACGCACAAGATGCCGAACAGACCAACATCTTCATCGATGGCGTCAGCACGAAGAACGACGTCCTGCAGGGCGGAACATCCGGTCAGGATTCGAGCCGCGGCAATCCGTTTCCGCAAAGCGCGGTGCAGGAGTTCCGCGTCATCACGCAAAACTACAGCGCGCAGTACGACCATGCGTCGAGCGCCATCATCACAGCGGTGACGAAGTCCGGCGGTAACAAATTCAACGGCCAGGCATTCGTGTTCTATCAGCCGAAGCAATGGGTGAGCGCGACGAAAAAGAACTTTCAGTATTCGACACTGACGTCGAACACGTCCTATCACCGCACCCAGCCAGGGATTAGTTTCGGTGGTCCGATCATCAAAGATCAGCTCAACTTCTTCGTCGCTTATGAAGGGGACGACGAGCACGCCACAACACCGGTCACGGTCACCATTCCGCAATATGTCAATCAGTTCAGTAAATACATCGGCAATTTCAGCAGCCCGTTCAAATCAAATCTCGCCTTTGGAAAGTTGAGCTGGCAGGGCGCCAGGAATCAGCTCCTGGACTTCAGTGCCAACTATCGGCGTGAACACGAGACCAGAGACTTCGGCGGCCAGACCAGTTTTGAGTCCGCAACCGATCTCCGGAACTGGGTGTATGGCGCAACGCTGCGGCACCAGTGGAACAACAGCAGCGCGCTCAACGAAGGGACGTTGAGCCTCCAGAAGTACGGCTGGAACCCGACCCCGCTGAACCCGACCCTCGTCGGACGGCGCTATTTCGCCCCGGGCTTCGCGACGATCATGCGCATCGGTGGCAATAGCACGATTCAGAAGTTCGATCAGCGGCGACTCGAACTGCGCGACAACTACAACTTCGCTGCGTGGAACATGCAGGGAATCCACAATTTCCAGGTCGGCGGCAACATCGACTTCATGCACTACAACGTCAACAAGAGCCTGACGGGCAACCCCGAGTTCAAGTTCCTCCCTGA
>QHVS01000392.1:0-788 GCA_003223635.1 Acidobacteriota bacterium | reverse complement strand
GAATCCCATCCTCGCGATCAGCAACAAGGAGTACGGCATCTACGGACAGGACAGCTGGGCCGTCAACAACAAGCTGACACTCAACCTCGGGCTGCGCTGGGACTACGAAAGCCACATGCTCGACGAAAACTATGTGACTCCCGCCAACATCGTGGCCGCATTGAAGGGAAAGTCATTCGCATTCGACGGCCGCACGATCTCGATTCCCGACGAGTACTTCTCGACAGGGAGCGAGCGCAAGCCGTTCAAGAGCGAGTTCCAACCCCGCCTCGGATTCGCGTATGACCTCAAGGGCGACAGCAAGTCGGTCGTCTTCGGCGGCTGGGGCAAGTACTATGACCGTCTCTTCCTGAACTCCACGCTTGATGAGCGGTTCCGGCTGCAGTTTCCCGTTTATCGCTTCTCGTTCTCTCCCGACGGAAGCTCGGGAGTTAAATGGGATCCGTCCTACTTCACCATCGCGGGCCTTCAGGCTTTGATCGCGAAGGGAAGCGCGCATCCGGAAATCTACCTGCTGAGCAACAACACGAAGCCGCCCTATTCGACGCAGTACAACGTCGGCTACCGCCAGGCGATCGGCAGCTGGCTCGGCACCGCGAGCTACAACGTCGTTCGCGGCAAGCGCGGAATCACGTACGTAGCAGCGTCGGGTACCTGCTGCGGCGCGTTCGCCCCCGGCTTCGGCGCAGTCATCATCAACGACCCCGTCGGCAAGAGCTTCTGGTACGACGCACAAAGCCTCACGCTCGACCGGCCGTTCACCAGCCAGGCAGGATGGGGAGCCCGAT
>QHVS01000098.1 GCA_003223635.1 Acidobacteriota bacterium | reverse complement strand
GGACGCTTCCCTTCCTCAGCGTGGGCAGTTGGCGCAGCATCATGTTTCCCGAGCGCGGGCGAAATGTGCCGTTCTCGATCGAGAACCACGCCTATCGAGACTCCTTCGGTCGCGAGACCGTTACCTGGATCCGGCGTTTCGCCGGTCGCAAGCCGCGCCGGTTCGATGCGTACATGATTTTCAGCGATGCACGAAACCGGATCGTCGACTATCTGGGAACACACCAGCATCTCGCCGTCGACCTCGACCTGTCAGTCGACGAGAGAGGTGGATTGCGCATCCGGTCAGGTGCGCAGCGGTTGTACGAGGGCCGAATCGCTTTCGAGTTTCCACTGATCTTCTCCGGCGTGGCAAACGTTTGTGAGTGGTTTGACGACTCGGCGAACCGGTATCGAATCGAGGTCGACGTTCACAATCGCTACTGGGGCCGGCTGTTCGGCTACCGCGGCTCATTCGATGTCGAGTACCGTCCGATCGGCGCGGCCGAGATTCTGCCGGACATCAGGCCGAAGCGGGAAGAACGGCGCGAATGATCATGGCGCTCCGATCGCGCCACCCGAGATAAGATCCCAAAATGACGCGCAGAATTCTCGCCGTTCTCTTCGGCTCATTCTGTTGCCTCGCAACTCGCGGCCCGCATGGACGCGTCGACACTGTCAATCCGATGCACGAGCCGCGTGCCGCGCACTGCGCTACTTTGCTGCCGAACGGACAAGTGCTGATCACGGGCGGAATGAGCGGCATCCGAAGTGCCGAGACTTTCGATCCGGTGACGATGACCTATCTCTCCACATACCCGATGCAAACAGGTCGGGCCGGCCACACCGCGACCCTCCTGGCGAATGGAAAGGTACTCATCGCTGGCGGCTACAACGGAAATTACCTTGACACCGCGGAGTTGTACGATCCGTCGACCCGACGCTTCACGACAGCCGGAACGATGATCACGGCACGCAGCGGACACACGGCGGTCGTTCTGCAAAACGGAAGAGTCCTGCTGGCCGGCGGCGTAGGAACCGGATGGACGTTTCTCTCCAGCGCGGAGTTGTACGATCCGCGAACGGGTCGTTTCACGACAACCGGCAGCCTGAGCACGCCACGCGAGAGCCACACGGCGACATTTCTCAAGAACGGTAAAGTGCTCATCGCCGGCGGACACCGCGGCCGCCGCCCTTCCGTGGTGATTTACGCCAGCACGGAAATCTATGATCCGGCTACCGGAGCGTTTCGAACAGCCGCCAACATGACGCAGCGTCGCCACAAGCATGACGCAGTGCTGATGGCGGACGGACGCGTGTTGATCGTCGGCGGTGCCGATGAGCGAGACCGCGATGGAGCGTATAGGACCGCAGAGATTTACAACCCGGCAACCGGCTCCTTTGCGCCGACAGCAGAGATGCACCTCGCTCGCTACAAATTGAGCGGTACGACGGTGACCATGAGCGACGGCCAGGTGCTCGTCGCCTGCGGCGCCGCGAAAGCAGAACTGTTCGATCCGGCCAGGAATGCATTCGAGATCGTGCCCGGAGAGTTCGGCAGCGATCGCCTTTTCGCCACGGCCACTCGTCTGCGCGATGACCGCGTCCTGATTGCCGGCGGATACGACGAAACAATCAGGATCAGCTCGGGCTCCTGGCTGTATCGCCGGCCCTGATCTGGAGTGCGGCGGCCATGCCGCCGCTCTTCACAATCCCAGAGCGGTGGCATGGCCACCGCACTCCAGATCATTACGCCGCCGCGCGTCCATCATGCATTTCGGGCGCGCCGCACCGACCAGCCTGCGATCGCATAGAGCAGCGCTGCCGACACAACCACTGCCGAGATGCCGAAGTGCACGGCGATGAGCGTGGCACACATCGAGCTGAGGACCGAGGCCGTACCGTTGATTCCCCAAGCCCACGGAATGGCCGCGGCGTCGCTCGTCGAGAGGCGCTTCAGGCCGATGGGGAACGGCATTCCCATCAGGAAAGCGAGCGGCGCGACCAGGGCGATGCTCAGCGCGACTTTGATCATCGGCTGCATGCCGAGTGTTAGGCCGAGTAGGAGGCGAAGCAGAGTGAGCTCGATCAGCGCGGCGATGGCCACCGTGGCAGGAACGGCGCGCTCCCACCGCTCTGCTAAACGCTCCGAGAAACCGCTGCCGATCCCGGCGAATGTGAGAAATGAGGCGAGCAAGCGGATGACCGAGGAAGAGGGTCAGTCGCTGAATGAATGCGATCTCCAGAAACAGAAACGCGAAGCCGATGGCTCCGAAGTAGACGACCAGACGAACGAGCGGCTCCCCGCGAGATGCCGCAGAGCCGCTCTTGTGCACCCAGAGCAGTGGAAGCACGATCAATACGACCGACGCGAGCAGTGCCTGGATCAGTCCGGCGATCAGAATGAGGTAACCCCACTCGATCAAAGGAATGCCGCCGCGAGCGCGAAGTCGCAGAAGCTCGGGAAGCGCGCGCCACTTGAAGAAGTGGAAAAAATATGGCCGTTCGTCGGTGGCCGGACGGATGAAGAACTTATAGCGTTCGAAGAAATCATCGCGAACTCGTTGTCCGCCGAGAAGAGCGGAAGCCGCATCAAAGACATACGAGTCGTCGAGAACGTTGTATCGATTGGTCTCCGCTCTCATCAGGCCAGGCGCGTAATCAACATCGAATGAGCGCTCGTCACAGAATCGCCGGAGCGCGGCGAGCTCGGGCGCATCGAGCGACGACCGTTTTACGATCAGCGTGGCGGTGTTCCAACTGCGAATCACAGCGACCCTGGCCGCGGCGTTCAACTGCAGTCTCTCCAATGCCACAACAGAGGTAGCGAAAAGTTTCACGATGTCGCGCGGCGGGACCTGCATCCATCGCGTGATTACCAGAAGCCCGTCTGGCTTCAGATGGCGCACGAAATCAGTCGCCGCTTCGACGGTGTACAGATTGCTCTCGGTGAGGGCCTGAGCGCCGGCGGCCGAGGCGCCAAACGAGTCGACCAGAGAAATTTGGATGAGGTCGTAACGGTCGGTGGACTCTGCGACAAAGCGCCGAGCCTCCGATCTCACCACGTGCACACGACGATTGGCGTACAGCTCGCCCGAGAAAGTCCGGAACTCGCGGGCAACGAGATCGACCATCTGCGGGTTGAGCTCCACCGCCGTGACGTCATCCGCGCCGTGCACGAGCGCAGAGAGCACTTCTGAACCGCCACCCGCCCCGATCACCGCGACCTTCGACAATCGGCGAAGGTGATACGGCACGGCCGTCGGAACAAAGTCGAGGTACGTCGTTGTCGATGGATGAGCGATTGGCGAAATGCTGCTCGCATCACTGAAGACACCGATCTGGTCGGGAATACTGCCCGCGAAGTTAAGGCTCAACCCGGGGGCAAAACGAAGGGGAACCACTGGACTCTCCACGACGGAGAGGAGCGCGAGCGGACTGCTGCGTTCCTCGATCAACTTCGCCCCCGGAACGCGAAGCGCCTGGCTCAGCTCCTTGAACTCTGAGACGTGAAGCGGAAAAAGGATGGGGCGAGCGGCCGCGATGACGACCACTCCCGCCAGCGCGAGCATCCCCGCTGCATCCCTGCGAACCTGAAGGAGGAACAGTGCTGCGGCGGCGAATCCGAGGCAGCCGATGATCTGCAGAGACGTGACCGGGTGTGCGACAAACAACAACCCGGTGATTGCGGCGGAACTGCATCCGGCGCCGACCAGATCCGCCCGGTAGATCTTCGGTGACTGCTCACCGAACCGAGAGAGGGTCAAACCGATCGCCGTCGCCGCGCAGAAGAACGGAATGGAGAAGAGCAGATACAGGAGAAAGAGCATGCCCGCCTGACGTCTGCTCCAGATGATCTCCAGGGAGTTGAACGCGACGCGCTGAGAAACGAGAAAGCTTCCGATCGACGCACTGCCGAATGCCGCCGCCGCAATCGCGGATACGACCGCCCAACGCCGCAGCAGAATCCCTCTGAAAAGCGCGAGAAACGTCCCGCTCGCGCCGTACCCCAGCAACGCGAGACTGATCACCAGGAACGTGAGATGGTGCCAGTCGACGATCGAAAAGAGCCGGATCAGCAGAATCTCGAACGCCAGCGCGGCGGCAGAGAGAACACCGACGGCGAGAGCGACCGAGAGTGGTGGCGGCTCCGAAGCCATTCTCTACTTCGTGCGGGTCAGTGGCACAAACTGAACCGGAAGCACTTGCCGCGTGGTCACTCGTCCGGTGGCGGCCTTCTGCACGAAGATCAAATACTGAGTCAGGAAGGGAGCGCCGACCGGGATGACCATCCGCCCGCCAGGCTTGAGTTGCTGGATCAGTGGCGGCGGTATGTGACTGGCCGCAGCGGTGACGATGATGGCGTCGAATGGCGCGGCTTCCTTCCACCCGTTGTAACCATCGGCGTGTCGCACCGTGACGTTCTGATATCCCAGTTGGCGCAAACGAGCGGAAGCCTGCTTTGCCAGCGGCTCCACGATTTCCATGGTGTACACCTTCTGCACCAGCATGGATAAGACTGCCGCCTGATAGCCGGAGCCGGTCCCCACTTCGAGAACCGTATCATCGCTGCCGATCCGAAGGAGATCGGTCATCAGGGCGACGATGTACGGCTGCGAGATCGTCTGGCCGTAACCGATCGGGAGGGGGCGATTTTCATAAGCCACTCCCTGGAGTGGCGACGGGACGAACAGGTGCCGCGGGACCGTCGCCATGGCGCGCATCACATGCGGATCGAGCGTCTTTTTCCCGATGTCCTCGCTCGTGAAGGCGACGTCCCCCTCGATCTCGCGAATCATGCGGGCGCGCGCGGAGGCGAAGCGGTCCGCCGCAGTCGCACAGACAGCGACGAAAAGGAGCGCCGCGCTTGCCACCGTCGCACGCCGCCCGCCCCCCGCCCGCCACCCGCTGGATGGGCGGGTGGTCATGCCGCCGCGCCGTGGCACTTCTTGTACTTCTTCCCCGATCCGCACGGGCATGGTTCGTTGCGGCCGACCTTCGCTTCCTTGCGCTTGACCGTCTGCGGCTCGACGTTCCCGCCCGAAAAGTACATCGGCTGCTGCTTGGGCTTCTGCGGCGAGATACGCTGCACGCGCGGAACTTCGGCCTGCTCCTGCTCCAGCACCACTTCCATCTTCCAGAGGTACTTGACGACGCGGTCCTGGATGCGCTCCATCATGTCCTGGAAGAGATCGAACGATTCTTTCTTGTACTCGACCAGCGGATCGCGCTGGCCGTAGCCGCGCAGCCCGATGCCTTCCTTGAGGTGATCGATGTTCAGCAGGTGATCCTTCCACTGCTGATCGATGACCTGCAGCAGGAGATATTTCTCGTGCAGGCGCATCATCTCCGGACCGACGGCCTTCTCTTTCTCCTCATAGCGTTTGTTCACCGCTTCGATCAGGCGCTGCTTGACGGTCTCCCCGGGCATCGTGGAGAGATCGACTGCGGCGGATTTCAAATCGACGCCGAAGTAATCGAACAGCTCCGCATTCAGCTCGGCCTCGTTCGGGTGCTCCCGCGCGTCTTCCGGAACGTGCGTGTCGACCAGGAACTCGACGATGTCCGCCGCGGCGTTGAGGATGTACTCCTTCCCTTCCCGCCCTTCGAGGATGCTGCGGCGCAGCGTGTAGATCGATTCACGCTGCTTGTTCATCACATCGTCGTATTCGAGGAGGTGTTTGCGCGCTTCGAAGTTGCGTCCTTCCACCTGCTTCTGGGCACGCTCGATCGACCGGGTGACCATCCCATGCTCGATGGGGACGCCTTCTTCCATTCCCAGGCGCTGCATCCAGTTCATCAGGCGATCGCCGCCGAAGATGCGCATCAGGTCATCTTCGAGCGAGAGATAAAAGCGCGAGGATCCGGGATCGCCCTGACGACCGGAGCGGCCGCGGAGCTGATTGTCGATGCGCCGCGATTCATGCCGCTCGGTGCCGACGATATGCAGTCCGCCAAGCCGGACCACTTCGTTGTGGTCCTCAATCCACTGTTCGCGAATCTTCTCCTCGATGCGCTTGCGCTCGGCGGGATCGGTGATTTCCTTCGATTGCTGGGCAGCGAGGAACTCCGGGTTGCCGCCGAGGAGGATGTCGGTGCCGCGGCCGGCCATGTTGGTGGCGATGGTCACGGCGCTCTTGTGACCGGCCTGGGCCACGATCTCCGCCTCGCGCTCGTGATACTTCGCGTTGAGCACGACGTGCGGTACGCCCTGCCGCTTCAGCATCGACGCGAGGTGCTCCGATTTTTCGATCGAGATCGTTCCCACCAACGCTGGCTGGCCTTTCTCATGGAGCAACTTGATCTCTTCGACGATGGCGTCGAACTTCTCGCGCTCGGTGCGATAGACGAGGTCCGCCATGTCGTTGCGGATCATCGGCCTGTTCGGCGGGATGACCACCACCTCCAGGTTGTAGATCTTGTCGAATTCCGCCGCCTCGGTGTCCGCCGTGCCGGTCATGCCGGCCAGCTTGTCGTACATGCGGAAGTAGTTCTGAAAGGTGATGGTGGCCAGCGTCTGATTCTCCGCCTCGATGCGCACGCCCTCTTTCGCTTCCACGGCCTGATGGAGACCGTCCGACCAGCGGCGGCCGGGCATGAGCCGCCCGGTGAACTCGTCGACGATGATCACTTCGCCGTCTTTGACCACATAGTCGACGTCGAGCTTGTACAGGCTGTGCGCGCGCAAGGCCTGATTCACGGCGTGCAGCGTGTCCATGTTGTCCGGGTCGTAGAGATTCTCCACGCCCAGGAGTTTCTCCGCGTGCAGCACGCCATCCTCGGTCAGCACCGCGGTGTGCTGCTTCTCGTCGACCTGGAAGTCCTTTTCCTTGTCCAGGCGCGGAACGATGCGGTCCACCGAGTAGTACTTATCGACGCGCTCCTCGGACGGGCCGCTGATGATCAGCGGCGTGCGCGCCTCGTCGATGAGGATCGAGTCGACCTCGTCGACGATGGCGAAGACATGGTCGCGCTGCACCATCGACTGCAGATCGAACTTCATGTTGTCGCGGAGATAGTCGAAACCGAACTCGTTGTTGGTCCCGTAGGTCACGTCGGAGCCATAGGCTTCCTGACGCTGTGAATCGCTGTGCGAGTTCTGAATCACGCCGACCGTGAGGCCCAGGAAACGATAGACGCGGCCCATCCACTCGGAGTCGCGGCGAGCGAGGTAATCGTTGACCGTGACCACGTGCACGCCGCGGCCGGTCAGGGCGTTGAGATAGACCGGCAACGTCGCCACGAGCGTCTTTCCTTCGCCGGTCTTCATCTCGGAGATCTTTCCGTTGTGAAGGACCACGCCTCCCATGAGCTGCACGTCGAAGTGGCGCATGTTGAGCGTCCGCTTGGCCGCTTCGCGGCAGACGGCGAACGCTTCGGGCAACAGATCATCGAGCGCTTCCTGCAGATCGGTCTGGGCCGCCTTGATGACGTTCTCGTCGCGCGGCACTTCCTTCTGCGCGTTCTCCAAGACCTCCACGACGGGGCGAAGGCGCTGTCGGAATTCGGATGTCCGGCCGCGCAACTGCTCGTCGCTCAGCGCGCTGGCTTCAGGCTCCAGCGCGTTGATCTGCGCGACGACAGGAAGCATTCGCTTCACATCGCGCTCGTGCTTCGAGCCAAAAACTGCGGTCAATACTTTGTCGATCATGATTGAGTGACCCCCGTTGACAACAGCGAGAGAGCGAGAAGGCTCAGCTCACTGCGGGGGCGCGGGGCGTGGCGGCGCCGGTGAGAATTCGGCGGACGGCGAGCGAAAGGCGGCTGGCGGGAGGTCGGATCGATTCTGGAGTGCGGCAGCCATGCTGCCGCTCTCGGCGTTCCAGAGCAGCGGCATGGCCGCCGCACTCCAGATTAACGACGTTCGTAGCGACCGGCCGCGCCACCGGCACCGCAGTTGTGCCGGAAACGGCGCCGAGCGCGAGGACAAGAACGAGATAAAGGTTCATCCGGCCGCCAATATTAACGCGGGAGAGCCCCGAGACGGTTCAAGGTCATCCACGTTTGATGCCCGAGGAAAACGACGAGCGAAAAATATGCGACGGCGATGGCCGCACGCTGAGACATGGTGACGTCGTAAAACGATTTGTCGTCCTTCTCCCGTGCGATCGAGGCGTATACCTGGAAGGCGACCAGGAGCAGGACCACCAGCATCAGCGGATTCGGCTGCTTCACCACTTTGTAAACCAGCGCGCCGCCGCCGAACACCCACATCCACTTGGTGACCGCCGCGGAGATCCGCCCTCCATCCAGCATCCCGATGGGAAGAAGATTCAGCAGATTGACGGCGAAACCGGCTGCGGCGATGGCCAGGTACAACGGCGAGTCAGTCCACTTGTAAATCTGCAACACGATCAGCGACGCCGCGGTGCCAGCAATGGGGCCGGCCAGTCCGATCTGTGCATCATCGTAGGCCGAGCGCGGCTGATCCTTCAGCGTGACCGCGCCGCCGATGAAGGGGATGAACACCATGACGCCGGCTCGAAGACCTTTGGCGCGAATGACCACGGCGTGCCCGATCTCGTGAATCAGAATGATGATGACGAATCCGAGGACGAGCGAAAGCGGCGCCTTGATCGCGTAGGCCGCGATGCTCACCGCCATCGAAGCCCCGGCGACCGCGAATTGCGGCAGCCCGAATCCCTCGAAAGGATTGACCGCCAGGCCACGGATGGCGTCGACCACGACGATCAGCAGTCCCTTCAACTTCAGCAGGACGACCCCGACGATCAGAAGGAATCCGGACAGAAGGCGCGGGAACATACCGCGCTTCGGTGGAGCTTCAGATGTGGTGGATTCCATTGGAAAGTTGGAACTTAGAACGCGGATGCTGGAACGTTATTCCGTGATCTGCGGTTCGCGGTTCGCGGTTCGCTGAGACGCGAACAACGAGCCGCGGACCACGAAACACGGGTTACCATCCGCCCCGTGTCGGTCGATGACCTTCGCCAGCAACTGCGCGAGCGCGGCTATCTCTCTCACGGCATCGAGCGATGGTTTGCTCTCGATCCCTGGAGCTCGCGAACGTTCTGGCTCGAGCTGATCACCGTCGCAGTGAAGGCGGCAGTGGTGATCGGCG
>QHVS01000097.1 GCA_003223635.1 Acidobacteriota bacterium | reverse complement strand
ATCGCCGAACGCGTGCGAGGGGCGCTCGTGGCGTTCAATCCAGCATCCGAGATGTCGTTCGTCCATTCCTTCGGATTGGCTGCGCTGCTCGTTCCGCTGGCGGCGATTCACGTCATGTGGCGGCGTGTCCGGAGCGTCTCGCTCATGCCTCTCGCCGTTCTGCTGAGCGGCGCGGCGCTCTCGTTCGTGTTGATCTTCGTTCATCAGCGCTTTTTTCTGCAGTGGCTTTTCGGCTATCGACACGGGTTGCCGTTCATTCTTCTGGTGATGCTGGCCCTGGTCGAGCTGATCGGCCGCGGCGAGATCGCTGCGCGCTCGATCGCCGTGACGGTATCCATCATCTCCATCGCCACGGGAGCGCTGACCATCGCCCGGACATCGATCTGGCATCCGCACGCCTGGCCGCCGGCCGAGGAGGCGCAACTCGGCCAATGGCTGATGCAGCACGATTCGAACGCCATCGTGCTATCGACTCATGCTCAGGTGCTCGCAGCGATCAGCGGCGGAAACTTTCGCTGGGCGACCTGTCAGGAGGATCCGCAGGAAATCCGTCAGGTGATCTCGTTGGTAAAAACGGATTACGTTGCCGCGTACGACGGCGAGCAGAGCTGCCCCTTCCTGCGAGGGCTGGTGGGGCGTGAGCTGGAGATCATCGCGATCTTCGGCCAGGCTCCCCGGCGGTTGTTCCTGATGCGCGTGCGTCGACCGCTTCCCACTTCGTCTGCGCCACCTTCAACGCCGGGTGGCTGACGATGAGGTGCCAGATCACCGCGCAGAGGCCTTCGGTATGCGGCGTGATGCGCTCCGGCGAAACGACGGGGATGACGACGCAGGTCTGCGATGCCTTGCGCGTGTAGCCGCCATCCTTGCCCACGATGCCAAAGACCCGCGCGCCTCTGGCCCGGGCCTCGTCGATGGCTCGCACCAGATTGACCGAGACGTTCTTCTCCACGTTTCCGCCGCCGACGGAGAACACCAGCAGCGCGTCGCGTGCGCCGATGCGAGAGACCTTCAGCCACTCGGCGAAGCAGCTCTCCCATCCCTCATCGTTGACGCGTGCGGTCAGCTCGGAGACGTTGTCCGTAGGAGTGTAGGCCTCGAACGCGCAGATCTTGCGGAAGTCATTCACCGCGTGGCTGGCATGTCCGGCCGAGCCTCCGACGCCGATGATGAAGAGTCGTCCCCCGGCGTCGCGGATCGCCGCTAGCTCGGTGGCCATACGGTCGATCGCATCGCTGTCGATCTTCTGCAGAATACGGATCGACTCCTCGAGGAACTCTCTGCTGAAGGGCATCAGCGAAGACTATACTCGCCTGCAGTGGAGCGTCGCGCCCACCCGATCATCGGCTTACTGGTCGTCGCCTCGCTGGCTCGCCTTCTCTCGCTCTGGTTCTTTCATCCTCTCAACTGGGACGAGATCGAATACTTCCGCGCCGCCGATTGGATTCGGCAGGGTCTGGTGCCCTACCGCGATTTCTGGGAGCACCACACGCCTTTGCAGTGGTTCGTCTTCGCGCCGCTGACGGCGCTGGTCCGCAATGACACCGGCGCGACCGCGATCCTGGCCATGCGCCTTCTGCAGGTGCCATTGTGGGCGCTCACCTTCTGGGCCTTGTGGCGGTGGATGCGCAATGCCGGCGTGGAAGTCGGAGCGCGTGGGGCAGCGATCGCTATCGCCATCTGCAGCTCGTTCTTCATGCTGGCCGCGGTGGAATTCCGTGTCGACACGCTTTCGTGCGCGCTGTTCGCTGTGGGTCTCCTCCTTCTGCAGGAGCGAAAGGAATTTCTCGCCGGCTTCGTCTTCTGTCTGGCCGGCTTCGCCAACATCCGACTGGGGCCGCTGCTGGTGATGACGATGGTCCTCGCGGCGGTAGTCAATGTTCGGTGGGGCGCCGGCGCCCTCGGCGGCGGTGCCGCGCCGTGGCTACGGCGCGCGACCTCGATTCTGGGGGGCGCTTTCGTCGCGTTAGCCTGTTGTGCCCTGTACTTCCTGGTCACGCGTTCCGTAGGAGTGGCGATTCAGTCAGTCTGGAGCGACAACTACATCGCCGAGAAGCTGGCGCCGGCCGTTCCACGAATCTTTCTGCACCGGATCGCCGGTCCGTTCGGATTGCGGCTGATCGCGCGCGCGGGAGCGCACTTCGCCCTCGGATCGATCGATCCCGCCACGATCGTGATTTTCATCGTTGGAGCAATCGGCGTTATACGAACGCTGGTGGCGAAGTGGCGCGCTCCGGACGACTGGTTCTTTCTCGCGCTGCTGCAAGTGGTGGACGTGGCGTTTATCGCCAGGATGAAGTTTCTCTACAACTACCATTTCGAAATCGTGATTCTTCTGATGCTGCCGTTCATGGCAGCCGCGATCGGCCGGCTGAAGCCGGCCGCTACACTGACTTTTGTCACGTTGCTCGTGTTGATCAATATCGGGGTCGTGTTGTTTCGGGGGAAGGAAGACGATCTGGCGTATCAGGACCTGATCATGCGCGAGGTGCATCGGTCGACGCCGGCAAACGGGAAGGTGTTTGATGGAGTGGGGTGGGCGATCCGACGGCCGCCGGCGTATCGCTACTGGTTTCTGCGGGCCATCGTCGACGTGATGGAGAAGAACGGGCGCTTCGAGCCGTATCGGATCACTGAGCCGCCGGCGGCATTCATCAGCGATTTCGGCGCGCGGGTCTGGCTGGCCACGCACCCGGATCTGCGCCGTTACTTCACCTCGCACTACCTGCCGACATGGCGGGATCTCTGGCTCCCGGGGATGAGCGGGACTCTCGCGCCCGGCGAACAGCGGGAATGGATCGTCCCGGCAGATGGCGATTACCGCGTCTACGCGTCGCCGCAACTCGCCTTGCACCCGTGGTTCCGCGATCCGATTGCCACCGGATCGTATGCGCGCGTCGATGCCCACCTGCAACTTTCGATGTTTCACAACGACGCGCAGTTCGCATCGGGTCCGGGCCGCAGGCTCCGGCGCGGCGAGCGCTTCTTCGTCAAGTCTCGAGACAGCCGGCCGTTCGGAGTCTTCGTCGTCCCGGCTGAAAGAACAGAGCTTTTTCGTCAACCTCCGCGCGGCGTCGATCTCGATGCCGCGTTCCCGCCGGTGACCCACGTTCCGCGATTTCGACCATGAACAAGGCGCTCTTTCTCGATCGTGACGGCGTGCTGAACGAGCTGGTCTACTACGCCGACACCGACAGCCGCGATGCGCCGCGCCATCCGGATGACGTGCAGCTCCGTCCGGGTGTGCGCCAGGCGCTGCGGACCGCGTCGGATCACGGATGGCTGATCTTCGTGATCTCCAATCAGCCGGACGCAGCGAAGAAGAAGACCACCCGCGCCGCACTCGACGCGGTGCACGCGCGGCTGCTGGACGAGCTGCAGGGCGCGCCGATCGCCGAATTCTTCTATTGCTTTCACCGCTCGGAGGACCGCTGCGTCTGTCGAAAGCCAAAGCCGTTCTTCGTCCTGGAGGCGGCGAAGAAATACGACCTCGATCTCACGCAGTCGTGGTTTGTCGGCGACGTGGACACGGATATGGAGTGCGGCCGCCGGGCGGGCTGCCGCACGGCGCTGCTAGAATATGAGCCGTCAGCGTCCAAGCGGGGAAGAGAGCGCCCCGATCTGGTCTGTCGTGATCTCGATCACTTCGTGCGCTCGGTGGTGACCTCTTAATCGTTCTATGGCACTCAATCTTCGGATCGATCTCTACGCCGACGGTGCGGACATCCGGGACATGGTGGCGGCGCGCGACAGCGGACTGGTGAAGGGCTTCACCACGAATCCCACGCTGATGCGCAAGTCCGGAATCACCGACTATGAGAAGTTCGCCCGCGAGGCGCTGCAGGCCGTCTCCGGGATGCCCATCTCCTTCGAAGTGTTCGCCGACGAATTCGAGGAGATGGAGCGGCAGGCCAAACGCATCACCACATGGGGCGATGGCGTGTTCGTGAAAATCCCGATTACCAACACCCGCCGCGAATCGTCGGTTCCGCTCATCCGCCGCCTCGCCTCCGCGGGCGTGAAGCTGAACATCACCGCGATCATGACGGTCGATCAGGTGCGCTGCACGGCAGAGGCGCTGAATGAAGATGTGCCGGCCATCGTCTCGGTCTTTGCCGGACGCATCGCCGACACGGGCCGAGATCCGGTGCCGATCATGCGCGAGTCGCTCGCTGCCATGCGCAAGAAGCCGTTGGCCAGACTGCTGTGGGCCAGCCCGCGCGAGCTGCTGAACATCTTTCAGGCCGATGCCTGCGGATGCCACATCATCACGGTGACCAGCGACATCCTGAAGAAGCTTGCCAATGTCGGCAAATCGCTCGACGATCTGTCGCTGGACACGGTGAAGATGTTTCACACCGACGCCGCGGCAGCGGGGTTCCGACTGTGATCGTCACCCGCACTCCCTTCCGCGTGACCCTGGGCGGCGGGGGGACGGATCTTCCCTCGTACTACAGCCAGCACGGCGGATTCATCTTCGCCATGGGCCTGGACAAGTTCATGTACGTGATGGTCAACCGCCCGGTCATCGGCCGCAAGATCCGGCTGCACTATTCGCAGGCCGAAACGGTTGATCGCGTCGACGATCTGCGCCACGAGCTGGCGCGCGAGGCTTTGAAGGCGCACGGGATTGAAGATGCCTTCGAAGTCGCTTCCATCGCCGACCTTCCGGCCGGCACGGGCCTGGGGTCGTCGAGCTGCTACCTGATCGGTTTGCTCAACGCGCTGCATCACGATCGCCGCGACTACGTGCCGCTGCAGACGCTGGCCGAGGAGGCATGTCACATCGAGCTGGATGTGCTGAATGAGGGGATCGGAAAGCAGGATCAGTACATGGCCACGTACGGCGGGCTGACAGTGCTGGACATTGCCCGCGACGGCAAGGTGAACGTCCGCCAGCTCGCCCCCAGCAGCAGCGACATCGCCGAGTTCGTGGCCCACACGCACATCTATTACACCGGCACGGAGCGCGACGCGCGCGAGGTGCTCGCCGATCAGAACCAGGCTATGCAGCGGAAAGACAGCGTCGATCACGCCCGCGTCGCCGACAGTCTCCACCGCATCAAGGACCTCGGACACCGCATCCTGGAGGCGGTGGAGACGAGCAACTTCGATCGTTGGGGTCAGCTCCTCGACGAACACTGGCAGGCCAAGAAAAAGCTGTCGAACAAGATCACCTTCTCCCGCGTCGACGAGATCTATGACGACGTGCGCCAGCGCTTCGAAGTTCTCGGCGGAAAGATCATCGGGGCGGGGGGCGGTGGATTTCTGATGCTCTACTGCGGCAGGCAACACGCTGCGCTGGAACGCTACATGGCCGACCGCGGCATGCCGCGCATGCACTACACCATCGAGCCGGAAGGGACGAAGGTGGTGGCCCAGATCGGGCACGGCTTCCCCGCCGCCACTCAGCCCTTCGCTGACGCTGTCCGGGAAAGCGCTTGATCGGAATTCTCGGCGGCGGCATTTCCGGAATCTCACTGGCAGCCCATCTCGACAAAAACGTGGAAGTCCTCGAGAAACGCGCGCGCATCGGCGGTCTATGCGGCTCGATCATCGATCAGGGCTTTACCTTCGATGCCGCGGGACCGCACATCATGTTCAGCAAGAACAAAGAGGTGTTGAACCTGATGGTGCGCGCGCTCGGCGACAACGTTCACCAACGCCGCCGCGAGAACCGCATCTGGTTCAAGGGGCGGCTGGTGAAGTATCCGTTCGAGAACGATCTGGCCTCGCTCCCGCCGGAAGACAACTTCGAGTGCCTGTACGGGTACGTGATCAATCCGCGGGCAAACGAAAAGCCGACGAATCTCGCCCAATGGTCCTACGTCACGTTCGGCAAGGGAATCTCGGAGAAGTACTTCATCCCGTACAACCGCAAGATCTGGAACTACGATCCGGAGAAGCTCGGCCTCGATTTCGTCTCCCGCATCCCCAAGCCGCCGATGGAGGATGTGCTCAAGTCGGCCATCGGAATTCCAACAGAGGGATATCTGCATCAGTTGTATTTCTACTATCCGAACGAAGGCGGCTACGAGGCCGTGGTTCACGCGTTCGGCAAACAGGTCCGGGGAGCGATCCGCACGTCATGCCCCGTGGCGGAGGTGGCCCGCAGCGGAAAGAAGTGGTCGGTGCGAACTACGAACGGCGAATCACGAACCTACGCCGCCCTCGTTTCAACGATTCCGATCCACGAGCTGCTCGGCATCTGGCGCGACGCTCCGTCTGAGGCGCGCCAGGCCGCGTCACGCCTTCGTTACAACGCGCTGATCAACGTGCTGATCGGCTGCCGCAACGATCCGGGGTTTCCGTACACCGCGATCTACATTCCCGATCCGGACATCCTCTTCCACCGCCTCTCATTTCCTCAGAATTTCAGCGAGCGCAATGTTCCCACGGGCGGATCGGCGATCATGGCCGAAATCACGGCCAACGAAGGCGACGGCATCTGGGAGATGGACGACCAGGCGGTGTTGGCGCGGACGATCGACGAACTGGAGCGGATCGGCTTCGTGAAGCGGGATGAGATCTCCTATCGCCGCGTGATCCGCTTCCAGTACGGCTATCCGGTGTACGACCTCGATTACAGCAGGAATGTGAAGGCTCTGCGCGACTCTGTCGCCGCGACCGGCCTTCGACTTCTCGGGCGTTTCGCACAGTTCGACTACATCAACTCCGACGTGTGCGTTGAGAGAGCGATCGCCCTTTCCAAAACGATGAAGGATGAACGATG